>NZ_QNFZ01000210.1 GCF_003313395.1 Nonomuraea lactucae | reverse complement strand
GCTGGCCGTACCGGAGTGCGAGCGGGCGCCGGCGCTCAGGGAGGTTCGGGGGCGCCGGGTGGCCTGCCACCGCGCGGAGGACGTACCGGCGGCCTGAGCGGGGCAGCGGGCGCGCCGGGCACGCGGCGCGAGCGTCACAGCGCCAGCGTTCACAGGGCCTTGAGGCCGCTGATCACTTCGAGCAGCACGCTGGCGGACGGGGCCGGCGGCGGGAGCTCCACCTGGACCAGCTTCTGCGCGTGCAGGTCGCCGACCAGCACCCTGACCACGCCGATGGGCAGGTTGAGCTCGGCCGCCACGTCCACGAGCCGGGTGGGCGTCGTGCACTTCTGCAGGATGATCAGGTGCTCGGGCCCGAGGCCGACGGGCGGGGCGAGCCCTCCGGCGGTGATGATCACCGCGATGAGGTCGATGGCCTCGCTCGCCGGGACCGTGCGGCCCCTGGTCAGCAGGTAGGCGGGGACGATCGGACCCGCGTCCTCGTCCAGCCAGCGTTCGTCACTCACCCTGCACCACCCGTATCGGACGGACAGGTTCCTTGAGGATCTCCTCCGGATCGGCCGGCGGATCGGTCACGTGTTCTGCCGGGATCAGCACGATGGCGGTGGTCCCTCCATATGGTGAACCGCGCAGTGTCACGCGGATGGCATGCCTGGCGGCCAGGCGGGAGACGACGAAGAGGCCGAGCCGGTCACTGTCGGCCAGGTCGAACTCCGGTGGGCTGGCGAGCCGCTCGTTGAAGCCGGCCAGCACCTCGGCGCCGATCCCCAGCCCGCGGTCCTCCACCTCGAAGGCGAAGCCGCGGGCCGTGACCTCGCCGCGCACGTGAACCGGGGTGTGCGGCGGCGAGTAGACGGTGGCGTTCTCGATCAGCTCGGCTATCAGGTGTATCACGTCACCGACGACCGGCCCAGCCACGCGGTGGCTGGGCATCGGTTCGACGATGACCCGCTGGTAGTCCTCGACCTCGGCGGACGCGCCGCGCGCCACGTCGAGCATCGGCACGGGCTTGCTCCAGCCGCGGCCCGGGGTCGCTCCCGACAGGATGATCAGGCCCTCCGCGTGGCGGCGCATGCGGGTGGTGAGGTGGTCGAGGCGGAACAGGTCGTCGAGGGCCTCGGGGTCGGTGGCCCGGTGCTGCATGTCCTCCAGCTGGATGCGCTGGCGGTGCAGCAGGGTCTGGCTGCGCCGGGCCAGGTTGCGGAAGACGTGGCCGACGCCGTCGCGGAGTTGCGCCTGTCCGACGGCCGCCTCCACGGCGGTCTGCTGGACGGTGGAGAACGCCTGCCCGACGTCGCCGATCTCGGCCGTCGTGGTGGCGATCGACAGCTCCGGCACCTCCACCGTCTCGCCGCGGCGCAGCTTCTCCACGACCTGCGGCAGCCGTTCCCGCGCCACCTCCAGCGCGGCCTGCCGCAGCGCGCCCAGCTCCTTCGACAGCCTGTCGCCCATGCGCAGCGAGAAGGCGATCGAGAGGATCACCAGCGCGAAGCAGGTGCCCGCGAGCACGAACGCCCGCGTGAGCACCGAGTCCGCCACCGGCTCGGCCCGCTCGGTGAGCAGCTCACCGGCCTGCGACTGGGCCTCCTGGAACGACTTGCTGAGCGCGTCGGTCGCGCCGAGCCAGGTCCGCGGGGTGCCGCCGGCGATGATCTGGTCCTCCATCAGCCGCATCCGCTGGTAGGCGGGCGAGGTGATCATCGCGACCTGGGCGTCGCGCAGGCCCGGGTCGAGCTCGCTCAGCGCCTGGTCGATCAGGAAGCGGCGGTTGCCGACCAGCTGGGTGAACAGACGCCGCTCGGCGGCCGTGGTCGGCCCGGCCGCGATGGCCTGCTCCCTGCTGAGCAGCTCCCTGGCGTAGCCGAGGTCGATGACCACGCGCGACTGCTCGTACAGCGGGATGTCGTCGATGAACGCCACGCGCCGGTGCAGGCCGAACAGGGAGTCGGTGATCGCGTTGTACGACTCGATGGCCTGCGACCGGCCGGACAGGCCCAGGTCGATGTCGCCCCGGATGACGTCCAGCCTGTGCACCTGCCTGAGCACCGCGTCCACCTGGGTGCGGATGGCCTCCGAGGCGTGCATGGAGCGGGCGGACAGCTGCCTGAACCGTTCGTCGGCCGCGTCGGTGCGCGTGCGCTGGTCGGCCAGGGCCGACTCGGCCGCCGGGGTCTTGCCGCGGAGCAGCCTGACCGTGGCGAGGCGTTCGCGCTGGAGTTCGTTGGTGAGCTGGTCGGCCGGCAGACGCAGGTTGGCCCAGAGCGTCTTGTACTGCCGCAGTTCCAGGCTCTCGCTCGCGGTGACGGCGGTGATGACACCCCACAACACCACCATCGAGGCGAGCGGGACCAGAAGCAGGCCGATGATCTTCATGCGGATCGTGCGGCTGCGGCCCATGGCACCTCTTCCGGTCGGTCCCCTGCTGGTGAACCCCGGACGGGACAACGCCCGAGGATAGCAATTCGATCTCCAGAAGTCCTAGTTTTTCGGGACTTTTGGGCTCCTGGTGTAGATCATGGAGTAAGTTTCCCGGCGTACGCCGGACCCCGTTGGGGACATACAGCCCGTACAGGACACTGAGGGAGATGCGTTGCGCCGTCGTCTCGCAGCGGCCGCCGCGCTGCTGCTCTCCATCGCGGCGTGCTCGTCGCCCGCCCAGGTACGGCAGGCGCCACGGGGCGAGTCCGCCTTCGTCATGGTGCAGAACCTGGACGTCATGACCGAGTGGGACCCCGGGCTCTCGTACAGCAACGAGATCATCGCGTTCCAGAACATCTACGAGACGCTCACCCTCTGGAACCCGGTGACCACGAAGGCAGCCCCCCGCCTCGCCACGTCCTGGCGTTCGTCGGCCGACGGCAGGACCTGGACCTTCACCCTGCGTCCCGGCGTGAAGTTCCACACCGGCAGGCCCCTCGACGCCGGGGCGGTGAAGGCGTCCATCGAGCGCACGATGAAGCTCGGCGAGGGCGCCGCCTACATCTGGGACGCCGTGTCGGCCATCAAGGCCGACAACCCGCACACCGTCACCTTCACGCTGAAGTACGCCGTCCCGCTGGACCTCGTCGCCTCCTCCGGATACGCCGCCTACATCTACGACACCAAGGCCGCCGCCGACCTGCGCGGCTGGCTCAGCAGCGGCAGGGACGCGGGCTCCGGGCCGTACACGGTGGCGTCCTGGCGCAAGGGCAAGGAGGACGAGCTCACCCTCAAGGCGTTCGACGGCTACTGGGGCGGCTGGACCGGCCCGCGCTACCAGACCGTCCAGTATCGCGTCGTCCCCGACCCCGACCGGGCCTGGCGGATGCTGCTGCGCGGCGAGGCCAGCTTCGTCGAACGGCTCAACCCGCGGCTGTACGCCCGGGCCAAGACGATCCCCGGCGTGCGCACCGCGCAGCGGCCGTCCTTCCAGACCGCGATGCTGCTGTTCAACACGGCGAGCGGGCCGATGGCCGATGTGCGGGTACGCCGCGCGGTGCAGAAGGCCGTCGACTACCAGGGCATCATCAAGAGGCTCAGGGGCGCCGCCTCGCCGGCCAGCGGCATCGTGCCCGAGGGCCTGCCGGGGCACGTACCCGGCCGGGTGCCGAAGCAGGACCTGGAGGGGACGCAGCGGCTGCTGCAGCAGGCCGGCTACGGACCGGGCGCCAGGGCCCTGCGGCTCAGCCTCACCTACGCCGAGGGAGACACCGACCAGCGGCTGCTCGTCAACCGGCTGGCCGGGGCGCTCAAGCCGTTCAACGTCACGATCGAGGCCAGGGCCATGCCCTGGAACGCCCAGTGGGACCTGGGCAAGAAGCGCGGCCAGGACATCTTCGTCATGTACTGGTGGCCCGACTACGCCGACGGCTACTCGTGGTTCGGCAACGTCTTCCACAGCGAGAACCCGACCGTCTTCAACCTGGCCTACCTCAACGACACGGCCACGGACAAGCTGCTCGACACGCTGCCCAAGCTGACGGTGAGCGACCGGGCCGCCGCCGAGCGGGCCTTCGGCCAGGCCACCGCCCGCGTGCTGGACCATCACGCCGCCGTGGCGATGCCCTGGGTGGTCAACTATCAGCGCGCCTACCTGGGCGGCGTCCAGGGGTACGAGGACAATCCCGCCTACCCCGACGTGGTGTTCGTCTACGGGTTGAAGCCCTCGGGCTGACGCCCCTCGACGCGCTCGCGCAGCCGTACCCTGATCTCCTCGGGGGTGTAGGCCCGGCGGCGCCGCTCGGCGCGGGCGATCGCCACGCCCGTCGCCGCGACCCCCGCCACCCCTGCCAGCCCGAGTATCTTCCACCAGCGCATGTGCCTAGGCTAGCGGTGTGCTGACTCTCGATGAGGCCGTCGAGCTCACCCGCACCGGCGATCTGTGGGTGTTCCGGGGACGCTCCGTGCCCGACCGCGCCATCCAGACCATGACCAACAGCCCGGTCAACCACGTGGGCATGGCGATCGTGGTCGAGGATCTGCCCCCGATGATGTGGCACGCCGAGCTGGGCAAGTCGCTGCTCGACCTGTGGGCGGGCACCCACCACCGGGGGGTGCAGCTGCACGACCTGCGCGCCGCGGTCACGGTCTGGGCCGACCGCTACGGCCAACGCGCCTGGCTGCGCCAGCTCGAACCCCAGGCCACCGCGGAGATGGAGGACGCCGCCCTGCGCACGGTCGCCCGGCTGGACGGCACCCCGTTCCCCAGCACGGCACGGCTGGCGGCGCGCTGGGCCCGCGGCCGGATCCCCCGGCTGCGAGGCCGGGTGGCCGAGCACACGCTGGAGCGGGCCTACTGCGCCGAGGTCGTGGCCGTGACCTACGAGGAGATGGGACTCCTGGCCCCCGGCCGCCGCCCCAACTGGTACGACCCGGGCAGGTTCTGGAGCGGCGACGCCCTCGACCTGCTGGGCGAGCACAAGCTCGGCAACGAGATCACGGTCGGCGTCGAGCGCTCCCGCCCGCCCAGGTAACCACGACCGCGCCAACGGCCGCCGCGATGCTCACCGCCCGGGTGAGGCGTACCGCCCGGCGGATGTCCCGCACCTGCGGCCTGCGCCCGTCACCCATCTCGGGGCGGTGCTCCACGCGCTCGCCGTAGACGTTGGCGCCGCCCAGGGTCACGTCCAGCGCACCCGCGAACGCCGCCTCGCACCGTCCCGCGTTCGGGCTGGGATGGCGGTGGCCGTCGCGGGCCAGTACGGCCAGCGCGCGCCGCGGGTCCGGGGCGGCGAGCACGGTGAGCAGGCCCGTGATCCTGGCCGGAACGTAGTTGGCCACGTCGTCCAGCCGCGCGGCGGCCCAGCCGAACCGCTCGTACCGGGGCGAACGGTGCCCCACCATCGCGTCCAGCGTGTTGATCGCCCGGTACGCCAGCAGCCCGGGAGCTCCCGCCACGACGCCCCAGAAGAGGGGGGCCACGACGGCGTCCGAGGTGTTCTCGGCCAGCGACTCGACGGTGGCCCTGGCCAGTTCCCGCGATCCCAGCCCGGACGGGTCGCGGCCGCACAGGTGGGGGAGACGGGCCCGCGCCCGGTCCAGGTCGTCGCCCTCCAGCGCCTCGGCCATGCAGGCGCCCTCGCGGGCCAGCGTGGTGCCGCCGAGCACGGCCCAGGTGGCGGCGGCGGTCAGCGCGGCGCGGG
>NZ_QNFZ01000209.1 GCF_003313395.1 Nonomuraea lactucae | reverse complement strand
GGGTCGCCCTGGCCGCCGGCGACCGGGTGGCGGCCGAGCACGTGGCGGCCGCCGCCGAGGCCCTCGGCCGGGCCAACCATGAGTTTCCCACGCTTGCCGCCGCCGCGGCGCATGCCAGGGGCCTGCTCGACGGGGATCGCGACGCGCTGGCCCTGGCCGCCGGGCGGACCAAGGACGTGTGGGCGCGGGCCTCCGCCGAGGAGGATCTCGGCATGCTGCTCTCCACCGCCGGGCAGCGCGTGGCGGCGACCGAGAGCCTGGACCGCGCCTTGGGCCTGTATCACGACATCGGCGCCCTGCGGGACTCCGCGCGCATCCGCCAGAGACTGCGCGGAATGGGGATACGCCACCGCCACTGGAGCTACGTCGAACGCCCCCTCTCCGGCTGGGACAGCCTGACCGGGACCGAGCACGCCATCTCGTTGCTTGCGGCGGACGGATGCACCAACCCGCAGATAGCCGAACAGATGTTCATCAGTGTGCACACGGTCGCGTTCCACCTGAGGCACGTCTTCCGCAAGCTGAGCATCAGATCCCGGGTCGAGCTCGCGCGGCTCGCGGCGGAGCAGTCGAGGGACGCCTCGCCCGGCGGCGGCCGCGGCGCACGGGTCGCACGGAGTCGCGGCGATGACTACTCAGCTGGGGGATGTGCCCGCGAGACGCCTGGGCCAGGTTCGGAAATGTAGGTCGTTACATCTTTCGGCCTATTCAGGAACCCATCCAGGAGGTCCAGATGGCGCTGCTAGTACGTCGCAGGGGCGGCGAGATGTTCCCCGCCCGCGAGATCGAAGACACCTACGACAGGCTGGGACAGCTCATGAACGCGGCTCTGGGCGAGGCTCTGGGCGCTCTTCCCGGCGATGGCGGCATGGGGGCTTGGGTGCCCATGGCGGACGTGTCGGAGACTGAAGACTCCTACGTCGTGGAGATCGATGTCCCCGGAGCGCGCAAGGACCAGATCGACGTCCAGCTGTCCGAGCGCGAGCTGATCGTCACCGGGCAGATCGAGGAGCAGGAGCGTCAGCGCAGGCACCGCAAGATGCGCAGGACCGGCCAGTTCGAGCTGCGCACGACACTCCCGGGAGACGTCGACGCCGACCGCGTGGAGGCTCACCTGTCCGACGGTGTGCTGACCATCACCGTGCCCAAGGCGGAGGCCGCCAAGCCCAAGCACATCGAGGTTTCCGCCTGAGGCGGGGAGAGGAGGAGTCATGCCCGTCGCGTCGTCAGGCCCCGCCACCACCAACCGGGAACCGATTGGGAGCTACCGCAGCTACGAGGAGGCGCAGAAAGTCGTCGACTACCTGGCCGACCATGGATTCCCCGTGCAGGGGACATTGATCGTCGGCGCCGGGCTGCGCTCGGTGGAGCGGGTTCTCGCGCGGATGACCCTTCTGCGCGCGGCCGCATGGGGCGCGGCCTCCGGAGCCTGGTTCGGGCTGCTCATCGGTCTCTTCCTGGCGATTTTCTCGATCTCGGCCGCGGCAGCGTTGCCTCTGGTGCTCTGGGGGCTGGTGTGGGGCGTGGTGGCGGGAGCGATCTTCGGGCTGGTCTCGCACGCCCTCCAGGGCGGCCGGCGGGACTTCGTCTCCGAGAGCGCCCTCGTGGCCGACAAGTACGAGGTTCTCGTCGATTCGGAACACGCGGCCAGGGCCCATGAGCTGCTCCGGGCGATGAGTGGATAGCAGGACGAGGGAGCGAGTGATGGCGAAAGCAGTCGGCATCGATCTCGGCACCACGAACTCGGTGATCGCCGCCACAATAGACGGCCATCCCACGGTGTTGCCCAACGCGGAGGGCTCGCGGACGACGCCGTCCGTGGTGGCCTTCACCGATCAGGGCGAACGGCTGGTAGGCCAGATGGCCCGCCGCCAGGCCATACTGAACCCGAAGGGAACGATCTATTCCTCGAAACGATTCATCGGCCGCCGCTTCGACGAGGTCAAGAGCGAGATCCACGCGGTCTCCTTCGACGTGGTCGAGGGACCCCAGGGAGCCGTGCGCTTCCAGGTCGGCGGCAAGCAGTACGCGCCGGAGGAGGTCTCCGGCCTAGTCCTGCGGAAGCTGGCCGCCGATGCGGCGAAATACCTCGGTGAGAAGGTGACCGAGGCGGTCATCACCGTTCCGGCGTACTTCAATGACGCCCAGCGCCAGGCGACCAAGGATGCGGGGCGGATCGCGGGGCTCGAGGTCCTGCGGATCATCAACGAGCCGACGGCGGCGGCGCTCGCGTACGGGCTGGACAAGAAGACGAACGAGACCGTGCTGGTGTTCGACCTGGGCGGCGGCACCTTCGACGTCAGCATCCTGGATATCGGCGAAGGCGTGGTCGAGGTCCGCGCCACCTCCGGCGATGGCCACCTCGGCGGCGACGACTTCGACCGCAGGATCGTCGACCACCTGGCCGACGAGTTCCAGCGGGACCAGGGCATCGACCTGCGTAACGACCCGCAGGCCCTGCAGCGACTCTTCGAGGCGGCCGAGAAGGCCAAGGTGGAGCTCTCGGAGGTCACCCAGACCACGATCAGCCTGCCGTTCATCACGGCGGACGCCTCGGGGCCGAAGCACCTCAACACCACGCTCAGGCGCTCCACGTTCGAGCAGATCACCGCCGACTTGGTCGAGCGTTGCATCGCCCCCGTCAAGCAGGCGATGGAGGACGCGAAGCTCAGGCCCGTGGACCTCGACGAAGTGATCCTCGTCGGTGGGGCGACCCGGATGCCCGCCGTGCAGAATCTCGTGCGCCGGCTCACCGAGGGCAAGGAGCCCAACATGACGGTGAACCCGGACGAGGTCGTCGCGATCGGCGCGGCTGTCCAGGCGGGGATCATCAAGGGCGAGGTGCAGGACGTCGTCCTACTCGACGTCACGCCTCTGTCGCTGGGCGTCGAGACGCTCGGCGGGCTCATGACCAAGGTGATCGAGCGCAACACGACCATCCCCGCGCGCCGTACCGAGGTCTTCAGCACGGCCGAGGACAACCAGACCGCCGTCGACATCGTCGTCCTGCAGGGCGAGCGTGAGCGCGCCGCCGACAATCGGGTGCTCGGGCGCTTCCGGCTGGAGAACATCCGGCCCGCGCCGCGGGGGGTGCCGCAGATCGAGGTCACCTTCGACATCGACGCCAACGGCATACTCAACGTCTCGGCACGGGACAAGGACACCGGCGCCGAGCAGCGGATCACCATCAGCGAGAGCTCCAACCTGGACAAGTCGGAGATCGAGCGGATGGTCGCCGATGCCGAGCGGCACCGTGCGGAGGACGTCAGACTCCGCGAGACCATAGACGCGCGCAACGAGCTGGACTCGGTCGCGTACCAGGTGGAGCGTCGGCTGGAGGAGCTGGGCGACGCGGTTCCCGTGCACGAGAAGGCGAGGGCCGGGCAGCTCGTGGAGGAGGCCCGACAGGCGATCAAGGAAGAGGCGCCGATCGACCGGCTGCGCACACTCAGCGGCGAGCTGCAGCAGGTGTATCACAGCCTCGGAGCCGCCGCGGGCGGCGGGCCCAGCGTGCCGCCGCAGGGCAGGACGGAAGGTGTCCCTGGCGGTGAGGAGGACGTGATCGACGCCGAGTTCACGACGTCGGAGCCCGAGTGACATGAACGAGCACACACCCCAGACCCAGGCCGGCGCGCAGGGTGAGGAAGCCATCTCGCCCGCGGAGGCCGACGCGAAGCTCGCGGAGCTGGAGGACCGCTGGCTGCGTGCCGTCGCCGACCTGGACAACCTGCGCAAGCGCATCTCCCGCGACGCCGAGCGGATCAGGGCGGAGGAACGGGCGAGGGTGGCGGCCGAGTGGCTGCCCATCCTGGACAACCTGGAGCTCGCGCTGAGCCACGCAGGCGACGGAGGCGCGGACGCGGTACTCGACGGGATACGGGCCGTGCGTGACCAGGCTGTCGCCCTCCTGGCCAAGCTCGGCTACCCCCGCCATGACGAGGTGGACGTACCCTTCGATCCCGCCCGCCACGAGGCGGTAGCCACCGTAGAGCGGGCCGATGCCGACCCGGGCACTGTGGTGGAGGTGCTCCGTCCCGGCTACGGCGATGCCGAGCGGCAGCTCAGGCCGGCGATCGTGGCCGTCGCGAAGAAGGCGGAGTGATGGCCCCACGGCGCGACTACTACGAGGTGCTCGGCGTGGGCAGGAACGCCGACGCCGACGAGATCCAGCGGGCCTACCGCAAGCTCGTGCGCGCCTATCACCCTGATGTCAACAAGGATCCCGGCGCCGAGGACAAGTTCAAGGAGATCTCGGAGGCGTACTCCGTGCTCTCCGATCCCGAGACGCGCCGCCGCTACGACGCGTTCGGGCACGATTTCCGCCAGGTGCCGCCCGATGTGGACCCCGCCGAGTGGGCCCGCGCCCGTGCG
>NZ_QNFZ01000222.1 GCF_003313395.1 Nonomuraea lactucae | reverse complement strand
GTGCTGCGGGAGGTCAGCACGACGTTCGCGCCCGCGGCGGCGAGCGCCTCAGCCGCGCCCAGCCCGATGCCGCGCGAGGCGCCGGTCACGATCGCGGTACGGCCGGCCAGCCCGGCGGGGCCCGTCATCGGCGGCTCTCCGTCGTCCCGGCGTACTTGCGGAGCTCCTGGCGGGCGAGCGTGCGCTTGTGGACCTCGTCCGGCCCGTCGGCCAGGCGCAGCGTACGGAGGTGGGCCCAGAACGAGGCGAGCGGGAAGTCGTTGGTGACACCGCCGCCGCCGTGGACCTGGATGGCGCGGTCGACGACCTGGAGCGCCATGTTCGGGGCGTCGACCTTGATCGCGGCGATCTCCATCCGGGCGGCCTTGTTGCCGACCTGGTCCATCATCCAGGCGGCCTTGAGCGTGAGCAGGCGCGACTTCTCGATCTCGATGCGCGCCTCGGCGATCCAGTCCTGGATGTTGGAGCGCTCGGCGACCGGCTGCCCGAACGTCTCACGGGCCAGCGCCCGGGTGCACATCAGCTCCAGCGCGCGCTCGGCCGTGCCGATCGCCCGCATGCAGTGGTGGATGCGTCCCGGGCCGAGACGGGCCTGGCTGATCGCGAACCCTTCGCCCTCGCCGAGCAGCACGTCGCCGGCCGGGACGCGCACGTCGGTGAAGACGATCTCGGCGTGGCCCTCGCGGTCGACGTACCCGTAGACCGGGAGGCTGCGCACGAGGGTGACGCCGGGCGCGTCGATCGGGACGACCATCATCGACTGCTGGCGGTGGGTGGCGGCGCCCGGGTCGGTCTTGCCCATGACGATGAGCACCTTGCAGTTCTTGTGCATCGCGTTGGAGGCGAACCACTTGCGCCCGTTGAGGACGTACTCGTCGCCGTCGCGCTCCATCCGCAACTCGATGTTCGTCGCATCCGAGCTGGCCACGCCCGGCTCGGTCATCGCGAACGCCGACCGGATCGTGCCGTCGAGCAGCGGCTTGAGCCACCTCTCCTTGTGCTCGTCGGTGCCGAAGAGCGTGAGCACCTCCATGTTGCCCGTGTCGGGCGCCCCGCAGTTGCACGCCTCGGGCGCCAGGTGCGGGCTGCGGCCCATGATCTCCGCGAGCGGGGCGTACTCGAAGTTGGACAGCCCCGGTCCCCACTCCGGATGCGGGTGGAAGAGGTTCCACAGGCCCCGCCGCTTCGCCTCGGCCTTGAGCTCCTCGAGGACCGGCGGGTGGTGGTGCGGGTCATCGGAGGATCTCATCTGTTCCTCGTACACCGCCTCAGCCGGATACACGTGGCTGTCCATGAAGTCCAAGAGCTCCTCGGAGTACTTCTTCGCACGGTCAGACGTTTCGAACATCGACACTGCGTTCTCCTCATTCAGATGCGTCGGCGGACGGCTAACGGGTGCGAACATTGTATAGTTGAAGTCTATCTCAAGTTCAAGTCTGGGCGGCGTGCCCCGCGCCGCGTCAAGGAGGCCGCGATGCCGGAGAACGCCTACCCGCTCACCCCGAGCTCCCTCGACGAACTCCGGGATCTCATCGGGAAGGAGCTCGGCCCGACCGACTGGCACGAGGTCACCCAGGAGCGTGTGGACGCGTTCGCCGACGCCACCGGCGACCACCAGTGGATCCACGTCGACCCCGAGCGTGCGGCGGCCGGCCCGCTCGGCACCACGATCGCGCACGGGCTGTACACCCTCTCGCTGGAGTCCGCGTTCCTGTACGCGCTCCTGTCGTTCGAGGGGTTCGCCCACGGCCTCAACTACGGCTACGACAAGGTCCGCTTCCCGGCCCCGCTGCCGGTGGGCTCGCGGGTGCGCATGACGTCGACCCTGGTCGACGTGGCCGAGGTGACCGGCGGCATCCAGCTCCGCTTCCGGCAGACGTTCGAACGCGAGGGCGCGGACCGGCCGGTCTGCGTGGCGGAGTCGGTGGCGCGGGTGGTCGAGCGCTCCTGAGGGCCGGGCCGCGGGAGGCGGTCCACGGCGCGATTCGTGTCCGCGAGCCGCCCTGTCCCGGACTATCGTTGAACAGCACACACCAGAAGACGACGTCAGAACCAAGTGGACGTCAGGACCCAGTGAAGGAGACGCGCATGGCACGGCCGACGACGTCCCGCCGGGAGAGCGAGGCGAGCGCGACCGCATCCGAGCGCGAGCCCCCCCGCACGGCCCGCGGCGCGCGGACGAGGGCACGGCTCGTGCAGGCGGCGCGCAAGGTCTTCGAGCGTGACGGCTTCCTCGACGCGCGGCTCGCGGACATCACGACGGAGGCCGGCACCGCCGCTGGTTCGTTCTACACCTACTTCACCAGCAAGGAGGAGATCTTCCAGGCCGTGCTGGAGGAGATCCAGGAGGAGATGCTCCACCCCCACGTCCACGAGATGACCGACAGCGACGACCCCGTGAGCGTGATCGCGGCCAGCACCCGCGCCTACCTGCAGTCGTACGAACGCAACGCGAAGCTGATGCGGCTGCTGGAGCAGGTGGCCAACATCGACGACAAGTTCCGCGAGCTCCGCAAGCGCCGCTCGGACGCGTTCATGCGCCGCAACGCGCGCGCGATCCGGGACCTGCAGGCGCGCGGGCTGGCCGACCCGGCGCTCAACCCGATCCTGGCCGCCGGCGCGCTGTCGGGCATGGTCGCGCGCACCGCCTACACCAACTGGGTGCTGGGCGAGGACTGGGACCTCGACGAGCTCACCGACACGCTGACGCAGCTCTGGATCAACGCACTCAAGATCGCGCCGCGGGCGGCTCCCGGTCCAGACTCTCCAGGAACCGCAGCAGAAGGGCGTTGACCTCGTCGGCCCGCTCCTGCTGGATCCAGTGCCCGGCCCCGTCGAGGACGACGTTGCCACGCAGGTCGGTGAACGCGTCCTCGAGGTGCTTGGCGGGCATGAACCGGCGTACGGGGTCCTCCGAGCCGGTGACGAACAGCGCCGGCGACTCGATGACGCGCACCCCGAGCTCGCGGGCGATCTCCCAGTTGCGGTCGAGGTTGCGGTAGTAGTTCAGCCCGCCCGTGAACCCCGTGCGCTCGAACGCGTCGACGTAGACCTTCAGCTCGGCCTCGCTGAGCCAGCCCGGCAGCTCCGAGCCCGGCCGCTCGGAGCCCAGCAGCTCGGGGCCCGGGGAGAACGAGCCCGCCATCGTGCCGCGGGCGTCCTTTGCGAGCGCCTCGTCCGCGGGTCCCTCCTCCTGGAACCAGATCATGTAGAACCGGTCACCGAGGCGCTTGCGCAGGATCCGCGTGGGGGGCGCGGGCGCCGGCGGCGCGTACGGGACGCTCAGGCCCGCGACCCCGCGGACGCGGCCGGGGTGCGCGACCGCCACGTGCCACACCACGGAGGCGCCCCAGTCGTGCCCGACGAAGACGCCCTCCGGCTCGTCCAGGGCGTCGAGTAGGCCTACGAGGTCGGCCGCCAGCTCGCCGGCGTGGTACGCGCCCACGTCCGCGGGCCGGCTGCTGCGCCCGAAGCCGCGCATGTCCGGGACGACCACGCGGTACCCGGCACCGGCGAGCGCCGGCACCTGGTGGCGCCAGGAGTAGGCCAGTTCGGGGAACCCGTGGGCGAGCACGACGACCGGCCCCTCCCCTACGACGTAGGTGCTCAGGTCGATGCCGTTGACGGGGATGACGGCGGGCGTGAGTGAGTCCATGGGCCGTACTCTAGGCCGCCCACCAACCTGAAGCCATATTCACCTCAGGTCCCGGCCCAGCGCGCCCGCACTACAGGTTCCCGCCGAGCGATATCGGCATTCACACTTGAAGATGAGTGCGATCTCAAGTACGTTCCCGCTCAAGACGTTCCCGTGGCAGGTGGCGGACGTCACACAGCGAAGGTGGGCCAGCATGGTCAATGTCGCCGGCGCGGTCCGCTCGGCCGCATACGTCCTGCCCCCCGGCGAGGTGGGCGAGGTGTACATCACCGGGCCCACCTTCATGAAGGGCTACTGGAACGGTCCCGACGCCACCGCGCAGTCACCGTGCTCTCCCCCGGCTCCACGGTGACCGGCGAGGAGATCCGCGCGTGGGCCGGGCAGCGGCTGCCGGCGTACAAGTCCAGGCTTTCCACCCCGTCCGTACCAAGCACCAGCACGAGGATGATCGATGAAGTTCCGGAGAATCGCGGTTAGGGCGACGCTGCCCGCGCTCATGGTCATGGCGGCCGCCTGTGGTGGCTCGCCCGGCAAGGATTCCGACAACGGTTCCGACAAGGGCGCCGGCAAGACGTACTCGATCGGCATCGTCCAGTTCGCGTCCAGCGACGAGACGAGCGAGACGGCCATCAAGGCGTACGTGGAGTACGCCCAGAAGCAGGGGTGGGAGGTCAGCAAGGTCGATCCGCAGGGCTCGGTCGACAAGGCGATCAGCGCGATGAACGACTACGTCCAGAAACGTGTCGACGCGATCGTCGCCACGGTGTTCCCCAGTGATTCGCTCACCGCGGGGGTCCGGGCCGCGACCGCCGCGGGGATCCCTGTGATCTCGTTCGCGGGCGGAACCGCCGCCGGAGTGCCTATCAACATGGACGGTGGCCGGCCGAACGCCGCCGAGGGCGCCAAGCTGCTGGTCAAGGACCTCGGGAGCACCGGAAACCTGCTGGTCCTCGGCTACAAGAGCGGTCTGCCGTGCCTCGGCCGCGAGGAACAGCTGATGGACACGGTGAAGGGCACCGGCATCCAGGTGACCCGCAACGAGGTTCCGATCCCCGGACAGGTCGAAGCGGCCACCCGGTTCACTCAGGCGTGGCTGGCCAAGCACCCCGCCGGGAGCGGACCTCTGGCGGTCTGGGGCTGCTTCGACGACCCGGCCCTCGGCGCGGTCAGCGCCCTGCGCCAGGCCGGCCGTGACGACGTCCGCGTCTACGGCATCAACGGCACTCCGGCCGCGTTGCGCGCGGTCAAGGCCGGCGACCTGCGCGCCACCGCCTTCGTCGACGTCGCCGCCATCGGCCTGGCCATCGCGCAGAGAACGCCTGCGATCATCGCGGCCGGGCCCGACGCCAAGCCCGAGGACGTCGCCATCCCGACGTTCCTCGTCACCACCGAAAACTACGACGAGTTCGTCAAGAAGTACCCGGCCGCCAAATGAACCGCGCGATCCAGACGAAGGGCCCGGCCGTGCGCGACGCGGAGGAGGCCGACCCGGGGCAGCGGCCACGGCGGCTCGGGGTGAGCCTGCGCATGGAGGGCATCTCCAAGCAGTTCGGCGGGGCGCGCGCGCTGGACGGCGTCTCCATCTCGCTGGCGCCGGGCGAGATTCTCGCCCTCTGCGGAGCCAACGGTGCGGGCAAGTCGACCCTGGTGAGAATCCTCGCGGGCGCCGAGCAGGCGGACTCGGGCCGGATCCTGCTCGACGGTGGCGAGGTCCAGATCGACAGCCCCCGCACCGCCACCGAGCTGGGTCTGAGCTTCGTGCACCAGGAGCTCAACCTGGTGCCGAAGTTCACCGGGCTGCAGAACATGGCGATGGGACTGAGATCGACCCGCTCGCTGGGCATCCTCGACCGCAAGGCGCTGCGCGCCAGGGCCGGGGAGGTCGGCGAGATGCTCGGTCATCAGATCGTGCTCGACGTCCCCGTCGAGCGGCTCCCCGTGGCCGAGCGGTGGATGGTGTCGCTCGGACGCGGCCTGATGCGACCGGCCCACCTCGTCGCGCTCGACGAACCCACGGCCTCGTTCACCGACGAGGAGGCCGAGCGCCTGTACCGGGTGATCGAGCAGCTGACCGCGAGCGGCGTCGGCATCCTCTACATCTCCCACCGCCTGGAAGAGGTGCTGCGGATCGCCGACCGCATCTGCGTCATGCGCAACGGGAGCGTAGTCGGGAGCTACGGATCCGAGTCGCTCGACGTCCGGACGCTGACCCACCACATCGTGGGCCGTGAGGTCGAGTCGATCGAGAGGCGTGGCCCCGCGGCGCCGAGCGGCGAGCGGGTGCGCCTGTCCGTGCGCGGCCTCGGCCGGCCTCCCCGAGTCCGCGCAGTGGACTTCGACCTGCACGAGGGCGAGATCCTCGGCATCGCCGGACTGGTCGGGTCCGGCCGGACCGAGATCGCCCGGCTGCTCGTCGGCGCCGACGCCGCGACGGAGGGCGAGATGGTTCTCGACGGCGAGCCCTACCGGGCGCGCACACCTCACGAGGCGATCCGCCGCGGAGTGTGCCTGGTCCCCGAGGAGAGACGCAGCCAGGGCCTCGTCCTGGCCGACAGCATCGAGAGCAACCTCCAGATGGCCGCGGTGGGGGCCACTCCCCGCATGTCGGCCGTGCACCGGCCCCGGGCGTCGCGGCGGATCGCCCGGTCGCTGATCGAGCGCTTCGCGGTCAAGTCGCGCTCCCCCAAGGAGGCCGTCCACCGGCTCAGCGGCGGCAACCAGCAGAAGGTCGTCGTCGGCAAGTACGTGCGCAACGAGCCCAGCGTGCTGATCCTCGACGAACCGACCGTGGGCGTCGATGTCGGCGCCCGCGCGGAGATCTACGGCATCGTCGCCGAGCTCGCCGCCACGGGGACGTCGGTGCTGATGATCTCCAGCGACTTCGACGAGCTCGCCGTCTGCCACCGGGTGCTGGTGGTGCGCGGGGGCACGGTGGTCGCCTCGGTCGAGGGCGCCGGCGCGACGAAGGACCGGCTCACCCAACTCTGCTTCGCGCACGTCGACGACCAGGAGATCGCATGATCACCACACTCCAGCCCCCCATCGCCCAGCCCTGGTCGGCGCACCTGTGGCAGCGGCTCGGCCGGTACGGCGCGCTCATCATGCTCGCCACGCTCATCGTGGTCATGTCGGTGCTCGAACCCGACACGTTCGCCACCGGGAGCAACGTGGTCAACGTCCTCAACCAGAGCGCGCTGTCGGCCGTCATCGCGATGGGGCTGACGTTCACCCTGGTCACCGGGGAGTTCGACCTGAGCATCGGCAGCACCGCCAGCCTCGCGGGGGTCATCGCCTGCACCCTGATGCTCGACGACGTGTCGATCCCGCTGGCGATCCTGGCCGGTGTGGCGGTCGGCGTCGTCATCGGCCTGCTCAACGGCCTGGTGGTCACGGTCCTGGGCGTCAACGCGCTCGTCGCGACTCTCGGGATCGGCACGGTGGCCGTCGGCGCGAACTACGCCATCGCCGGCGGCCTGCCCGTCAGCCTGCGCGATCCCGACGCCTTCCTGCAGATCAGCCTCGGACGGTTCGCCGGCATCCCGTACCCGGTCTACATCATGGTCGGACTGGCCGTGCTCGCCTGGCTGCTGCTCAACCGCACGGTGCTCGGACAGTCGATGCAGGCGGTCGGCGGCAACGCCGTCGCCGCGAGCCTGTCCGGCATCCGGGTCAACCGCGTGCGCGTCATCGGTTTCGTCATCTGCGGCACCCTCGCCGCCCTGACCGGCGTGCTCCTCGCGACCCGTACCGGGAGCGCCGCGGTCTCGGCGGGTGACACCTACCTGCTCGCCGCGTTCGCGGCGGCGTTCTTCGGCTCGGCCGTCCTGCGCGACGGCCAGTTCCACATCCTCGGCACCATCGTCGGTGTCGTCACCGTCGCGGTCGGCTTCAACGCCATCGCGTTGCTGGGTATGGAGACGTACTGGCAGTACCTGTTCCAGGGCGTCGTGCTGATCGTCGGCGTCGGCGTCGGCACGGTTGCGCGGCGCAGGGCCGCGGCCTAAATATTGAATCCGACTTCAACTTCGACTAGACTGCCGGAACCTGGTCACAGAAGCCGGGGAGGACTCACATGAACATCGCATCTCACCTCTGGGCGAGAGCCGACCAGGAGCCCGTTCGGCCGGCCATCCGATCAGACCGTGGAAACCTGACCTACTCCCGACTGCGCGCTGCATGCGGCCAGGTGGCACAGGCCGTGCTGCTGGCCGGGTTCCGGCCCGGGGAACGCGTCGTCCTGATCGCCCCGACCATCTTCGAGTTCCCCATCGCGTACTACGGACTCCAGGCAGCCGGACTCACGGTCATCACGATGAACCCGATGGCCACCTCCACCGAGATCGAGTACGTCCTGCGGGATTCCGGCGCGACCCTGGTGCTCGGCTGGCACGAGTGCGACGCAGCCGCCGAGGCCGCGGCCGGACGCGTACACGTCGAGCACTGGAAGCTTCACCCCGGCGCGTCCTTCGACGTCACACCGCTCGCCGAGCCGTGTCCACAGGACCCCGCGGACACGGCCGTGATCCTCTACACGTCGGGCACCACGGGCAACCCCAAAGGCGCGGAGCTCACGGCGTCGAACCTGCTCTCGACGGCGGACGCTGTGCGGCGCGTGATGGCCCTGACCGATGCCGACCGTTTCGGCACCGCGCTGCCGCTCTTCCATGTCTTCGGTCAAGCGGTGATCATGAACACCGTCTTGGCGGCAGGCGGTTCACTGTCCCTGCTCACGCGGTTCGACGCGCGCGAGGCACTGGAGCTGGTGCGGCGCGACCGCCTGACCGGTTTCGCCGGCGTTCCCACGATGTGGAACGCGATGCTGCAAGCCTCCGAGGGGTTCGGTCCCGCCGACCTGGCCGACCTGCGCCTGGGGGTCTCAGGCGGCGCGTCGCTGCCGGTCGAGGTCCTCCGCACGTTCCAGGAGCGCTTCGGATGCACCATTCTCGAGGGTTACGGACTGACGGAGACAACCGGGCTGGGGACCTTCAACGCTCCCCCACGCCCGGGAACCGTCGGTGTCGCGGTGCCCGGCACGTCCGTCGAGATCCGCAAGGACGGCGCGCCCGCGCCCGCCGGGGAGGCGGGCGAGGTCTTCATCAAGGGGCCCGGGGTCATGAAGGGCTACTGGAACCGCCCGGAGGCGACCGCTGAGGAACTCGCCGACGGCTGGCTCAGGACCGGAGACCTCGGGGTTCTCGACGACGGCGGCTACCTCACGATCGTCGGCCGGCTGAAGGAGCTCATCATCCGCGGCGGGTACAACGTGTACCCGCGCGAGGTCGAGGAAGTGCTCTACCAGCACCCCGACATCGTCGAGGCGGCCGTGGTCGGCGTCCCCCACGAGCACTACGGCGAAGAGGTCGGCGCGGTGATCGCTCTTCGTCCGGGAGCCGAGCTCACACCTGACGCCCTCCGCTCGTGGGCCAAGGAGCGCCTGTCGGCGTACAAGGTGCCCAGGCTGTTCAGATTCGTTTCCTCGCTGCCCAAGGGGCCGACCGGGAAGATCCTCAAGCGAGCCATCGATCGCGCCACCCTCTCATGACGCCGAGCGGTCCCGCCCGGCGCTTCCCTCGCAGGTCCCTCGCAGCTTCCTCGCAGCTCGGAGCCACCGCGGCGAACGACAGCAAGCATTGCCGAACAAGATAGCCGAGACCGTCAGGAGCCTTCCATGACCGAAGTCCAGACCGCCCGCGGACCCGTCGATTCGAGCCGCCTGGGCAGGACCCTGGTGCACGAGCACGTGTTCGTGCTCGGCGAGGAGTACCGCAACAACTACCAGGACGACTGGGACGAGGAACAGAAGATCGCCGACGCGGTGGCCGACCTCAACGAGCTCAAGCGGCTCGGGATCGACACGATCATGGACCCGACCGTGCTCGGGCTGGGGAGGTACATCCCCAGAATCCAGAAGATCGCCGAGCGGACCGACCTCAACGTCATCGTCGCGACCGGGCTCTACACCTTCAATGACATCCCGCACCAGTTCCACTACCGGGGCCCGGGACTTCTCGTCGACATCCCCGAACCGCTGACCGACCTGTTCATCAAGGACCTCACCAAGGGCATCGGCGACACCGGCGTCCGCGCGGCGTTCCTCAAGTGCGCCATCGACGAGCCCGGGCTCACCCCCGGCGTGGAGCGGGTGATGCGGGCCGCCGGCCAGGCCGCCGTCCACACCGGTGCGCCGATCACCGTGCACACGCACGCCGGCACCCACTCGGGGCTCGTGGTGCAGCGGGTCCTCGCCGAGGAAGGCGTCGACCTCTCCCAGGTGATCATCGGGCACTCGGGCGACAGCACCGACCTGGACTACCTCAGCAAGCTCGCGGAGGCCGGGTCCCTGCTCGGCATGGACCGCTTCGGGCTCGACGTCTTCCTCCCCCTGCGGGACCGCATCGACACGATCGTGGAGCTGGTCCGGCGCGGCTACGGGGGCAGCATCGTCATCTCACACGACGCCTCCTGCTTCATCGACTTCATCAGCACCGAGCAGAGGCACGCAATCGCGCCGAACTGGAACTACCGGCACATCAGCGAGGACGTCCTGCCGGCCCTGTTCGAAGCGGGGCTCACCGAGACCGACATCGACATGATCCTGGTCGCCAACCCGCGCCGCCACTTCGAGGGGTCCGCCGGCAGGCCCTGACCGATCCGAACGACCTCGCCGAAACCGCCGACGCATCGAAACCCACTAACAGGAGAACCAATGAGCAAGCCCCTCCAAGGTCGAGTCGCAGTGATCACCGGATCCAGCCGCGGCCTGGGTCGCGAATTCGCGCTGCGGCTCGCCCGGGAAGGCGCTGACATCGTCATCACCGGCAAGAGCGAATCCGACAGCGAGCAGCTCCCCGGCACCATCTACTCGGTCGCCGAGGAGGTGCGCCGCCTCGGCCGCCGCGCCCTGCCACTCAAGGTGAACGTCCGGAACGAGGCGGATGTCAAGAACATGGTCGACCGCACGGTCGGCGAGTTCGGCAGGCTGGACATCCTCATCAACAACGCGGGTGCGCTCTGGTGGGAGCGCGTCATCGACACCCCGCCCAACAGGGTGGCGCTCATGTACGAGGTCAACCTGCGGGCCAGCTACTACGCGACGTACCACGCCCTGCCACACATGATCGCCGGAGGGTGGGGCCACATCATCATGAACAGTCCGCCCATCGCGGTCGAGGCCACGCCCGGGTACGCGATGTACTACTGCTCGAAGATGGGGATGACCCGGCTGGCGATCGGTGTCGCCGCCGAACACCACGACGACAACGTCGCGGCGAACAGCCTGTGGCCGGCGACACCGATCGAGTCCTACGCCACGAAGAACTGGTCCGAGGAGAAGATGGGCCGCCCCGATCAGTGGCGCACTCCGGAGATCATGTGTGACGCGCTGATGGAGATCCTTTCCTCCGAGCCGAAGGCCTGCACGGGCCGGCAGATCATCGACGAGCAGTTCCTGCGCGAACGGGGCTGGAGCGACGAGCGCATCGACGCGTACTGGACGACCGGCGCGCCCCCGCCGGACCCGATGTGGATCGACCAGCGCGCCTACCAGAAACAGTGAACGGCGACGACCACGTCCGTCCGGCCAGGACTGTCAGGACGCCTTCCTCTGGAACGGTGGCGAAGGTCAACAGCGCTTTCGTCGACCAGGTCGACGGCTTCAGCGTGATCGGCACGGCCGGCACCGGCGAACAGGCCCTCGCCCGCATCGCCGACCCGCGGCCCGACCTGGTGCTGCTCGACCTCTACCTGCCCGACGCGGCCTGGAGGTCATCTCAGGGTCGCGCGGCGGGCCGCGGACGGGCCCGGGGTGACGGCGGGCGGGATCGCGGCCATCAGCGGCAACCCTTCTCGGGCGTCTCGACGCAGCTGCGGTCGGCGGGGACGGCGGCCACCGCGACGACCGCGCTGCGCAGGTCGTCCAGCGCGTGCCCAAGGCGCGGGTCGGCCAGCTCGTAGCGGACGCGGCGGCCCACCGGCACCGTGACCACCAGCCCGCAGTCGCGAAGGCAGGCCAGATGGTTGGACAGCCGTGTACGGGAGGCCCCGCCCGTCCGCGAACCAGCCGTGACCTGCTGGCGGGAAGGCTTTGGTCCTGGACATGACACGTCCTACGCTGCTCATGCACGGGCATCCAGCACGGTCAGGTCACCGGCTTCGCCCGCAATGCCATACCCGATGTGAGGCGGACCCGGATCGGGGCGTGCAGGCCCGCCTACTCGCCACTTATACCCCCAGGGCGTATATTGCGGTAGCTGTAGGCCGGGGAGGTCGTGGTGAGCGAGAACCTAGAGGACCTGAAGGAACGCAGTACGGCGGTGCTGGACGTGAGCGGCGTGCAATGGGCGTCGGAGCAGAACGTGGTCGCCGCCGTGCTGGGCCGCCACCCAGGGGTGATCGAGGTGGAGGTCAACCCCGTGTCGCAGACGGCGACCGTGGTGTTCGACCCGCGGGTGACCTCGGTGGCCGAGCTGCGCCGGTGGGTGGAGGAGTGCGGCTACCACTGCGCCGGGCAGTCGGTGCCCGCCCATGTCTGCGACCCGATGGCCGAACCCGACCCGCCGGCGGACGACCACGCACACCACCAGGGAACCGCGACGGTCCAGACGGTCCGCGACGTGCGTCCTCCAGCCGAGCACGACAAGCACGTGCCGTCTCCGCGCGAGGCGATGGGCCACGGCGGTCACGGCGGCATGTCGATGGAGGCCATGGCCGCCGACATGCGCAACCGCTTCCTGGTGGCCGCGGTGCTGTCCGTCCTGATCACGATCTGGTCGCCGATGGGCCGCGAGATGCTGGGACTGCGACTGCCGGTGCCGCTCGGGCTGCGTGAGGACGTCTGGGCGCTGCTGCTCAGCCTCCCGGTCGTCTTCTACTCGTCGTGGATCTTCTTCGACGGCGCCGTGCGGGCGTTGCGGGCGCGCACGTTGGACATGATGGTGCTGGTCGCCGTGGCGATCGGCGCCGGCTGGCTGTACTCGGTGTACATCACGCTGACCGGCGGCGGAGAGGTGTTCTACGAGGCGGCGGCGATGCTCGCGACGTTCGTGCTGCTCGGCCACTGGCTGGAGATGCGGGCCCGAGGCGGCGCCAACGACGCGATCCGCGCCCTTCTCGACCTGGCCCCGCCCAAGGCGCTGGTGATCCGCGACGGCGTGCAGGTGGAGATCCCCACCGCCGAGGTCGCCGCCGGCGACATCCTGCTGGTACGTCCCGGCTCGAAGATCCCGGTCGACGGCGAGGTCGTCGACGGCGGGAGCGAGGTGGACGAGTCGATGGTCACCGGCGAGAGCCTGCCGGTGCACAAGGCCCCCGGCTCCACGGTCATCGGCGCGACCATCAACAGGAACGGCACCCTGCGCGTCCGGGCCACCAAGGTCGGCGCCGACACCGCGCTCGCCCAGATCGTCAAGCTGGTCCAGCAGGCGCAGAACTCCAAGGCGCCGGGCCAGCGGCTGGCCGACCGGGCGGCGTTCTGGCTGGTGCTGGTCGCGCTCGTCGGCGGCGCGCTGACCTTCACGGTCTGGTTGCTGTCCGGGGCCGCCGCGGGCACGGCGATGCTGTTCGCCATCACCGTCGTGGTGATCACCTGCCCGGACGCGCTGGGCCTGGCCACCCCCACCGCCATCATGGTGGGCACCGGGCTGGGCGCCAGGCGCGGCGTGCTGTTCAAGAACGCGATGGCGCTGGAGACCGCCGCCCGGGTCCAGGCCGTGGTCATGGACAAGACCGGCACCCTGACCAAAGGGGAACCAGAGGTCACCGACGTGATCGCCCAGGGAATCGCCGAGCACGAACTGCTCCGGCTTGTGGCCGCGGTCGAGCGTGAGTCCGAGCACCCGCTGGCCGAGGCCATCGTCCGCCACGCCGACCGGGCGGAGGTGCCGTCAGCTCAAGCGGTCACGTTCGAGAACGTCCCGGGCCACGGCGCGATCGCCGAGGTGGGCGGCCACCGCGTGGTCGTCGGCAACCGCCGCCTGATGGACGCCGAGGGCGTCGAGCCCGGCGAACTGGCCGCCCGCCGTGAGGAACTGGCAGCGGGCGGGCGCACCGCCGTGTTCGCCGCCGTGGAAACTGGCCGCCCGCCGTGAGGAACTGGCAGCGGGCGGGCGCACCGCCGTGTTCGCCGCCGTGGACGGCCGGGCGGCGGGGCTCATCGGCATCGCCGACGCCCCGCGTGAGACCTCCGCGGCGGCGGTCGCCGCCCTGCACCGGGCCGGTATCGAGGTGATCATGTTGACCGGCGACAACGAGGCCACCGCCCGGCGCATCGCCGAACGCCTCGGCATCGACACGGTCATCGCCGACGTGCTGCCCGGCGACAAGGCCGCCAAGATCGCCGAGCTGCAGCGCGGCGGGCGGAAGGTGGCCATGGTCGGCGACGGCGTGAACGACGCGCCCGCGCTGGCGCGGGCCGACCTGGGCATCGCGATCGGCGCGGGCACCGACGTCGCGATCGAGACCGCCGATGTCGTGCTGATGCGTTCCGACCCGCTGGACGTGCCCACGGCGCTGGCCATCGGCCGGGGCACATTGAGGAAGATGCGCCAGAACCTTGGCTGGGCGGTCGGCTACAACGCCGTCGCGCTGCCGATCGCGGCCGGCGCCTTCGAGCCCGCCTTCGGGCTGGTGCTCCGGCCGGAGGTCGCCGCCCTGTCCATGTCGGGTTCGAGCTTCATCGTCGCGGTCAACGCCCTCATGCTCAAACGCCTCCACCTGCCCCGGCCGTCCGCGCCTCACGACGCCTGAGCGGGCACTTCGCCCGTTTCCCCCCAGGGTTTCACGCGCGGTGGCGGTAGAGCCGGGAACCGCGCCGACCTCGTTCGACAGCACATCGTAGACCGGCGCGCCGACCTGCAGCGCATGCCGTCCCATGCCAGGCGTTCCTCCTATCTTGGGGAGGGTTGTAGCGGCATCTGTGCAGGGAACGAATGATCGAACGCGTGGTAGGCCGAGGGCGCCACCTGTCACGGTGGGCTCTGCTCGTGCTGCTCGTCATCGGCGTCTGCGGCATGCACACCCTCGGCCATCCTGGCTCCTCTCACGGTCAGAGTGAGACGGCGGTGGCGTCGATGCCCATGGGACACATGCCGCCTTCGATCATGGACGGCGCCGTCTCCTCGAGTGGAGAGCTGCCGGACCTCGATCCCGGCACGGTGTGCCTGGCCGTGCTCACTTCCCTGCTGCTGCTGTTCCTGGACGCCCGGCGCGGACGTCTGATCGGCCGGGGAGAGACACCGTTCGCGGCCGGGCCGGACACGGGTCGAGCGGGCAGGCCGCCACCCCGGTTCATGGCCCTCGAACTCATTCGCGTGTCGGTGCTTCGCGTATAGGCCGATCAGTCTCGCGACACACGGCCACACCTACTTCCGACACGACAGGAGTCGCTTCACCATGTTCACCAACCGATCGCGCATCCAGCGGATCGCGTCCGCCGCAGTCGCCGGGACCGGCGCGCTCGTCCTGTTCACCGCCTGCGGCGGCGGCGACAGTTCGACGTCGGGGCGCGCCACGCCCACGACCGGCGGCGTCGCCGCCACGCCCACCGGCACGCGGCAGGGAGCCTCGTTCAACGACGCGGACGCGACGTTCGCGCAGATGATGATCCCGCACCACCAGCAGGCCGTGGAGATGGCCGAGCTGGCCGAGACCCGCGCCTCCGATCCCGAGGTCAAGGAGCTGGCCGCGAAGATCAAGGCCGCCCAGGACCCGGAGATCAAGATCATGCAGGGCTGGCTCGAGGAATGGGGCAAGCCCGTGCCCACCGGCACGGAAGGCATGGGGCACATGGATCACGGCATGCCCGGCATGATGTCAGCCGAGGACATGAAGAAGCTCGAAGGGGCCAAGGAGGCCACGTTCGACAAGCGCTTCACGCAGATGATGATCGCCCACCACGAGGGCGCGATCGAGATGGCCAGGACCGAGCAGGCGAAGGGCGTCAACCCTGAGGCCAAGGAATTGGCCAAGACCATCGAGACGTCCCAGCAGGCCGAGGTCGAGCAGATGCGGAAGATCCTCGACCGGCTCTGACGCCTCGCGCCGGGCGCCCCGACCGG
>NZ_QNFZ01000208.1 GCF_003313395.1 Nonomuraea lactucae | reverse complement strand
CAGCCCTGGCCGGTCAGCCAGGGCCAGGTGGAGCCGCCCGTCCCGCGCGCCCCGGTCTTCGGCCTGGCGGGCCGGGCCGAGAGGCAGCCGCCCTTCGTCGACCTCGAACCGTCCCGCCGGGGCCGCCTGCTGCCCGCCGCGCTCGTCCTGGTCACGATGTTCGCGCTGCTCGCGTACCTGGTGCCGGCCGTGATGATGTCGGGCTCGGTGCTGCGCGGCACCCGCGTCGCCGGGGTGGACATCGGCGGCCTGACCGTGACCCAGGCGGCCGAGAAGCTCCGCACCGATCTGACCGCCAGGCTCAACAAGCCCGTCACCGTCGAGATCGCCGGCCGGCGGGAGACGATCCAGGCCGACGAGGCCGGCCTCGAACTCGACGTCGTCGGCACCATCAGCCAGGCGCGCAGCGGGTTCCCCAGCCCACCCGAGGTGTGGCAGGGGCTCACCGGCACGACGGACATCACCCCGAAGCTGACCCTCGACACCTCCCAGCTCATCAGGACCGTCGAGGGGCTCGCCAAGACCTTCGACGAGGACCCGCGCGAGGGGCGGGTGGCCTTCCGCGGCGCGCGCCCGGTCGTGACCCAGCCCAGGGACGGCGTCCTGCTCGACCGCGAGGACGCCGTCCGCGTCATCTCCGACGCCTTCCTCAACTCCCGCGAGTCCGCCGCGCTCACCCTCCGGCCCGCCAAACCCACGACCACCGCGGCGGCCGTGGACCGGGCCGTGGTGGCGGCCCGGCGAGCCGTCTCCGCGCCCATCACCCTCGCCATCGGCGACAAGCGGGCCACGCTGCCGCCCGCCACGATCGCCGCCAACCTGAGCTTCGTGCCCGACGGCAAGGGCGAGCTCGCGCCGGAGTTCGACGCCGACGCGGCGCTCGCCACGGTGGAGAGCGACCTCGTCGACGAGAGCCAGGCTCCCCGCGACGCCACGTACGACATCGTCGACGGCAGGCCGGTGCTGGTCACCGCCCGCCGCGGCAGGGGCGTGGACGACAGGCGGCTGGCCCGCGACGTGGCCAAGGTGATCAGCGCCGCGGGCGCGGTCCAGGGCAGCCGGGTCGTCCCGGTGCGGCTCGCCACCGAACGCCCCGAGGTCGCCACCGCCGAGGTGAGCAACCTCGGCATCAAGCAGAACGTCGGCGAGTTCACCACCGTCTTCGAGTGCTGCCAGCCCCGGGCCACCAACATCCAGCGGATGGCCGCGCAGCTCGACGGCCGCATCGTCCGGCCGGGGGAGACGTTCTCCCTGAACGAGGCGGCCGGCGAGCGCACCCGCGAGGGCGGCTACGTCGAGGCCGGGCAGATCGTCGGCGGCCGGATGGTGAACATCGTGGGCGGCGGCGTCTCGCAGTTCGCCACCACGCTCTACAACGCGGCCTACTTCGGCGGGTTCGAGCAGGTCGACCGCACGCCGATGGACTACTACGCCTTCCGCTACCCGGCGGGTCGCGACGCGGCGCTGCTCTACCCGGACCGCGACCTGAAGTGGCGCAACGACTCCGAGTACGGCGTGCTGATCAAGACGGCCTCGACCGGGACGTCCGTCACGGTCACGCTCTGGAGCACCAGGCGTTACGACAAGATCCAGCCGCTGGAGTCGGAGAAGCGCGCCTTCACCCCCTTCCGGCGCACGACCAGCGGCGGGCCGGGATGCGTGCCCGCGGCCGGCGCCCAGGGCTTCACGATCGACGTCACCCGCGTGTTCTTCAAGGACGGCAAAGAGGTCAAGCGGGACGAGAAGCAGACCACCAAGTACCGGCCGCAGGCCCAGGTGATCTGCACCGTCCGGAACGAGCCGGGCTGACCGTCCGGAACGAGCCGGGCTGACCGGCCCGCGGCCGACGCCGGGGCACTGGAGACGGCCTACGGGCGGCGCGGGGTGACCGAGAGGATCCTGTCGTCGCCGTCGCGGGGCGAGCCCCTGCCGTCCTTGTTGCTGGTCGACACCCAGACCGTGCCGTCCGGGGCCGTCGTCACGCCGCGGAGCCGCCCGTACACCTCGGTGAAGTGCGCGACCGGCTTGCCCGGCGAGCCGTCCCCGTCGAGCGGGATCTGCCACAGCCGCTCGCCGCGCAGCGCGGCCATCCACAGCGAGCCGCCCGCGTAGGCCAGGCCCGAGGGCGAGGCTTCGGAGGTGGTCCAGGTCACGATCGGGTTGACGAAGGCCGGGTTGTCACCGCGGCCCTCCACCTCCGGCCAGCCGTAGTTGGCCCCCGGCTTGATCAGGTTGACCTCGTCGTACCTGCCCGCGCCGAACTCCGAGGCGTACAGCCTGCCGACGGCGTCCCAGGCCAGGCCCTGCACGTTGCGGTGGCCGAGGCTGTAGACGAGTGTGCCGAAGGGGTTGCCGGGCGCGGGCGCGCCCTCCACGGTCATGCGCAGGATCTTGCCGGCGAGCGAGTCGCGTCGCTGGGCGAGCTCGCCCTCACCGATCTCACCCGTGGCGGCGTACAGATAGCCATCGGGGCCGAACTCCAGCCGACCGCCGTTGTGGATGGCGCCCTTGGGGATGCCCCTGACGATCACCTTCGGCTCGCTGATCCCGGTCTCGCCGAGGCGGTAGCGGACGATCCGGTTGTCCTCGGCGGCGGTGTAGTAGACGAACACGTGGCCGTCCCTGACCGTCACGCCCATCAGGCCACCCTCGCCGTCGGGCTCCACCCCTTCGATCGTGGCCAGCGCGGTGACCTGCCCGGACCGGCCGAGCTTCAGCAGCCTGCCGGAGTCGCGCTCGGTCACCAGCGCGTCGCCACCGGGCAGGAACGCCATCGCCCACGGCACGGCCAGGTCGCGGGCCACCGTCACCGGTTCGTCCGGCCGGGCGGCGGGGGAGACGGCGGCCGTCGGCACCACCCCGCCCGCGCTGGAACAGGAGGTGAGCGCGGCCACCAGCGTGATCGCCAAGAGATTTCTCATGTGTTCCATACTTCCCCCCAGGTCGTAAGGTTCTCGGCATGAGGATCTGGGTTCCTTCCCACGAAGTCGTAGATGTCCTTTCTGATCTGCCGGGGGTGGAGTGCGTCGTCTACGACGGGCGCGGCCCGGTGCCGGACGGGGCCGACGAGGTCGAGGTGTGGGTGCCGCCGCTGGTGACCGTGCCCGACGTGCCGGGGCTTCTGGCCAGGATGAGCTCCTTGCGCCTCGTGCAGACGGTCACGGCGGGCGTGGAGCCGTACCGGCCGCACATGCCCGAGGGCGCGGTGCTGTGCAACGCGCGTGGCGTGCACGACGCGGGAACGGCGGAGTGGGCGGTCGGCGCGATGCTCGCGGTGCTGCGGGAGTTCCCGGAGTTCGTGGACGCGCAGCGGCGGGGTGAGTGGCACTACCACCACACCGGCGTGCTGGCCGACAGCACCGTGCTGATCGTCGGCTACGGCTCCATCGGCGCCGCGCTCGAACGCCGGCTCGACGGTTTCGAGGTCGACGTCGTCCGCGTGGCCAGGAGCGCCCGTGACGGTGTCCACGCCATGGAGGAGCTGCCCGAGCTGCTGCCCGCGGCCGACGTCGTGGTGCTGCTCGTGCCCGCCACCGAGGCCACCTCCGGCATGGTGGACGCCGCCTTCCTCGCCCGCATGAGGGACGGCGCCGTGCTGGTCAACGCCGCCCGTGGCGGGGTGGTCGACACCGACACGCTGCTCGCCGAGCTGAAGGCCGGCAGGCTGCGCGCCGCGCTCGACGTGACCGCGCCCGAGCCGCTGCCCTCCGACCATCCGCTCTGGAGCGCGCCCGGCGTGCTGATCACCCCGCACGTCGCGGGCAGCACCCCCGCCTCGGTGCGGCGCACGTTCCGGCTGGTCCGCGCGCAGCTGCTGCGCTACCTCGCGGCGGAGCCGCTGGAGAACGTCATCAGCGACGCTTACTGAACCGGCGCACCGAACTGACGCGCACCGGACCGACGCGTACTGAGAGGAATCCGGAACGTGGCTGGCCCGTGACCTTCGGTGCGTACCGTTGCTTGTACCAGGAGGTTCCTGACTCCCTGTCAAGTATGGTCGGGAACCGATTGGTCTGTGTGGTTATCAGATCGGTGACGACATCGGCGTTGTCACCCCCCGGACACCCGCGACCACGCACACTGGCGATGTGGCCCGTCGGTCCTCGGCGGCCACCGGGCAGAGTTCGAGACGGGATGGGCAACGACTGTGATCCGCTGGCGTGACCCTCGGGCACCGCTGACCGCCGCCGCGGCGACGGGTGCTGCGGGGTTCGCGGTCGCGCTCCTCGCGGGCGGCCCCGCGTTGCTGACCGGCGCCATCGCCGGGGTCCTCGCCGCGGTGCTCGCCGCTGTCTCGCTGGTGACCGCCTCGACCAGGGCCGCCGAGAGCCGCTCGACGGCGAGCGGCGCGCGCTGGATGGGCGGCGGCGCCGTCGTGTGGTCGGCCGGGGTTGTCCTGCGGCCCCTCGCCGAGAACGCGGGCCTCGTGGTCAGCTTCGCCGATCTGCTCCTTCTCCTGGGCACCGTCCTGACGACCGGCGGCGTGCTCATCGCCTCCGGCCGCACGCTGCCGGGCATGGTCGTTTTACGGCTCGTCACCGACTCCTACCTCTGCGCGGCCTCCCTCTTCCTGGTGGGCTGGGTGGTGGTGCTGCGCCACGTGTACGCACAGGCCGACCCGGCGACGTTCACGTTCACCATGCTGCCGCCGATGATCTCGCTGCTGGTGACCTGCGCCGCCGTGCCCTCGCTGGCCAGGGGCCGGACCGCGGCCTGGCCGCTGCTCCTGGCGGGAGTGGGCGTGCTCGCCACCACCACGGTGGCCGGGGCGGCCGACGCGGTCGCGCGGCTCACCGACACGACCCCGCCGACGTGGAGCGTCATGCTCGCGCCGGTGGCGTTCCTGCTGCTGGCCGCCGCCCCGTGGGCGCTGCGCCCCCGCGAGTCCACGCCGTCCGGGCCGGTCGTGGGCAACCTGCTCGCGCTGGTGCCGCTGGCGCTCGTCGCGGTGGCCACCGTCACGCTGCTCGTCCACCTGACCAGCGGACGCCAGATGCCGCCGGTCACCGGGGTCGTGCTGCTCGCCGGCTCCGCCGTTCTCCTGCTGCTCGTACGCCTGCTCGTGCTGGCCGCGGCCACCCTCCGGCTGCGCCGGCTGGTCACGCTCGGCGACCGGCAGCTGCGCGAGCTGGCCGAGAGCACCGGCGACGTGGTGCTGGTGTGCGACTACGAGGGCGTGGTCCGCGAGATCGGCGCCAGCGTCGAGGCCACGTACGGCTACCGCCCCGAGGAGATCGTCGGCGGCACGATCTTCGACTACATCCACCCCGAGGACGTGCCCGGCATCCAGGCGTCGCTCCGCGCGATGGGCCTGGACGACGACGGCGCGGCCCCCGGCGCGTGCCTGATCGCCTGCCGGGTGCGCGCCTCCGACGGCACCTGGCGGCCCACCGAGTCGGTCGCCACCTGCGGGGTGGGCGGCGAGGACCTGCTACTGGTCACCACCAGGGACGTCAGCGACGAGGAGGCGCTGCGCAAGCAGGTCGCCCACCTGACCTTCCACGACGGCGTCACCGGCCTGCCCAACCGCGCCTACTTCGAGGAGCGCACCCGAGAAGTGCTCTCGGGCCGCACCGGCCACGTCGCCGTGATCTTCCTCGACCTCGACGGTTTCACCTCGGTCAACGACTCGGTCGGGCACGCCAGCGGCGACTACCTCCTCGGGCAGGCCGCGCGCAGGCTGCGCGGCGCCGTGCGGCCCGACGACACGCTCGCCCGGTGGGGCGGCGACGAGTTCGCGGTGCTCGTGGAGACGGGAGGCGAGGCGCAGCTCGCCGTCGACCTGGCCGAGCGGGTGTTGCGGGCGGTCTCGCAGGAGCCGTTCCGGGTGGCCGACCGCGACGTGGCGCTGACGGCGAGCGTGGGCGTGGCCTTCGCCGAGGACGACATGCCCGCCGGCGACCTGATCCGCAACGCCGACGTGGCCATGGCCAGGGCCAAGGAGCTCGGCGGGCGCCGCGTCGAGGTGTTCGCCGCGCAGATGCACGCCGACGTGGTGCGCAGGCTGGAGCTGGCCGCCGACCTGCAGCGGGCGCTGATCGAGCACCAGTTCGCGATCGAGTACCAACCGGTCGTCGATCTCGCCACCTCCCGCGTGACGGCCGTCGAGGCGCTCGTGCGCTGGTGGCGCGGCTCGGTGTTCGTGCCCCCCGACCAGTTCCTCGGCCCGGCCGAGGACACCGGGCTCATCGTGCCGCTGAGCGAGTGGATCCTGCGCGAGTCGTGCCGCGAGGTGGCCGCCTGGCGGGCGTCCTCGTGGGACATCGGGCTGTCGGTCAACCTGTCGGCCCGCCAGATCACCGCGCCCAGGTTCGTGGAGACCGTCGAGGAGGCCCTCGCCGAGAGCGGGCTGCCCGCCTCCGCGCTCACCCTCGAAGTCATCGAGGAGATGCTCGTCGAGGACGCCGAGGAGACGATCAGGCGCCTGTCCGAGCTGCGGGCGCTGGGCGTCCGGCTGGCGATCGACGACTTCGGCACCGGCTACGCCTCGCTGGCGTTCCTCCGGCAGCTGCCGGTCGACATGATCAAGATCGACCCGTCGTTCGTGTCCGGCCTGGGCCGCGACGACACGCTGAGCCTGCTCACGCGGACGATCGTGCGGCTGGGCCACGACCTCGGTCTCATCGTCGTGGCGGAGGGCATCGAGCGGCCCGAGCAGCTCGAACTGCTGCGCGAGATGGGCTGCACCCGGGGCCAGGGGTTCCTGGTGGCCAGGCCGATGGCGGCCCGCGGAGTCGACTCCCTGATGCGAACGAGTCTCACGGTCTGAGACAGGTGTTCCACCAAGTTGACATCGGGGGTAACCGGCGAGCTAAGGTGTGGCCATGCTTCGCAGTGAGATTCTCGTAGTACTTCGCCGGCGCGCGGGCCGATAGCGAAGCACGACGACCTGCGCGCCGCCCCAGTTCCGCCTCACGGTGGGAAGGGGCCTTTTTTATGTCCTGAACGTGAGCAGCCACGCAAGGAACGAGCCGATGACCGAACGGATGACAGGTGCGCAGGCCCTGGTGAGGGCACTGGAGCACGTGGGAGTCGACACCGTTTTCGGGATCCCGGGCGGCGCCATCCTCCCCGCCTATGATCCCCTCTACGACTCGACCAAGGTCCGGCACGTGCTCGTACGGCACGAGCAGGGCGCCGGCCACGCGGCCGAGGGCTACGCCCAGGCCACCGGCCGTGTCGGCGTGTGCATGGCGACCAGCGGCCCCGGCGCGACCAATCTGGTGACCCCCTTGGCCGACGCCTACATGGACTCCGTGCCGATCGTGGCGATCACCGGGCAGGTGCCCAGCGCGGCGATCGGCACCGACGCGTTCCAGGAAGCCGACATCTCCGGCATCACCATGCCGATCACCAAGCACAACTTCCTGGTGACCGACCCGCTCGACATCCCTCGCACCATCCTGGAGGCCTTCCACATCGCCTCCACCGGGCGGCCGGGCCCCGTGCTGGTCGACATCGCCAAGGACGCGCTGCAGGCGGACACCACGTTCTCCTGGCCGCCGGTCATGCAGCTCCCCGGCTACCGCCCCGTGACCAGGCCCCACTCCAAGCAGATCCGCGAGGCCGCAAAGCTGATCGCCGAGGCGGCCCGTCCCGTCCTCTACGTCGGCGGCGGCGTGCACAGGGCCGGCGCCTCCGCCGAGCTGCTCCAGCTCGCCGAGCTGACCAACATCCCGGTCGTCACCACGCTGATGGCGCGCGGCGCCTTCCCCGACAGCCACCCCCAGCACCTGGGCATGCCCGGCATGCACGGCAGCGTCGCCGCGGTCGGCGCGCTGCAGAAGTCCGACCTGATCATCGGCATGGGCGTGCGCTTCGACGACCGGGTGACCGGCCAGCTGTCGACCTTCGCGCCGTACGCCAAGATCGTGCACGCCGACATCGACCCGGCCGAGATCTCCAAGAACCGCCACGCCGACGTGCCGATCGTGGGCGACTGCAAGGAGGTCCTCGGCGACCTCATCGCCGCCGTCCAGGCCGCGAGCCGGCGCGGCGACTACTCCGCCTGGTGGACGCTGCTCAACGGCATCAAGGCCACCTACCCGCTCGGCTACGACGAGTTCGACGACGGCTCGCTGGCTCCGCAGTACGTCATGGAGCGGCTCAGCGCCATCGTCGGGCCCGACGCCTACTACGTGGCGGGAGTCGGCCAGCACCAGATGTGGGCCGCGCAGTTCGTCCAGTACGAGAAGCCCGGCACGTTCATCAACTCCGGTGGTCTCGGCACCATGGGCTTCGCCGTCCCGGCCGCGATGGGCGCCAAGATGGGACGGCCGGACGCTACCGTGTGGGCCATCGACGGCGACGGCTGCTTCCAGATGACCAACCAGGAGCTCGCCACCTGCGCCATCGAAGGCGTGCCGATCAAGGTCGCAGTGATCAACAACGGCAACCTGGGCATGGTCCGCCAGTGGCAGACCCTCTTCTACCACGAGCGCTACTCCAACACCGACCTGCAGACGACACGCCGCATCCCGGACTTCGTCAAGCTGGCGGACGCCTATGGTTGTGTGGGCCTGCGGTGCGAGCGGCCGGAGGACGTCGACGCCACCATCCGCAAGGCCATGGAGATCACCGACGTGCCCGTGGTGGTCGACTTCGTCGTCCACCAGGACGCGATGGTCTGGCCCATGGTCGCGGCGGGCACCAGCAACGACGACATCAAGATCGCCCGGGACATGGCGCCGACATGGGAGAGCGAAGATGAGTAGGCACACGCTTTCTGTGCTCGTGGAGAACAAGCCGGGCGTCCTGGCCCGGGTGTCCGCGCTGTTCAGCAGGCGCGGCTTCAACATCGACTCGCTGGCCGTGGGGCAGACCGAGCACGACGACATCTCCCGCATGACCATCGTGGTCAGCGTCGAGGAGCTGCCGCTGGAGCAGGTCACCAAGCAGCTCAACAAGCTGGTGAACGTCCTCAAGATCGTGGAGCTCGACCCGTCGCAGTCGGTGCAGCGTGAGCTGATGCTGATCAAGGTCAAGGCCGACGCCGACAGCCGCTCCCACGTGCTGGAGCTCGTCCAGCTCTTCCGCGCCCGCTGCGTCGACGTGGCGGCCGACGCCGTGACCATCGAGGTCACCGGCACACCCGACAAGCTCGAAGCCTTCGTCAAGGTGCTCGAGCCGTTCGGGATCAAGGAGCTCGTCCAGTCGGGCATGGTGGCCATCGGCCGCGGCGCCCGTTCCATCACCGACCGGTCCCTCAGGGCACTGGACCGTACCGCCTGAAAGGTTTAATGCAAGTGACCGAGATCTTCTACGACGACCAGGCCGACCTGTCGATCATCCAGGGGCGTCACGTGGCCGTGCTGGGGTACGGCAGCCAGGGCCACGCCCACGCGCTCTCCCTGCGTGACTCCGGTGTCGACGTGCGCGTCGGCCTTCCCGAGGGCTCCAAGAGCCGCGAGAAGGCGGAGAACGACGGCCTGCGCGTGCTCACCCCGTCCGAGGCGGTCGAGGAGGCCGACCTCACGATGATCCTGGCGCCCGACCACATCCAGCGCCACCTCTACGCCGACCACGTCGCGCCCAACCTCGTCGAGGGCGACGCGCTGTTCTTCGGCCACGGCCTGAACATCCGCTACGGCCTCATCGAGCCGCCCGAGGGCGTCGACGTCTGCATGGTGGCCCCCAAGGGCCCCGGCCACCTCGTGCGCCGCCAGTTCGAGGCCGGCCGCGGCGTTCCCTGCCTCGTCGCCGTCGAGAAGAACGCTTCCGGCAAGGCCCTCGACCTGGCCCTCTCGTACGCCAAGGGCATCGGCGGCACCCGGGCCGGTGCGCTGAGGACGACGTTCACCGAGGAGACCGAGACCGACCTGTTCGGCGAGCAGGCCGTGCTGTGCGGCGGCGTGTCGGAGCTCATCAAGGCGGGCTTCGAGACCCTCATCGAGGCCGGCTACCAGCCCGAGGTGGCCTACTTCGAGTGCCTGCACGAGATGAAGCTCATCGTCGACCTCATGTACGAGGGCGGCATCTCGAAGATGTACTGGTCGGTGTCCGACACCGCCGAATACGGCGGCTACACCCGCGGCCCGCGCGTCATCACCGACGAGACGCGGCAGGAGATGCGCCGCATCCTCGGCGAGATCCAGGACGGGACGTTCGCCCGGCAGCTGGTCGAGGAGTTCGACGGCGGCCAGAAGGAGTTCACCCGCCACCGCGAGGAGCTGGCCGCCAACCCGATCGAGAAGACCGGCGCCAAGCTCCGTCCGATGATGAGCTGGCTCAAGGCCTGACCAGCCGGCCGCCTCGCCGGTGGGACGCCTCTCAGCGCGTGCCACCGGCGGGTCCCGGCCAGGCCGGGGCCCATGACCGGGCCCATGACCGGGCCCATGACCGGGCTCAAGGCAGGGCTCAAGGGCCGCGGGCTCAGCAGGTTTCGCCGCCTGTCGCGATCCGCCGGAAGACGATCGTCGCGCGGAACGCGCCGGGGGTGTCAGGGTCCGGCTCGGCCTTGGCGCTGAGCACGTCGATCTCGGCCTTGGTGCCGTAGAAGCTCTCGGCCACGGGATAGGCGGCCTGCTCGATCTCGTGGGGAGAGTTTCCGGTGACCGTCACGTGCAGATCGAAGGGAATGGGCCTCATCTCGCGCCTCCCGGGCGGTTCATGGTGATTCGCCTTCCCCCACCGTGATGGACCATGCACGAGCCGCCATCCTCGCCGGATCCGGCTTCAGCTCCGGCCGGCCGGTCGCCGCACCGGGCACGGGTGGGCGACGTGGCGGTTCGGGCAGCAGACGACGCCGATGGTGACGAAGCGGCCGCCCGTCAGCCACTCGCCCCACTGCACGTCCACGCCGCGCGGCAACTCGTCGGCCGCGCTGTCGAGCCGCGCCCGCAGGCCCACGCGGTCCGGGTGCAGGAACGCCCTGCGCACCCTCCCGTACTGCGTCCGCAGCCACTCCACCGCCTGGCCGGGCTCCTCGAAGCCGGCGGCGATCCGCGAGGCGGGCCTGGCCAGCCAGTCGCCTGTCCGCATGGGCGGCAGGTGCGAGCCCGCGAACTCGGGTGAGTCCGGACGGCGCTCCCCTTCGCGTTCGAGCTCCTCGCCATTGCCGATCCAGGTGTAGGCATGCCAGTGCACGAGACACCCCCTGCGGTCTCCGGGTCCCTCACAGGAGGTATTTCCCCGTTTGCGTGACTACGCGTCGTACGGGGTGGGGGTGCCAGGTGAGAGTTGTGCGGGCCCGGCCGCGGTCCGCGTGCGGGGGGTAGCGGCCGGGCCCGCCGGAGGGGAGCGCCGGGCGGGCGGTGGGAACCGGCGCAGTTGGCGCTCGGTGAAGGCCAGGCGCTCCCTGGCTCAGGGGGGTGCTCTCATGGATGTCAGCGGTGGATGTCGGTGGTGGATGTCACTGGGCGGCTTGTGGATGGTCAGTGGGCGGCGAAGACCTGGGTCCAGTACGGTCCACTGGCCACGTGGCCGACGCCGATGTGGGTGAAGGCGCAGTTCATGATGTTGGCGCGGTGGCCTGGACTGTCGAGCCACCCCTGGACGACATCCGCGGCGGTGCGCTGGCCCATGGCGATGTTCTCGCCCCAGGTCCTGATGGGGGCGAAGCCGGCGGCCCGGACACGGTCACCGGGGTCGCGGCCGTCCGGGGATTCGTGGTCGAAGTAGCGCCGCGCGGCCATGTCGGCGGAGTGCCGTTCGGCCGCGGCGTGGAGCTTCGGGTCGTGGACGAGGGCCTTGCAGCCGTTGCGGGCCCTGGCCGCGTTCGTCAGCTGGACGACCGCCTCCTCGACGCTCGACGCGCCGGAGTCCTCGGTGTTCTCGGTCGGGGGCGCCACCTTGCAGGAGAGCTTCACCGAGCGGGACTTGGCGGTCGGGCCGTTGAGATCGATGCCGACGACGTAGTAGCGCGCGGGGGTCCTGACGCACCGGACGCTGGCCACGATCCTGCCGTTGGTGACGACCCGGGAGCCGCTCTTCACGGTGCGGTCGGGGCCGGGCAGGACCTTGTTGATCCGTACGCGGAGCCGGGTCCGATCGCCGCAGCCGACCCTGGTCACCGCCCCTCTGATGGAGCCCCTGGCGATGACCGGCTTCGCGGCCACGATCCGGCAGGCCTTCCTGGACGCGGCCGCGGCCTTGGCGAGCGGAGCGGAGGCACCCCCGTCGGGGACCGAAGCGAGGGAGTCGGCGGCGGAGACCTCGGCGATGGGCGCGGAGTCCTGGGTGGTGGGAGCCTGGGCCGGGGTGGTGGGAAAGACCAGGACCGCCAGGCCGCCGAGGCAGGCCAAGGCCTGCAGTCGCCTGCGCACGATGCCCTCCGAGGGGGTTAGACACTGCGTCGAACCCGCATTCTGGTGGGTACACAACGGGCATGTCACGCAATTTCCGGCTATATCTGGAGCTCCATGTGTCCCAATCGTAACAAATGACCCTCCGACCTGGGTAAACCTTGTGAGCCCGTTGAACGTCTAAGCTCCAACCCGTGGGGCCCAGAAGGCGCGCGTCACGCCAGAGGGCGCGTCACGCCAGAAGGCGCGCGTCACGGCGGCCCGCCACCTCCACCGGAGGAACGTGCCCCTGGATCACCACCGCACTAGCCGGAGAACCTCTTCGCCATGTCCCGGGCCCACTGTGCGGCGTTGGCCGCCTCGTCGCCGGTGACGGGCGCGCCGGGCCACTGGCTGATGCGCTCCACCTGCTCGGCGAAGCGCAGGTGCTCCCGGTGAGCGTGTTCGCGGCAGGCGAGGCAGGTGACGCTTTCCGGACGAGTAGAGGTCATCGCATAGGGGACCTGGAGTCCGCAACCGGTGGTGACGACAGTGGGTGCGTCGGCAACGGCGCCGAACGTCGACGCGATCAGGTTGCGGTAGGCGGCACCGGCCTGCATTACCTTCCGCTCGACGTGGATGTGCGGATCGGTCTCGCTCATCTGCGTCAGCGCCTCCGTCCGAGTCGTCCAGGAATCAGACTAGTTCGTTGACCACTCCACGTGCGGCGACACTGGGCACTCGCGGGCTTGCCGTAAGCGGGACACCCGGTCAGCAGGCGGCGGGCTTGAGCCAGGAGCATTCCAGGTCAGGGGAGTCGGGGGCGGCCTGGCGGAGGAGAGGGAGGGCGCCCACGGCGGCGGTGCGGGAGAACTGGGCGAGCCGGATGGCGATCTCGTCCTCGATGTCCTTCGGCGAGCCCGACAGATACTGGTTCAGCATGATGGAGAAGACCAGCGGCTCGCCGTCGGCGCTGGTGACGTAGCCGGACAGCGACGTGACCCCGGTCAGCGAGCCGGTCTTGGCGCGGACGTTGTTCGCGGCGGGGGTGTCGCGCATGCGGCTGCGCAGCGTGCCGCCGACGATGCGGTCGGGGTTGCCCGCCACGGGCAGCGAGTCGTACCAGGCCCGGAACCACGGCTTGCCCCGCACGGCGGTCAGCAACTGGGCGATCGAGGCGGGGGAGAAGCCGTCGCGGCGGGACAGGCCGGAGCCGTCGCGCATGTTGATCACCTGGACGCCGTTCGCCCTGGCGAAGTCGGTGGTCACCTTGAGCCCGGCCGCCCAGGTGCCCCGGCCGGCGGCCTTGCGGCCCATGGCCTTGGTGAGGATCTCCGCGTGCATGTTGTTGCTCAGCTTCATGAACGGCACCAGCAGCTCGCTCAACGGCATCGACTCGCGCCGGGCCAACTCGCCCGCGCCGGCCGGGGCGGCGCCGGTGACGGTCGGGCCGAGTACGCGCACGCCGTGCCTGCTCAGCGCCTTGCGGAACAGCGTTGCGACGTAGGCGGTGGGGTCGTCCACGGCGACCCACTCCTGGTACGGCGCGGCCACGGTGCCGGTGATCACCACTGTCCGGGTGCCGTGCCCGCGCTCGATGAGCACGTCGGTGGCGGTGCCGACGGTGGCCCTGTTGACGATCTTCAGGTAGTCGGTCTCAGGCGTGGTGGAGACCTTGACCTTGTCACCGTCGGGGGCCACCGAGACGATCATCGAACCGGCGTCGTAGTCCCTGTCGGGCGAGGCGGTCAGCGCGGAGATCGGGGCGGCGTAGTAGGCGCTCTCGTCGTCCCAGGCCCAGTCGTTGCCGAGCCGTACGGAGTCGAACCAGGTGTCGTCGGCGACCAGCCTGCCCGTGACCGTCCTGACGCCCGCGGCGGCGACCTTGGCGGCCAGCACGTCGTAGTCGCCGGCCAGCATGGTCGGATCGCCGGTGCCGCGCAGCACCAGGTCGCCCGCCAGCAGCGAGCCGGTCCTGCGCCCGGCGGACAGAGCCGAGGTGGTGAAGCGGTGGTCGAGCCCGAGCGTCTCGGCCGCGGCGGCGGCGGTGAAGAGCTTGGTGTTGGATGCGGGGATCATGAGCTTGCCGCCGTCGGTGCTGTAGAGCTCCTCGCCGCCGGCCGCGCTCTTGACGACCACGCCGGCTCGGGCGACCGTGAGCCGCGCGTCGCTGAGGATCCGGTTGATGTCCTGGGTGAGGTCGGCCACGCCCGGAGAGGGTTCGTACGCGACCGCGGGAGAGGAGGGGCTGGACGCCCACGCGAGGGCCGCGACGAGCGCGCCCGCGAGGACGGAGGCTGAGGTGCGCCGCATGGAATCTCCAAGGGACTGGGGGTCTCGCCTGGATCATGGGCTCAGCGTGCCCGGCCTGTAATACGCAAATATCCGTATTTTTCGGTCTGGGGTCAGGAGTCCCCGGCACCCCAGTCAGACGTGCGGCAGTGGCGAGGTCAGCAGGAACCCGCAGTCGCCGAACGAGATCTCGTCGCCGGACCTGATCCGGGCGGGCCCGACCAGCCGCCAGCCGTTCAGCCGGGTGCCGTTGAGTGAGCCCAGGTCGACCAGCATCCACCCGCCGTCCCCGTCGCGCCGTAGCTCGGCGTGGACCCGGGAGACCGTCAGATCGGAGAGCACGAGGTCGCACGCGGACCCGCGGCCGACCACGTAGCGGGCGCGGTCGTCGTCGGGCAGGGCCAGGCGCGGCAGGCGCGGCCGGCGCCAGGCGGCGC
>NZ_QNFZ01000206.1 GCF_003313395.1 Nonomuraea lactucae | reverse complement strand
CGACCGGCCGCGCGACGGCCACCGGTCCGGCGGCCCCCGCGGCGACGACCGTGGCGGCCGGGGCGGCTACCGCTCCGAGGGACGCGGCAACGGTTTCCGCTCCGGCCAGGGTGAGCGCCGATACGGCCGCTGACCTTCCCCGACACCTCACACCGCCCGCCGTACCCCCGACAGGGGAGCACGGCGGGCGGTGCCGTTCCCGGGCGAGGGAACGTCCACAAGGGCGGCGCGCCGTCTCGCGTGGCGGACTCCGGGGCGTGGGACCGTCGCGCGCAGACTAGGCTTGTCATGCACGTCAGCCGACCGACGAGAGAGACCATGAAGACCTTCGAAGAGCTGTTCGCCGAGCTGTCCGAGAAGGCGCGCACCCGGCCCGCGGGGTCGGGCACCGTGGCCGCGCTCGACGCCGGTGTCCATGCCATCGGCAAGAAGGTCGTCGAGGAGGCCGCCGAGAGCTGGATGGCCGCCGAGCACGAGTCCACCGACCGGGCCGCGGAGGAGATCTCGCAGCTCCTCTACCACGTGCAGGTGCTCATGCTCGCGAAGGGCATCGGGCTGGACCAGGTCTACAAGCATCTCTAGGGCGTTCGCGCCCGGACCTGGCACCCGTTCCGACCTTCGCGAGACACAGGGATGACAACGACATGATCCGACTAGCCGTACCCAACAAGGGCGCGCTCAGCGAAGCCGCCCAGGCCATGCTCAAAGAGGCCGGCTACCGGCCGCGCCGCGACAGCAAGGAGCTCGTCGTCCTCGACGAGGACAACGGCTGCGAGCTGTTCTTCCTGCGCCCGCGCGACATCGCCGTCTACGTCGGCGAGGGCACGCTCGACGCCGGCATCACCGGCCGCGACATGCTGATCGACTCGGGCGCGCCCGTCGAGGAGATCATGCCGCTCGGCTTCGGCGGCTCCACGTTCCGCCTGGCCTCCAGGGCCGGCGCGATGACGTCGGTCAAGGACCTCGACGGCATGCGGATCGCCACCTCCTACGCCGGCCTGCTCGGCAAATACCTCTCCGACGCGGGCGTGGACGCCCGCGTCATCAGGCTCGACGGCGCGGTCGAGACCGCCATCAGGCTCGGCGTGGCCGACGCCATCGCCGACGTCGTCGAGACCGGCACCACGCTGCGCAACGTCGGCCTGGAGGTGTTCGGCGACCCGATCATGCGCTCGGAGGCCGTGCTGATCAAGCGGCAGAGCGCGCCCGAGGTCTCGGGCGTGCTCCAGCTCGTACGAAGGCTCCAGGGGGTCGTGCACGCCCGCGACTTCGTCATGATGGACTACGACATCCGCGCCGAGCGGATCGAGGAGGCCATCGCGCTCACCCCCGGCATGGAGGGGCCGACGGTCTCGCCGCTGCACCGCGAGGGATGGGTCGCCGTCCGGGCCATGGTCCGCCGCAAGGGCCACCAGCAGGTGATGGACCAGCTGTGGGACATCGGGGCGCGGGCCATCCTGGTCACCGACATCTACGCCTGCCGCCTCTGAGCGCCCTTCCCGGGCACCTCCGGTGCCCGGGCGGACGGGGCGGTCAGCGCAGTTCCGCCACGGCCTTGACCGCCCGGTCCACCTCCTCGGGGGTCGTGACGATGCTCGTGCCGAACCGCAGCAGCGTCGGCCTGTACGGCGTGCTGCTCGCGACGATCTTCCGCTCGCGCAGCCCGGCCACCGCCATGTCCGGGTGCATGCCCGCGATCGCGCAGCACACCAGCCCCGCCGACAGCTCGGCCGCGACCGGCGTCACCAGCGTGACGTGCGGGATGGCGCGCAGCCCCTCCTTGAGGCGGGTGGCGAGCTCCTGGGTTCGCCGCTGGACGCGGTCCTTGCCGATCGCGTCCTGGAACCCGAACGCCTGCGTCATCGCCCACCGGTGCTCGAAGGCCTTGTAACCGCCCGGCGTGACCAGCTCGGCCGTGGTCGGGCCCGGCGCCCTGCCGGTCTGCCACGCCACGAACGAGGGCCGTTCGAAGCCGGGGACGACCGGCGCGAGGGCGTCCCAGGCCCGGCCCCACAGGATGCCGGTGCCGCGCGGCCCGAACAGCCACTTGTGGGTGCCGCTGGACAGGAAGTCGCAGCCCAGGTCGGCCACGCCGTCGGCCATCGCGCCGAAGCCGTGCACCCCGTCCACGCACAGCAGCGCCCGGTCCTGCTCGTCCCGACCCCTGTTGATCTCGGCGAGCATGTCGGCGATGGCCCTGATGGGCAGCCGCACTCCGGTGCTGGAGTGCACCCAGGTCACCGCCACCACCCGGGTGCGCGGACCGAGGCCCGCCTTGATCGCGCTGACGATCCGGTCGGCCGACGCCGTCGCCGCGTTGTCGTACAGCCTGACCCTGCGCACCCGCGCCCCCGTACGTTCGGCCAGCAGGCGCACGCCCTCGTGGGTGGCCAGGAAGTCGTGCTCGGTGGTCAGCACGTCCTGGCCCGGGCGCAGCCGCATGCCGGAGTAGAGCAGCCCGAGGCCCATCGTGGTGCTGTCGGTGAGCGCGATCTGGCCCGGCTCGCCGCCGAGGAAGCGCGCGGCCGTCCGCCGGATGGTGAGGTCGGGAGCAGGGTCGCCCCGCGGGAGGTAGTGCGGGTCGGCGTCCAGCCCGGCGCGGTGCCTCTGGATCGTCTCGCGCACCAGGGCCGGCGCGGGAGCCAGCACGAACGCCGAGAAGTGCGCCAGGCCCGGGTCGAGCGTGAACTGCGCGCGCACCGACGCCCAGTCCTTCGGCTCGAAGGGAGGCGCCTTCGAGGGGAAGGGGGGCGAGGGCGTGGAGGCGCAGGCCGCCACCCCGGCCAGCGCGCCCGCGCCGAGCAGGGCCCGTCTGTTCAGCTGCCGCGTCACGCCTTACTTCCTACCCGACCGGCGGTGCGCTGCCCAGTGCGGCGTCCGAGTCGTTACGGATCTTCAGCTCTTGATCGCGGTCAGCTGGCGGATCAGGTCCGAGACGCGGACGATGCCCATGCAGCGGTTCAGCTCGTCGGTGACCACCAGGTCGTCGTACACACGGCCCGAGTCATGGCCCGCCGCCCGCATGGCGGCCACGGCGGGCGTGCTCTTCGGCACCGTGCGCGGAGGGTCGGCCAGCCGCCGCGCGGGCTTGCTCCCGTGCAGCGCGTGCCCGTAGCGGGCCGCGATCGACAGCAGGAACCTGCCCCGGTCGAGGCTGCCCTGCGGCCGCTGATACTCGTCCACCAGGATCACGCTGGTGATGGACGGCTCGTGGCCGAACGCCTCCACCACCTCCTCCGCCTTCGCCTCCGCCGGCAGCGTCACCGCGGGCAGCAGCAGCTCCTGCACGCGCGGGCCCAGCTCCACCCCGGCGGGCGTGTCCTCGGCGGACGGGAGGGGCACCCGTACCAGACCGTCGGGACCCGGCGCCAGCAGCGGCCCGTGCGCGAGCCGCACGCCCCAGCCGCGCACCGCCGACAGCTGTGCCTGCTCCTCGATCGCGGGTGCGAGCACGTGCGCGCCGATGCCGCGCGCCAGCTCCACCACCGCCCGCGCGACCGCCATCGCCCGGTGGTCGCGCGGGAGCCGCGCCATCACCTCGGTCGACAGCGCCAGCAGGTACGGCGAGACGTCCGCCATCAGGTCGAGCGGCACGCTCTCCGCGCCCACGCCGCCGAAGCCGAGCAGGTAGCCATGGCTGCGCAGCCCGTCGAGCGAGACCTGGATCACCGGCCGCTCGGCCGGGCCGCACGGACCCGTGAGCAGCAGCATGGTCTCGCGGGGATGCCTGCCGGACCTCCTCAGCGCCTCGTGCAGCGGCGTGAGCGCCCCCGCACCCTGCGCGACCACCCGGATGGGCAGCTCCAGCACCAGCGGCAGTGGGCCGTCGGGGACGTAGCCCAATGGGTCCACGGTCGCCGGCCTGGCGACGACGGTTCCCGTGTCAAGATCCACGATGGGGCCTGCAGACGGCACGTAGCGATGATCCGGCTTCGCCGGGCTGTGCAGAAGGCGTTCCAGACGAAGTTCACCGACATTTCCCATGGAGTTCCCGTCGGAGGTGCGGGGATCCCGGAGCGAGCGCCGGGGCTCGTGGGAAGCGGCGTGCGGGCTCGGCGAGGCCGCGGGCGTGCCGGGCGGGGGACTCCGGTCGGCTAGCCTTCGGGCATGAGCGCGCGACCGGCGAAGGGCGGCGGCCGGTGGGTGTCCGTGCCGCCGGAGCGCGTGCACCCGTGGATCGACGGCTTCGCCGGCCGCCACGGGCCGTTCGAGGCCTCCGGCGACGATCGGGCCGTG
>NZ_QNFZ01000015.1 GCF_003313395.1 Nonomuraea lactucae | reverse complement strand
GGGCCGCGTCGCCGACGGCGAGCTGGTCCCCGCGTCCGCCGTCGGCGACGGCTCCTCGCTGCTGGCCGCGCTCGACGCGGTCGTCGCCTCGCCGTGCGGACTCGTCGTCCGCGTCGACGCGGACGGCCGCGCCGCCGGCGCCTCCACCGAACGCGACGTCATCGACGCCGCGTCCCGCTATCGCGACGGGGTGATGACCAGATGAGATGGTCCTGGTTCCCCGACCACGCCGACGACCTGTCGGCCCTCGCCCTGCAGCATCTGCAGATGACCGTGCTGGCCGTGGCGCTCGGCGTCGCCGTCGCCGTGCCACTGGCCGTCCTCGCCCACCGGGTCGCCTGGGTGCGCGGGCCGGTGCTCTCGCTGACCAGCGTGCTGTTCACCATCCCGTCGCTGGCGCTGTTCATCCTGCTGCTGCCGTTCACCGGCCTGACCCGGACGACGGCCGTGATCGGCCTGACGGTCTACACGCTCGTCGTGCTCGTCCGCAACACCGTCGAAGGGCTCGGCGCGGTGCCGCCGCACGTCCGCGAGGCCGCCCGGGCCATGGGCTACGGGCGCACGCGGGTGCTGCTCGCCGTCGAGCTGCCGCTCGCCCTCCCGGTCGTCATGGCCGGGGTGCGCATCGCGACCGTGATGACGATCAGCCTGGTCAGCGTCGCCGGGTTCATCGGGCAGGGCGCGCTCGGGCAGCTGTTCATCGACGGGTTCCAGCGCGCCTTCCCCGAGCCCATCGTGGCCGGCATCGCGCTCACCCTCCTGCTCGCCCTGGTCGCCGACGTCGCGCTGGTCGGCGTGCAGCGGCTGCTCACGCCCTGGACCCGGAGGTAACGCCATGGGCCTTCTGCAGCAGATCCTCGGCTGGTTCACCCAGGCCGGGCACTGGTCGGGGCCGGAGGGCCTGCCGGTCCGGCTGCTGGAGCACCTCGAATACTCCCTGCTGTCCACTGTGGCGGCGGCGCTGATCGGCCTGCCGATCGGGTTGTACATCGGGCACACCGGGCGGGGCGCGTTCCTCGCCATCAACCTCAGCGGCTTCGGCCGCGCCCTGCCCACCGTCGGACTGGTCACCCTGGTCTTCCTGGTGAGCGGGCTGTCGATCTGGCCGGTGTACGTGGCGCTCGTGGTGCTCGCCGTGCCCGCGATCGTGACCAACGCCTACGCCGGCATGGCCGGCGTGGAGCCGGAGCTGCGTGACGCGGCCCGCGGCATGGGGATGACCGGCTGGCAGCGGCTGTGGCAGGTCGAGGTGCCGGTGGCGCTGCCGCTCATCCTCACCGGCGTCCGGCTGGCCGCCGTCCAGGTGGTCGCCACCGCCACCATCGCCGCGTACGTGAGCTTCGGCGGCCTCGGCCGCTACCTGTTCGACGGGCTCGCCCAGCGCGACCTGCCGCAGGTGCTCGCGGGCGCCATCGCCGTGGCCGTCCTCGCCGTCGTCACCGACCTGTGCCTGGCCGCGCTCCAGCGCACGCTCCTGCCGCGCGGCCTGCGACTCAGGCGCGCCGCCGCCACCTGACCTCCCTACCGCCCCACACCCCGTACGAAGGAAAGACCCCATGCGCACACTGAGCACCATCGCCGGGCTCGCGGCCCTCGCGCTGACCGTCACCGCCTGCGGCGGCGGCGCCACCACCCTCGCCGAGCCGTCCGCGGGCTCCGGCGCGCCCACCGCCGCGAACACCATCGTCATCGGCACCGCCAACTTCACCGAGAACGTCACGCTCGGCCACGTCTACGCGGGCCTGCTGAAGAGCAAGGGCTACGAGGTCACCGTCAAGCCCAATCTGGGGTCCCGCGAGGTCATCTTCCCCGCCCTCCAGAGCGGCGACATCGACATGCTGCCGGAGTACCAGGGCTCGCTGCTGCTCCACCTCGACAAGGCCGGCAAGGCCGCCGACGGCGACGCCCAGGCCGCCGAGCTGAAGGCCAAGCTGCCGGCGGGGCTCAAGCTCCTGCCGTACGCCCCCGCCCAGGACAAGACGATCTGGATGGTGACCAGGGCGACCGCCGACAAACACGGCCTGAAGTCGCTGGACGACCTCAAGAAGGTCACCGGACAGCTCGTCTACGGCGGCCCGCCCGAGGACAAGACCCGCCGGATCGGCCTGGTCGGGCTCAAGGAGGTCTACGGCACCGAGTTCAAGACGTTCCGGGCGCTGGACGCGGGCGGGCCGCTCACCAAGGCGGCGCTGAGGAAGGGCGACATCGACCTCGCCAACATCTTCAGCAGCGACGCCGAGATCTCCGCCAACGACTGGGTCGGCCTGGAGGACCCGCAGCGGCTGCAGCCGGACGAGAACGTCGCCCCCCTCGTGCGCGAGCAGAAGGCCGACGCCAAGCTCACCGCCGCCATGGCCGAGCTGAACGCCAAGCTGACCACCGAAGAGCTCATCAAGATGAATCACAAGACCGACGTCGAGAAGGAAGACCCCGAGGACGTCGCGAACGCGTGGCTCAAGGCCGTCGGACTGGTGTCCTGACCCGCGTACGGGCATGACCGTGGTACGGGCACGACCGTGGTACCGGCACGACCGCGATCCCGGGCGTGACTGTGGTACAAGGGCGAGCCGGGCCGGACCCGGGCCGGCTCGACGGAGCGCCGGCCGCACCAGGGCCGGGGACAGAAAGGGAACAACCGTGAGTGATGCGGTCAACGCCGGTGTGGCAGTCGCCTCCGACGACGCCTCGCGGGTGGCGGCCCGCCTGCGGGAGCTCATCGAAGGACACCGGCTCTCGCCGTCCCAGCGGCGCATCGCCCGCTACCTCCTCGAACGACCCGAGGAAGCGGTGTTCCTGACCAGCGTGGACATCGCCGAGGCGGTCGGCACGAGCCAGCCGTCGGTGACGCGCTTCGCGTTCGCGCTGGGGTTCACGGGCTTCCCCGAGTTCCGCGACGACCTGCGGGCGGCTCTGCGCGAGGGCCAGGACCCGGCCGCCGAGCCGACCGAGCTCAACCCCATCCAGGCCATGGTCAACTCCGAGATCCGCAACCTGGAGCTGCTGCGCGACAGCCTCGGCGACACGGGCAGGCTGGCCGAGGTCGCGGCGCGTCTCGCCGCCTCCAGGCCGCTGCCGGTCATCGGGCTGCGGGTCTCCGCGCCGCTCGCCCACTTCTTCGGATACTTCGCCGCCAAGGCCCACCCCGACGTACGGGTGATCGACACGCCGGGCTCGACGCTGGAGGACCGGCTGAGCCGCGCCGCCCAGGCCGGGGCGTCGTGGGTCCTGGCGTTCGGGCTGCCCCGCTACCCGCGCGAGCTGCGCGACGGGCTGATCTGGGCCAGGCGCGCGGGCCTGCGCGTGGCGCTCATCACCGACCACTCCGTCGGCGCCCTCTCGGAGCACGCCGACGTGGTGCTCACCGCGCCCGTCAGCTCGCAGTTCGCCTTCGACTCGCAGGCCGCGCCCGGCGTGCTGTGCGCGGCCCTGCTCCATTCGATGGTGTACGCGCTGCCCACCGAGGAGCAGGCGTCGATCGAGGACTTCGAGAACAGCGCGGCGGAGCGCCAGCTCTTCCTGCCCGAATGACCATCCACCGACCACCACCACCGAACACACAGACGCAAGGAGAAGAGAAGCGATGAGCGAGGACGTCCGGCGGGTGATCCGCTCCCCGCGCGGCACGGAGCTGTCCTGTGAGGGCTGGCAGCAGGAGGCCGCCTACCGGATGCTGCACAACAACCTCGACCCCGAGGTGGCCGAGCATCCGGACAAGCTCGTCGTCTACGGCGGCACCGGCAAGGCCGCCCGTGACTGGCCGTCGTTCGACGCCATCGCCCGCACCCTGCGGGGCCTGAAGCAGGACGAGACGCTGCTGGTCCAGTCGGGCCGTCCGGTGGGTGTCTTCCGTACCCACGAGTGGGCGCCGCGCGTGCTCATCGCCAACTCCAACCTGGTCGGTGACTGGGCGAGCTGGGAGGAGTTTCGGCGGCTGGAGGCGCTCGGGCTGACCATGTACGGGCAGATGACGGCGGGCTCGTGGATCTACATCGGCACCCAGGGCATCCTGCAGGGCACCTACGAGACGTTCGCCGCGGTAGCCGCCAAACGCTTCGGCGGCTCACTGGCCGGGACGATCACGCTGACCGCGGGCCTGGGCGGGATGGGCGGCGCCCAGCCACTGGCCGTCAC
>NZ_QNFZ01000207.1 GCF_003313395.1 Nonomuraea lactucae | reverse complement strand
GAGGCGGCCGAGCACGCCATCGCCTTCGCGCGTGGCGGTGGTGCCTTCTCCGAGGGTGGTGCGGGGGGTGGCTCGCGGGCGCAGGCGGTGGCGGTCGCCACCCGGCTCCCGGTGCGGCTCGCCCGCCGCGGCGCCTCGACCGGCGACGGACGTTCCGGAGACGGACGTCCCGGAGGCGGACGTCCCGGAGGCGGACGTTCCGGAGGCGGACGTTCCGGAGGCGGACGTTCCGGATGGGGGGCGACCACGCTCACCCTGCCTCCGGGCGCCTGGCGCGACCTGCTCACCGGCGGCCTCTACACCGGCCGCGTCCCCCTGGCTCACCTGCTCCATCAGTATCCCGTCGCACTCCTGGAGAGACATGATCTTTGAGGTGTGGGCACCGAAGGCCACGGCCGTCGAGGTCGACGTTCTCGGCGGTCGGCGGGCCATGTCCTCGCGGCTGGGCGGCTGGTGGGCACTCGATGTGCCCGAGGCCACCCACGGCACCCGCTACGGGTACGTTCTCGACGGCGGAGGGCCGTACCCCGACCCCCGCTCCCGACGGCAGCCGGAGGGGATCTTCAGCCTCAGCGCCGTCTACGACCACGGGCACTTCACCTGGGCCGACGACGAATGGACCGGGCGCGACCTGCGCGGCGCCGTGATCTACGAGCTGCACGTCGGTACGTTCACGCAGGAGGGGACGTTCGAGGCCGCCATCGAGCGGCTCGGACACCTGGTCGAGCTCGGCGTCGACTTCGTCGAGGTCATGCCGGTAGCCCCGGTGCCCGGCGCGCGCAACTGGGGCTACGACGGGGTCGACCTCTACGCGGTCAACGAGACCTATGGCGGGCCCGACGGGCTCAAGTCGTTCGTCGACGCCTGCCACCGTGAGGGCGTCGGCGTCATCCTCGACGTGGTCTACAACCATCTCGGGCCCTCCGGCAACTTCCTGCACCCGTTCGGCCCCTACTTCTCCGGGCACGCCGGGAGCTACTGGGGCGAGGCGGTCAACCTCGACGGGCCGGGTTCCGACGAGGTGCGCCGCTACTTCATCGGGAACGCGCTGCAGTGGCTGCGCGACTATCACATCGACGGGCTCCGGCTGGACGCCGTGCACGCCCTGCACGACAAGCGGGCCACCCACCTGCTGGCCGAGCTGTCGGCCGAGGTCGACGCGCTGGCCTGCGCCCTCGGCCGCCCGCTGTCGCTGATCGCCGAGTCCGACCTGAACGACCCGCGCATGGTCCGTCCGCTCGACGCCGGCGGGCTCGGCATGACCGCGCAGTGGGACGACGACGTCCACCACGCGCTGCACACCGCGGTCAGCGGCGAGACGCACGGCTACTACGCGGACTTCGCCGGCCTGGAGGCCCTGGCCAAGGTGCTGACCTCCGGCGTCCTGCACGACGGCGGCCACTCCAGCTTCCGCGGACGCTCCCACGGGAGCCCGTACACGGGGGTGCCCGGCCACCGGCTGGTCGCCTGCCTGCAGAACCACGACCAGATCGGCAACCGCCCGGCCGGCGACCGGCTACCGCAGCCGGCCCTCCGGCTCGGGGCCGGGCTGCTGCTGACGTCGCCGTTCACGCCGATGCTCTTCATGGGGGAGGAGTGGGGGGCGCGCACGCCGTTCCTGTTCTTCTCCGACCATGTGGAGCCGGGGCTGCGCGAGAGCGAGAGCGGGCGCAGGGAGCGGGAGTTCGAGGGGTTCGGCTATGCCTGGGAGGCCCCGGACCCCTCGGACGAGGACACGTTCCAGATGTCGAAGCTCGACTGGGGGGAGCTGAAGGAGGAGACGCACTGGTCACTGCTGTGCTGGTACCGCGACCTGATCGCGCTGCGCAAGGCGCTGCCCGAGCTGTCGGACCCGCGCTTCGACCGGGTACGGGTGGAGGCGGACCCGGAGGGCGACTGGCTGCTCATGTGGCGCGGGGCGCTGTGCGTGGCGGTGAACTTCGGCGGCGATTCGGTGACGCTACCGGTACGGGCCGGGGCCGTACTGCTGGCGTCCGACGACCCGGTCTCGTTCAGGGCGGACGGCCTCCGCCTCCCCGGCCAAACCCTCGCCATCTGCCGCCCCGACCCCTGACCCGAACCAAGCCCGCCACCCCTTAGGCAGCCCGCACTCCGCCCCCCAAGCAGCCCGCACTCCGGCCCCCAAGCAGCCCGCACTCCGGCCCCCAAGCAGCCCGCACTCCCTTCCGCAAGCAGCCCGCATCCCTGCCCCTCGCACCGACCCCCAACCAACCTGCACCGCCGCCTCAAAGGAGACTCCCGCCCCAAGGACGCACGCCACCCCGCCCCCAAAGCCGTACCGGACCCCCGGAGAGCCACACGGGATCGCTCCACTGCCGCTCGGGGGCGCACCCGGCTCCCCACGGGAACCACCCGCCAGCCCGCACGGCCGTCCCCGCTGGCACGGCCCTCGCGCTACGGCGCGTTAGCTCGCTCAAGCCGTCCCCGGGGGCCCGCTCGAAAGGCCCGGAGGAGCGCGCTAATGCCCAGCACAGGGACATACCCGCACGTCGGTCCGCCTCCAGCCGGGACGAGCCCACCCGACCGACCGGCCCACCTGCCCGACCGGCTGTCCCCAGGACCGCACAGCACTCCGCCCAGCTATCCACAGAACGCCGCTCTGCCGCCCCTCCCCCCACGCTCCTTGCCCATCCTGAGGGCCTGACCAACCCCGGAGGCCCTCATGAAGATCGCACTAGCGCTGCCTGGCACGCTGCGCTGCCTGTTCGTCGTCGCGGTCGAGCGGATGCCCTGCTCGGTGGAGTCCCTGGTGCCATGGCGCGTCGGCCCGCCGTACAGAAAGGCCGCGATGACCGCGTTCGGCACCCCGAGGCTGGCCGTCACCCATCACAGATCCCCATGGAGACCTGCCGGCCTCGCGCTGACCGACGACGAACGGCATCTGCTGCGCCGCGCCCGGCACCACCTGCTCGTCACCACCACCGCCCCCCCGCACGAGCTCCCCGCCAACGTCCAGGTAGCCCGCGCCACGGCCCGTGCCCTGGCCCGAGCGTGCGGCGGCCTGGTCATCGACCCCCTGACAGGCACGACGATCCCCACCTGCGACAGATGCCCCGACGAGCCGCCCCGGTTCCGCCTCGCCGACGACTGGCTGGGCTGGGACATCCACCCTCGCCTCTCCACCCGATGCTGCCCGCCACGCCACCCAGCCGACAGCCCTGAACACACGACCGCCACCACGGCATCATTGGGGCCCACCCCTGAGGCCGGTCGCAGTCAGGCACCCGCACCCCCGCGCGACTCGAGACACGAGGCCCCGCACGCATCCACGCCCCCGCGCGACTCGACACACGATGCCCCGCACGCATTCATGACCATGTGTGACCCGGCCCGCCGGGCCGGTCGCAGGCAGACTCCCGCCACCCGGCCCGCCCCAGCCTCAAGGGCCGTCCATGCCCCGGCGTCCAAGGGGGCGCGGCGAGACGAGGCAGCCGGAGACACAGGGCTGCCGGACCCGGCCGAAGGCGGGGAGACCTGTGACTGCCTGAGCGTCACCTCCCGTGGGCTCCGCCGCTTCGCCCTTCCGGAGATCACCATCGAGGGCACAGCCTGCGCCCACAGCCTCTGCGCGACCAGCCTGCTGCGCACGGTGGCCGACCGCCTCCTCACTGATCACCTGGCGTTCCTCTCCAACCACCGAAAAGCCACGATCCGCCTGATCGACGACCATCTCCACCTGAACGGCTCGGATCAGTCCCCCTTCCCCGGCACCCCATCATTCGGGGTCCAGCTCACCCCATGCGACGACCACACCCCCGCCCTCACCTACGCGCGCCGCGCCAGGCACCCACAGGAAAAGGCCGCCTCAACCCGCCCGCGTGGGGTCAGGCGACTGAAGGTGCGCCCGATGCCGGGCACAGGCCAGTTCACCTGCCTCAAGGTGGCCCCACCCTCGGGCTTCACCGGCTCGCTGGACGCCTGGCCACGCGCACCCCGGAAGGCGGGCCACAACCTTCCCCCGATGGTCCCTCTGGTCCCACTCGCAGGCTGCCGGCATTCCAACCCTCCCGGGACCCTGGCGGCCTGACGTCGCGACAGTCAGGGATGCGAGGAGCGGGCCGAGAAGTGGGCGCTGCTCGCCGCAAGGACGGCAAGACCGCAAGACCGCAAGGCCGCGAGGGCCGCGAGGGCCGCGAGGGCCGCGAGGGCCGCAAGGCGGTAAGGGCCGCAAGGCGGTAAGGGCCGCAAGGCCGCAAGGGCCCCAACGGCACCCAAGGTCCGTAAGGGTCGTAAGGTCCGTAAGGGTCGTAAGGTCCGTAAGGGCTGCAAGGGCTATGGCGTGGAGGGCGGGGGCGGACTCTTCGCATGCTCAGCGGCTGAGGATCTGCCTGAGCACGGCCCAGGCGTTCCTGGACGAATCGCCCGGCTTCCGTCCAGGCCACCCCCCGCTCCTCGGCCATCAGCACGAGCCCCGACGCGAACAGGTCGACGGTCGAGATCCGCTGGCCGTCCCAGTCGAGTGTCAGGTGCGGGGCCCGGCCTGGCAGTTCTGGACCGCCTTGTCGGCGGCGCGCCCTCGCCACCGTGAAGGCGTGGCCGCTTGCTCGCCGGCCAGAACGAGGCGACCTGGAAGGCCTCCTTGGCCGTGACCGGCTCTCCGGACGCGGCGGCCTCCTTGGCGTGGCATGTGCGGGCATGTGCGGGCATGTGCAGGCATGTGCGGGGATGACGAGAGCCGAAGCCAGGAGACCGCCGACGACAGCGACGATGCGATTTGAGGGGAGACTCCTGGTCTGCCACGGTACGCCTCTTGCGTCCCGCGTGTCAGAGAAGGTTGCGCTTCCTTCACCAGGGAGGAGTCTCTGCAGGCGCCCGGATTACGCGCTTTCGCGGGTTTTAGAACTCAACGTTGACCGCCGCTCCGCTGAACGCCTGCGTGGCGTACAGACTGATGTAGTGGTAGCCGGAGGCCGGGTTGTTGACGGTCAGGGTTTCCGCGCTGCCGGCGTTGGTGGAGCGCTGGGTGTAGGAGGTGGTGGTGGCCCAGTTCCTGTTGCTGTAGTACAGGTCGGCATTTCCGGTGCTCCCGCTGGAGTGGATGACCAGCTTGGAGACTCCGGCGGGCACCCATAGGAAGAAGTACTCGTACTTGCCGGTGGCGGCTGACAGGTTGCTGCGCCGGCAGTTGCGGCCGAGCTCATCGGTCCTGCTGGAGGTGCATTCCGGTGTGGATCCGCCCGAAGACACCGTTAGCTGCTTCGTGGCCGTGGAGGTGGCGCCGTCGTCGTCCGTGACGGTCAGCCGCACCGCATAGGTGCCTGGGGTGCTGTAGGCGTGCTCGGGGGCGGCCGAGGTGGAGGTGGTGCCGTCACCGAAGTCCCACTGGCGCGAGGTTATGGTGCTGTCAGGGTCGGTGGAGGTGTCGGTGAATCTCACCGTCAGGCCGGTGGCCGACCAGGTGAAGGCCGCGTTCGGCACTTGGTTGCCGCCTCCGGGCAGGGCGTTGATGGCGGCACGCAGGTTGGGCAGCGGGCCGATGTTCCCGGTGGCGGGATTCACCTGTGGGGTGCCGGTGGCCTTCAGCCGTGCGCGCAGGTCGAGGGGGGTCAGGCTGATGCCCCGCTGCTTGGCGACGCTGGACAGGGAGGCGGCGGCTGAGGCCACGATGGGGCCCGCACTGGAGGTGCCGCCGAAGGTGTGGGTGTAGTAGCTGTTGGAGCCACCGGTGTTGTAGAGGTTTCCGTACCCGGAGGTCACCACGCAGTTGCCCCAGCCCTGGACGTCGATGCGACTTCCGTAGGTGGAGAAGTTCAGCCGGGTGCGGGCGGTTCCGCAGCCGGGAGCCGCACCGGCGCCCTCGATGATCGCGCCGGAGTCCGGCATGCCTCGCGGGAACCTGGTGCCGAAGCAGGGGTTGTCCAGGTTCATCGAGCCATTGCCCGCGGTCTCGACCACGTGTATGCCCGAGGACGTCGTGGCGACGATCGCATCGTAGATCGCGGGAATCCATTCGGGGGCGACGTAACCCGAGCAGCCGGCCGGGCCGGGCGTCTGCTGCTCGATGAGCAGCACGTCGCCGGGCCGGAGCGCGCGTGCCGCCGTGATGACGGAGTTGGCGACGTCCCAGCCGCGTTGGGTGTTGCTGGCGTTGGTGACCCGGAGCTGAGCGTCGGGGACCAGGCCGGTCACTCCGCCGCTGTTGTTGTCGCCGACGAGTTCACCCAGCACGGCGGTGCCGTGGTTGTTGTTGTTGAAGGGGTCGCTGGGCGTGCCGTTGGCGACCAACGTTCCAGGGACGCGGGCCTTGGACAGGTCCTCATGGGAGAAGTTCCAGGAGTATTCGATGTCGGCCACGCGCACGTTGCCGCCGGTGCCACCGGGGACGGTACGGGCGTAGTCGGCATCGATGCCGCTGCTGGTGGCGGGCAAGCGGTAACCCTGGCGAGGAGTGAAGTCCGGAGCGATCGGGGGAGGGGCCGCGAGCGGTTCAGCGTAGGCGATCTCGACTTGGTCCAGCGCGTTGAGTCTGTCTATGACGGCCGCGGGGTCACTGCCCGGGCGCAGGGTCAGGCGGTACCACTGGTTCAGGTCGGCTTGCGGGCGGCCCGAGCGAGTGGCCGCCTGGCCGGTGAACGTTTGTAGCGTCTCCTCTGCCGCGGTGAAGAGTCGTTGCACGGCCGAGACCGAGCCTGACTCCAGCACGTTCTCGACCGCCGACAGATCGGTCCCAGCGGTGGAGGTCAGGTGGCCATCGCGCAGCCGGACCTGGCTTCCTTCCGCGAACTTGACGTGAACGTGCGCCCGGGAGTCGTGCTTGGTGAGAGTGGTGGACGCCGGTTTCTGCGGTGTCTGGCGCTCCTGCGTGGGTGGCTCGGCGGCAGCTTCAGCTGGTGACGCGAGCGGTGAGAGGAGGGCGACGATGGAGCAGAGCACGGCTAAGAGCGGCTTGGGCATGGCTACCTCTTGGGGGGTGTGAGGGTCAAATGCCATGTAAAATTTCACATTGTATTTGACTGGGCGCAAGGCCCAATCTTTGATGCGGCGTCAAGTCCAGAGGGCGGCGCGGTGGAGCGTTCCGGCCCGCGACTGTCGGACGACTACGGATACTGCCCGAGTCCCACGTTCGGGTGCGCTGCGATGTGACTCCAGTGATCAGATGACCTCCACTGGCGGAAACTGGGCCTTGCGCTGCCGTGTCACACGTGAAATTTTACATATCACATCGTGCTTAGCGTCTGGGTGAGCGGCTGATTGCGCCTGCTCTGACCCCCCTTACACAGCTGCTGGCGTCATCGGCGCCACGACGGAGTGACACATGCACAAGAAACTGCTGGCCGCCGGGGTTCTGATGACCGTCGCCGCCTGCGGCGGGACGGCTGCCCCCGCCGCAGACGCGGCCAAGGGCGGCACGTTGACGATCCTGTCGAACCAGGACTTCGAGCACCTCGACCCGGCACGCAATTGGACGATGCCGCAGATGGACTTCGGTCTCCGATACCTGTACCGCTCGCTGGTCACATTCAAGGCCGAACCGGGCGCAGCCAGCCTGGAGATCGTGCCCGACCTCGCCACGACCACGGGCGAGATGTCGGATGGCGGCAGGACCTGGACATTCACCCTCAAGGAGGGCCTGAAGTACGAAGACGGCTCACCTATCAAGTCCGCCGACATCAAGTACAACCTGGAGCGTTCTTTCGCTCCGGAACTGCCCGGCGGCCCTAACTACCACAAGTCCGTCCTGGTCGGCGCGGAGAAGTACACGGGTCCCTACAAGGACGGCGAACTCGCCTCGATCGCGACCCCGGACGAGAAGACCATCGTCTTCAAGCTCAAGCGCCAGGTCGCCGAGTTCCCGTACTACACCACCCTGCCCAGCTTCAGTCCGGTGCCCAAAGCCAAGGACACGAAGGAGCAGTACGACAATCGCGTCTTCTCCTCCGGTCCCTACAAGATCGAGACCTACAGCCGTGGCAAGGAGATGGTCCTGGTCCGCAACGAGCACTGGGCCTCGGCCACCGACACCACGCGCCAGGCGCTGCCGGAAAAGATCGTGGTCAAGCAGGGCTTACGGCAGAGCGTGATCGACGACCGGCTCATCGCCGACCAAGGTGAAGACCAGACGGCCGTGACATACGCCGACGTCAACGGTGAGAGCTTCGCCAAGATTCTCAACAATCCGAAGGTGAGATCCCGCTTCCACAACGAGATCCGCGGATGCACCGACGTGATCGCGATGAACACCCAGAAGCCTCCCTTCGACAACGCCAAGTTCCGTCTCGCCCTGCAGTACGCCATCGACAAGGAGGCCTACCAGACCGTCAAGGGAGGTCCGGCCGCCGGTGAGATCGCCACCGCCTACCTGCCGCCCGCCCTGTCCGGCGGCACACCGCACGACACCCTGAAGGTTCCGCCCACCGGTGACATCGAGAGGGCCAAGCAGCTCATCGCCGAGTCAGGCGTGAGCACCCCGGTCAAGGTCACCCTGCATTCCAGCACCGGCGAGAAGAACGCGGCGACGGCCCTCCAGGAGTCGCTCAAGCGGGTGGGCGTCGAGGTGGAGATCAATAGCTACGACCCGTCGGTCTACTACGACACGATCGGCGACACGAGCAAGTTCGAGGGCATGGCCACCTACGGCTGGTGCCAGGACTATCCGTCGGGATCGTCGTTCATCCCGATGATGTTCGACGGGCGCACCATCACCAAGAGGGGCAACAGCGGCAACGTCGCGCTCTTCAAGGACAAGGCCACCATGGACAGGATCGACGAGATCTACGCGATGACCGATCTCAAGGCCGCCAACCAGGCATGGGTGGATCTGGACGCGCAGATCATGCAGAAGGCCCCGATGATCCCGCTGCTGTGGGAGCGCAAGCCGCTGCTGACCGGGTCCAAGGTGGCCGGCGCCTTCGGCCATCTCATCTGGTCCGGGCAGTTCGACTACGCCACCCTCGGGATCAAGAAATAGGCATGGCGACCACCCCTTCGACACGATCCGGCCGCTCGCCCGGCCGGATCGCCTTCGACCGGCTCAAAAGAGACCCGGCTGCCCTGTTCGGGGCCTCGATCGTGGCCGTCTTCGTCGCCGTGGCACTCGGCGCGCCGCTGCTGACCGCCCTGAGCGGGTGGGACGTGCAGACCTTCGACAAGAGCGCGATCGACCGCTCGCTCGGCGGCGTGCCGTATGGTGATCTCGGCGGGATCGGAGCGGAGCACTGGCTGGGCGTGGAGCCGGGCACGGGTCGCGACGTCTTCGCCAGGATCGTCTACGGCGCGCGGGTCTCGCTGCTCATCTCGGTGGCCGCCACAGCGGTCACCGTGGTGGCCGGGACCGTGATCGGGCTGGTGGCAGGTTACGTCGGCGGCCGGACGGACACGATCCTGTGCCGGGTCATGGACCTGGTGATGTCCTTCCCCAGCCTGATCTTCATGCTGGCGCTGCTGTCGGTCGCGCCCGACGCCAACCGGGTGCTGCTGCTCATCGCCATCATGTCGATGTTCAGCTGGCCGTACGTCGGGCGCATCGTGCGGGGGCAGGCGCTGTCGCTCAAGCACCAGGAGTTCGTCGACGCGGCCAGAGTTGGCGGCGGGCGCGCGGCGCACATCCTGTTCAAAGAAATGCTGCCCAACATCACCGGCCCGATCCTCGTCTACACGACGCTGGCCATTCCAGCCAACATCGGCACGGAGGCGGCCCTGTCGTTCCTCGGCGTCGGCGTACGGCCGCCCACCCCCAGCTGGGGGCAGATGCTGGACGACTCGCTGAAGTGGTACCAGGTCGTACCCAGCTACTTCATCGTGCCGAGCGTGTGCCTGTTCCTCACCGTGCTGGCCTTCACCCTCCTCGGCGACGCCCTGCGTGACGCCCTCGATCCACGCGGGACGAACGCATGATCCTCTACCTCGGCAAACGGGTGCTCGCGGTAGCCGGCGTGCTCCTGGTGATCTGCGCCGTCACCTTCACGATCTTCTACGTGCTGCCTACCGACCCCGCGGTACACGCGTGCGGCAAGACCTGTTCCAGCGAGCAGATCGCGCTGGTCCGCCAGGAGATGGGGCTGGACCGGCCGATCCACGAGCAGTTCGCCGCCTACGTCTCCGGCATCGCGGCAGGTCGCGACGGCTGCGCCTTCCCCTGCTTCGGCTACTCCTACCAGAACTCCCTGCCCGTCTGGGACCTGCTCACCGACCGGATGGCGGTCAGCGTCTCGCTTGCCCTGGGCGCGGCGCTGCTCTGGCTGACGGTCGGCGTGCTGATCGGGGTCGCATCCGCGCTGCGCAAGGGCAGCGCGCTCGACCGGACCCTGATGGCCGGCACCCTCGCCTCCGCTTCCGTCCCCGTCTATTTCACCGCCATGATTCTGCTGCTCGTGCTCGTCCAATACCTCGAGTTCCTGCCGTACCCGGACTACCGGCCCCTCACCGAGGACCCCGTCGGCTGGGCCACCAACCTGCTGCTGCCGTGGGTGACGCTGGCCAGCCTGTACGCGGCCATGTACGCCAGGCAGACGCGATCCTCAATGATCGAGACAATGGGTCAGCCGTACATCCGGACAGCCCGCGCCAAGGGTCTGCACGAGCGGACCGTCGTCACCAAGCACGGCATGCGCTCCGCCCTGACTCCCATCGTCACCATCTTCGGCATGGACCTGGGCGGCCTGCTGGCCGGCGCGGTCATCACCGAACACGTCTTCGGACTGCCCGGCATCGGCCAGCTCACCTACGACGCGATCTTCAAGGCCGACCAGCCGGTCATGCTGGGCGTCACCCTTCTGGCCGCCTTCTTCATCACTGTCGCCAATCTGGTCGTGGATCTGGTCTACGCGGGCATCGACCCACGGGTGAGGTACGCATGACAGCGCTGCTCCAGGTCACTGACCTGCGGGTGACCTTCGCCGCGGGGACCGCCGTGGACGGGGTGTCGTTCACGGCTCATCAGGGCCGGACCCTGGGTATCGTCGGAGAGTCGGGATCCGGCAAGTCGGTCTCCTCGCTGGCCGTGATGGGGTTGCACCGCAACGCCATCGTCGAAGGTTCCATCGTCTTCGACGGAGAGGAACTCGTCGGAGCCTCGCCCTCTCGGCTGCGCGCGCTCCGCGGGTCACGCATGTCGATGATCTTCCAGGATCCGCTGTCGTCGCTGCATCCGTACTACACGGTCGGCGAGCAGATCGCCGAGGGCTACCGGCTGCACGCCAAGGCGTCCAGGCGGGCGGCGCGGGAGCGCGCCGTCGAGATGCTCGCCGATGTCGGCATCCCCTCGCCGAGAGCACGCGTGGCCGACTACCCGCATCAGTTCTCCGGCGGCATGAGACAACGCGTGATGATTGCGATGGCACTGGTCTGCGAACCCGACCTGCTGATTGCGGACGAGCCCACCACCGCCCTGGACGTGACCATCCAGGCCCAGATCCTGGAACTGATCAAGAAGATCCAGGAGGAGCGCGGCGTCGCCGTCATCATGATCACCCACGATCTGGGGGTGGTGGCGCGCGTCGCCGACGAGGTCATGGTGATGTACGGCGGAGCTCCGGTCGAGCACGCGCCGGCCCGGCAGGTGTTCAAGACGCCCGGCCACCCTTACACCCGGGGCCTGCTCGACTCGATTCCCCGCCACGACCTCGGAGGGGGCGGGCCGCTTCAGGCGATCCCCGGCAGCCCGCCCTCACTCCTGACACCACCGCAGGGCTGTCGCTTCCACCCCCGCTGCCCCATCTACGCACGTGCGTCCGCGGAGATTTGCGCCACCGAACGCCCTGCGTTCATCGCAGGCCTGGCCTGCCACTATCCCGGAGCAGCAACATGAGTCCCCTCCTCGACGTCAACGACCTGCGAATGACCTTCCGAGGCGGGGTGCGCGCCGTGGACGGGGTCTCCTTCTCCGTACGGCAGGGCGAAACGCTTGGCCTGGTCGGCGAGTCCGGATGCGGCAAGTCGACCACCGGCCGGATGATCGTCCGCCTGCTGGAACCCTCCGGCGGACAGGTGACCTTCGACGGCCGCGACATCACCCACGTGAGCCGGCGGCGGTTGCTCCCCCTGCGTGGGGATCTCCAGATGGTCTTCCAGGATCCGTTCACCTCCCTCAACCCGCGCAGAACTGCCGCGCAGATCATCTCCGGGCCGAGGCGTCTGCTGGACAGGGACGGGACTATCGCCCTGCTGGAGCGCGTCGGCCTGGGCGCAGAGCACGCCGACCGCTACCCGCACGAGTTCTCCGGCGGCCAGGCCCAGCGCATCGGCATCGCCCGCGCGCTGGCGTCCCGGCCGAAACTCGTCATCTGCGACGAGCCCGTCTCCGCTTTGGACGTGTCGATCCAGGCGCAGATCGTCAACCTGCTGCGGAAACTTCAGGAGGAGGAGGGTCTCGCCTACGTCTTCATCGCCCATGACCTCTCGGTCGTGGCCCACATGTGTGACCGGGTCGCGGTCATGTATCTCGGCCGTATCGTGGAAATCGGTGACCGGAAGACCGTGTACGCCGATCCCGCTCACCCTTACACCAGGGCCCTTGTGTCGGCGGTCCCTCTTCCCGATCCCGACCTGGAACAGGACCGCGAACGGATCGTTCTGCTTGGTGACCCGCCCAACCCCGCCTCCCCACCGGCCGGCTGCACCTTCAACCCCCGCTGCGCGAAGGCGCAGAACATCTGCCGCCAGGAGGCACCTGTCTTGAGGCTTGTGCGGGGACGCCAGGCTGCCTGCCACTTCCCCGATTGAGAGTTCCCGCGCGGACATTCTCGAAGGGAGCAACGGTCGTGCAACTGGAGCTCCGGCACTTACGTACGATGATGACGATCGCTGTGCCGGGCGGTCACCACGTCGTCGAACGCCACGACCGCGATCTCACCGGGCACGGCCCCGGCCGTGCTCCTGGGTCACGCCGAGGATGCTCGTCAGCGGGCGAGCCATCGCAGCGGCTCGGCTCGCCTCAGGGAAGTTGCCGTGCGCGACCCGCTCGGCGGGTCCTCGGTCGGTGGAACGAGCGCGTCGGGGATGGTAGCAACGGCCTCCGCGAATTCGCCGCTGATCCGGTGCGGATCCGGAGCGAGCCGCCTGCCCGGCTCAGGTGGCGTCGTGCGCCCGGAGCGTCTGGGAGGGCGACTGGCCGTAGGTCGCCTTGTAGAGGGTGGCGAACCGGCCCAGGTGGGTGAATCCCCAGCGCAGCGCCACTTCGGTGACGGTGGTGTGGCCGCCGGTCGCGGCGATGTGGAGGAGGTCGCGGTGGGCGTGCTCCAGGCGTACCGACCTCAGGTAGGCCATCGGTGTGGTCTGGAGGTGCTCGCGGAAGCTCTGCTGCAGGGTCCGGACGCTCATCCGGGCCGCTGCGGCGATGTCGCCCAGGGTGACGGCCTCGGCGGCGTGATCGTGGCAGTACGAGCGCGCCCGCCGCAGCGAGGCGGGTGTCGCCGGAGCGGTGGGCGCCGACATCGCCGCCGAGTGGTTGTGCGGCTGGGAGGTGAGCAGGGTGTGCAGGACGAACTGCTCGAAATGGTGCTCGGCCAGCGCTGAGGCGGCGAACGGGAAGGGGCCGGGCGCCGCCGCGGCGGCGGCGATCGCCACCAGCGCCTGGCTGATCGCGGTGCTGTCGCCGATGGCCGGCTCGAAGCGCAGAGGTGTACGCGGTGAGTCGCCGAGTAACTCGGCCAGGGCGCCCTCGACCAGCGCGGACGGGATGTTCGCGATGAGCGTGTCGTTGTCGGCGCTCCAGTGCATGTCCAGGTGCTGTCGCGGCCCGATGACGGTCAGCCGCGACGTCACCTCCCGGCCGTCGACCGTCAGCGATCCGCCCCCCGACAGGGGGATGTGGATGTTGTGGAATCCGGGCAGTTCCTGGGGCAGCACCCGGATCTCGGCCCCGTAGGCCAGCGCGTGCAGGGAGATGTCGCCCTGGTGCCGGATCGCGTAGCGGCCGCCGGCCGGGTGGCTCCGGATGATCTGCAGCCGGTGGGGGGCGAAGGACCGTGTCACCAGCTCGCGCATCACCTCGATGTCGCCACCGGCGATCAGCGGTGCGGGGCCCGCCGGCTCGGACGTCTGCCCCGGCGGCCGAGACGGACCCATGGCTGTGTCTCCTCTGTGTCTCCTCTGCGCTTCGCCCCCACGCCTTCCCGGCTGCCGGGAGGCCCAAGGTCAGGGCAGGTGGCGTTCCAGGGACTCCAGCTTGCCGGTCATCCCGTCGGTGACCCCCTCCCGGAGGTCGGCCTTGAGCACCAGGCTCACCCGCGGCGCCACCTCGGCCACCGCGTCCACCGCCCGCTTGACGACGGCCATCACCTCGTCCCACTCGCCCTCGACGGTGGTGAACATGGCGTCCGTCCGGTTGGGCAGCCCGCTCTCGCGGACGACCCGGACGGCGCGGGCCACCGGCTCGGCGACCCCCTCGCCGACACCCAGCGGGGTGATGGAGAACGCGACGATCACTGCGCGCCCCCTCTCGGTGCCGGGCACACGCGGAGCCGCGGCGCCGACCGGCGCCGCGGCTCGCGCTGAGCGTCAGCTGTGGTCATGCTCCTCTTCCTCGTCCTCGGCGGGGGCCTCGGAGGGCTCGACGCCCAGCATGGCCTCGCGGGGCTCGATCTCGTCGATGTGGTCGACCAGTTGCAGCACGTGGTCGGGCTCGATGAGCCACTGCAGCGCGGAGGCGCCGGTCTCGTCGGACGCGACGAGCTCGGCCTGCTCGGCCCGCTCCTCGTCGTTGAGGTCGGCGTCGGGGTGCCGGATCTCGGCGAGCGCGGCGGCCTGCAGCGCGTCGACGTCGAGCACTTCGACGGTCAGCTCGACCGTCAGGCGCAGGAACTTCTCGTTATCGCTCATGGCGATGATGCTAGGGCAGCTTCCACTCCACAGGGGTGGCGCCTTGCTGGACGAGCAGCTCATTCGCCCGGCTGAAGGGGCGGGAGCCGAAGAAGCCGTTGCGCGCCGACAGTGGCGAGGGGTGGGCCGACTCGATGCGCGGCACGCCGCCGAGCATCGGGGCCAGGTTGCGGGCGTCGCGGCCCCACAGGATGGCCACCAGCGGCCCGCCGCGCGCCACCAGGGCGCGGATGGCCTGCTCGGTGACCTCCTCCCAGCCCTTGCCGCGGTGCGAGGCGGGCTTGCCCGGCATCACGGTCAGCACCCTGTTGAGCAGCAGGACGCCCTGGTCGGCCCAGGGGGTCAGGTCGCCGTTGGTGGGGCGGGGCAGGCCCAGGTCGGTCTCCATCTCCTTGTAGATGTTGACCAGGCTGCCGGGCAGCGGCCGCACGTCGGCGGCCACGGAGAAGGACAGCCCGATGGGATGCCCGGGGGTCGGGTAGGGGTCCTGCCCGACGATCAGCACCTTGACCTCGTCGAAGGGCTGGTTGAAGGCGCGTAGCACGTGGGCGCCCGCGGGGAGGTACTGCCTGCCTTCGGCGATCTCGTTGCGGAGGAACTCGCCCATGTGGGAGATCCGCTCGGCGACGGGCTCCAGAGCCTGGGCCCATCCGGCTTCGACGACTTCGTTCAGGGGACGACCGGCCATGGCCGATGAGCTTATCCAGGTCTGGTACGGCCTGCGTGCGAATCGTGGCACGCGGGCCGTACCAGAATGATCACAGCCGGGAACCCGCACCCCCCCCGAGGGACACGGGTGCCCGGGGGCGCTACTTGACCGAGCCCGCCATCATGCCCTGCACGAAGTAGCGCTGGAACGCGAAGAACAGGATCAGCGGGACGATCAGCGACAGGAAGGCGCCGGAGGAGAGGATGTCCACGTTGTTGCCGAACTGCCGCATCTGGGACTGGAGCGCCTTGGTCATCGGCTGGCTGTCGGTGTTGGCGAAGACCAGCGCGATGAGCATGTCGTTCCACACCCAGAGGAACTGGAAGATGCCGAGCGAGGCGATCGCCGGCTTGCCCAGCGGGAAGACCACCGAGGCGAAGATCTTCCACTCCTTCGCCCCGTCCATCCGCGCCGCCTCCAGCAGCGACGACGGGATGCCGATGAAGAAGTTGCGGAGTAGGAAGATCGCGAACGGCAGGCCGAACGCGACGTGGAACAGGACCACGCCGGGGATCGTGCCGAAGATCCCCATGCCGCCGTAGAGCGAGGCGATCGGGATGAGCGCGATCTGGATCGGCACGATCAGCAGCCCGACCACGATGAGGAACAGCGTGTCGCGGCCCGGGAACTCCATCCACGCGAACGCGTAGGCGGCCATGGCGGCGATGCCGATCACCAGGATCGTGGTCGGCACGGTGATGGCCACGGTGTTCCAGAACGACGCGGTGAAGCCGCTGGCCAGCAGGTCGCGGTAGTTCGCGATGGTGAGCTCGGCGGGCTTGGTGAAGACGGTCCACCAGCCCTCGGCGTTGTTGACCTCCACCGACCGCAACGAGACGACCAGCAGGCCGAGCGTCGGGACCAGCCAGAACACGCCGAGCAGCACCATGACGACCTGGACGGCGCCACCGCCGAGGCGGTCGACGATCCGGCCGGCGACGCCCCTTCGGGGCGCGCCCGTGTGAAGTTCGGTGACGGGAGTCGTAGCAGTCGCGGTCGTCATGCGTTCTCCCTCCTGAACCTGCGAATGTTCATGATCATGAAGGGCAGGACCAGCACGAGCAGGAAGATCGCCAGAGCACTGCCGAGCCCCTGGTTGTTCCCGCCGCCGAACGACACTCGCCACATCTCCAGCGCGATCACGTTGGCGTCCGGCTGGACCGACGACGGCGCGATGATGAAGACCAGGTCGAACACCTTCAGCGTATTGATGATCATCGTCACGAAGACGACGAGGAGCACCGGCGAGAGCAGCGGCACGGTGATCCTGCGGAACACCTGCCACTCCGTCGCGCCGTCGATGCGGGCCGCCTCCAGGGCGTCACGCGGGATGGCCGCGAGGCCGGCCGCGATCAGCACCATGGCGAACCCGGCCCAGACCCAGACGAACGCGCCGATGATCGCCGGCGTGATGAGCGTCCTGCCGAGCCAGGTGAGGCCGCGGTAGGCGGGTTCGAAGTTGGACTGCGGGAGCCGCACGACGTAGGAGCCCGCCGGCAGCCCCTCGAAGCGGAACGACCCGTCCTCGGCCGTCGTGGCGGTCGCGGCGACCCTGCCGTCGCTGACCGCTTCGACGGTCATGCCGGGCAGGCCCTTCTCGGTGCCGTCGACGGCGCCGTTCTTGCCGCCGCCTCCCGGGGTGAAGTCGAACCACACCGTGCCCGACAGCTCGTTGCCGCCCTGCGGGGTCTTGGCGGCCTGCGCGTTGCCCGGCATGACGGCCGGCTTGATGCCGACGATCGGGATCAGCACCGGCCGCCCCGTCTGGGCGGCCTGCTTGGTGACGACCGCGCCGCCCTGCGCGGCGACCGGCGACTGGTCGCCCTCGCGGGGACGCGCCTCCGGGTAGCCCTGTGAGGAGGAGAACGTGTCGTGGACGGTGGTGAGGACGGCGTTGGCCAGGCCCTTGTCCGGGTCCTCCTCGTACACGAGGCGGAAGATCACGCCGGCGGCCATGAGCGATACGGCCATCGGCATGAACACGATCAGCTTGAACGCCGTCGCCCACCTGATGCGCTCGGTCAGCACCGCGAAGATCAGGCCCAGCGTGGTGATCACGATCGGGGCCACGACCACCCAGATCAGGTTGTTCCTGATCGTGGTGAGCATCGCGCCGTCGGTGAAGATCGTGGCGTAGTTGCCCAGGCCGGTGAATCCGGTGCCGGAGGCGTCGAAGAGGCTGCGGAAGACGGAGTAGACGATCGGGTAGACCACCCAGACCCCCAGCAGCAGCGCCGCCGGGAGGAGGAAGGCGATCGCGATCACGGGGGAGGGGCCGAAGCGTCGTGTCGTGTGGGGGGCGTCAGCCGGTGCGGGGGAGTCCCCGCGCGAGTCGCTCTCCTCGCGCGGGGCCGCCGGGCCGTCCAACCTGTCGGTCACGGCCATACCTCTTTACTTCCAGGCCTTCTTGGCCTCGGCCTCGAGTGCCTCCTGGGCGCCCTTGACGTCGCTCGGGTTGCGCAGGAAGTCCTGCAGGACCTTCCACTCGCCCTTGCCGTCGGTGCCGCCGAACGCGCTGGGCGCGAGGTCCGACATGTCGTAGCGGACGGCGTCGCCGGCCGACACGATCGTCTGGCCGAGCTGCTTGGTCAGCGGGTCGGGGTAGTTGTCGGGGGAGACGTTCTTGTTGGGCGACAGGTAGCCGGGGAGCTTGGCCCAGATCTCGCCGCCCTCCTTGGAGGCGAGGAACTCCAGCAGCGCCATGGCGCCGGGCGAGTCCTTCATCGCGACCGCGACGTCGCCGCCGAGGATGACCGGGGTCGTGTCACCGGCCTTGGGGAAGGGGAAGACCTTGGCGTCCTCGCCCACCTTGGCCTTCGACTGGACCACGGGGGTGGCCACGAAGTCGGCCTCGATGATCATGGCGGCCTTCTTCTGGCCGAAGACCTTGGTCACGCAGGTGGGGAAGTCGGTCTGCAGCGCGCCCGAGCTGCCGTCGAGGACGAACTCCTTCTTGCCCGCGATCTGCTGGATCTTCTCCAGCGCGGTGGCGACGCTCGGGTCGGTCCACGGGATCTCGTGCTTGGAGAGCTGGTCGTACTTCTCGGGGCCGGCCGTGGACAGGTAGACGTTCTCGAACAGGTCGGTCAGCGTCCAGGCGGAGGCGCCGCAGAGCGAGAACGGCGGGGTGCCGGAGTCGGCGATGGTCTGCGAGGCCTTGACCAGCTCGTCCCAGTTGGTCGGCGGCTGCACGCCGGCGTCCTCGAAGGCCTGCGTGCGGTACCAGACCAGCGACTTGTGGGCCGCCTTGACCAGGACGCCGTACACCTTGCCGTCGGCGGAGCCGAGCTCCTTCCAGTACGGGGTGTAGTTGGTGTCGAGCTGCTTGCTGACCGCGTCGGTGACCGGCTTGAGGGCGTTCTGCTTGGCGTACTGCTGCACCAGGCCCGGCTGGGGCAGGATCGCGACGTCGGGCGGGCTGCCGCCCTGGATGCGCGGGCCGAGGTAGGCGCCGGTGTCCTCGCCGGTGGAGGCGTAGGTGACCTTGGCGCCGGTCTTCTCGGTGAAGGCCTTGAGCACCTGCTGGAAGTATTTCTGCTCGTCACCGGTCCACTTGGCGGCGACCTCGAGCTTGACGCCCTCCAGCGTCTTCGCGCCGCCCGCGCTCGCCGAACTCGACGCTGTGGGCTGCGTGGTCGTCGGAGCGTTGCCGCAGGCGGCGACCGCGACCGCGAGCCCGGCCAGTACCGCTGCTGCTCTGGCTGTCCTCATGGGGGGATCCTTACTGAGTTCGGATGATCTCTTCGAGTTCGGACTTCAGGGAGGCCGCGACGTCCTGGGCGGGCTCCGCGTAGGGGGGACTGAGCGCCTTGGCGACCGAGCTGGCGATCACCAGGCTCAGCTGGTTGTAGTTCGCGCTCACCGGCCGCGGCTTGGCGGCGAGGATGCTCTCCTTGAGCACGGGCAGGTAGGGGAAGCGCTCGATGAGCTCGGGGTCGTCGTAGAGCTCGGTCCACACCGGCGGGAAGGATCCCTCGGTGAGCACCCGGCGCTGGTTGTCCAGGCCCGTGAAGTAGCGGATGAACTCCTGTGCCGTGTGCTGGTGCTCGGAGAAGGCGCTGACGGCGAGGTTGACCCCGCCCAGCGTGCTGGAACCGGGCCCGTCGAGCCCGGGCAGCCTGGTGACCGCCATCTTGCCGCCTAGCTCGGCCCTGGCCGGTCCGTAGGCGTGTGGCCAGTTGCGAGCGAAGGCGAGGCGGCCGTCCTGAAAGGCCAGGCGCGACTCCTCCTCCTTGTAGTTCAGGGACTCCGCGGGGATCCAGCCCTCGCGCAGGCCCTGGCGGAAGAAGTCGAGCGCGGTCCCGGCCTTGGCCACGTCGAGGGTGACCTTCGTGCCGTCGGGGCTGACCACCTGGCCGCCGGCCGACTGCACGGCCTCCGAGAAATTGACCGTCAGACCCTCGTACGCGAGGAACTGTCCGCCGTAACCTCCTATATGGTGCTTTTTAGTTACTTCTAGTGCTTTTTGGCGAAGTTCCGCCCAGGTGCGGGGCGGCTTCCTCACGAGATCGGTGCGGTAGTAGAGCAGCCCCGCGTTGCTCGTGTACGGCACCGCCCAGAGCTTGTCCTTGTAGACCGCGGTCTCCACGACAGGCGGCAGGAACCTGTCGAGCGGGAAGAGCCCGCGCTCCAGGGGGATGATCCAGCCGTTCTCCGCGAACTCCGCGGTCAACACCACGTCGAGCCCGAGCACGTCGTAGCGGCTGCTGCGGGCCTGGAGGTTGGCCACCATCTGAGCGCGCTGCTCGTCGGCGGCCTCGGGCAGTTCGAGGAGCGTCACCTTCTCGGCCGGGTGGGCCTGGTTCCAGCGGTCCAGCAGGGGTTGCAGGTACGCCGTGGTGTCGCGCCCGGTGGCGAACGTGATCGGGCCGGTGCCGCCCGTGCCGGTGTCGCCGCCGTTCTCGTCGCCCGCCCCAGCGCACCCGGCCGCCAGCAGGACGGCCACGGTGAGCGAAAGCGCGCGAAGCACCCGTGTTACCTCCATGTTCAATGGGGTTACATACGTGTTAGGTAGATGCATTCATGTTATGCACACAGGTAATGTGGTGGTCAACGGATAGCTCTGTAACGCCTACGTAACACAAAGGGAGGTGAGGCGTGCGGCTACACCTGCTGGCGCTTCTGGCCAAAGAGCCGGCCCACGGATACGAGCTCAAGCAGGCACTGGAGCAGACCTTCGGCAGCGCATACCCCTCCCCCAACATCGGGCAGATATACGTGACGCTCGGCAGGCTGGAGAAGGACGGCCTGGTCAGGGCCGTCGACGTGGAGCAGTCCAACCGCCCCAACAAGAAGGTCTACTACCTGACGACCAAGGGCCGCGAGGTCCTCATGACCTGGGTGGACGAGCCCACCGAAGGCCCCCGGGTGCGCGACGAGTTCTTCATGAAGCTCGTGCTGGCCCCGCTCACCGGCATCGCCGACCGGATGGCGCTCATCAACCGGCAGCGGCGGCACTATCTTTCCCTCATGGGCGACCTCAACGACCTCCTCTCCCGCACCGAGCCCGGCGACAACGTGGCCGTGCTGCTCATCGAGGGCGCCATGCTGCACCTGCAGGCCGACCTCGACTGGCTGGAGCGATGCCAGGAGGACCTGACGTGAGCCCGGTCCTGAAAACCGTCCACCTGGTGAAGATCTACTCCGACGGGGCGGTGCCCGTGCCCGCCGTACGCGGGGTGGACCTGCAGGTGGAGCCGGGCGAGTTCGTCGCGATCATGGGGCCGTCCGGGTCGGGCAAGTCCAGCCTCGTGCACATGCTCGGCGGCCTCGACACCCGCACCAGCGGCGAGATCTGGCTCGACGGGCGGCGCGTCGACACCCTGTCCGAGAGCGCCTGGGCGCTGCTGCGGCGCAAGAAGATCGGGTTCGTCTTCCAGTTCTTCAACCTGGTCGCCAACATGACCGTGGCCGACAACGTGGAGCTCCCGGCCCTGCTCGCCGGCGCCTCCCCCAAGGAGGCCCGCGAGCGCAGGGAGAGCCTGCTGGGCGCCCTCAACCTCACCGAGCGCGCCGACGCAGCGCCCGGCCAGCTCTCGGGCGGCGAGCAGCAGCGCGTCGCGCTGGCCCGCGCGCTGGCCAACCAGCCCAGCGTGCTGCTGGCCGACGAGCCCACCGGAAACCTCGACAGCCGCAACACCCGCGACGTCCTCCGGCTGCTCAGCGACGTGCACAAGCAGGGCCAGACGATCATCATGGTCACCCACGACGCCCGCGTCGCCAGCCTGGCCGACCGCCTGGTCTCCCTGTTCGACGGCGAGATCGTCGACGACGGCCGGATCGCGCGCAGGCGCACCGGCACGGCCGGCGAAGTGATCGACCTGCGATGAGCGCCCCGCGATGAGCACAGGATGAGCACAGGATGAGCACAGCGAGAGCGGGTGGCCGGTGGATCAGGGCCGACCTGCGGGCCAGGAAGGGGCAGGCGGTCCTCACCGTGCTCGCCGTGGCCGGCATCGTGGCCGCCCTGATCACCGCCGTCACGCTCCTGGAGGACGGCACCAACCCATGGCGCGGCCTGTTCGCCCAGACCGACGGCGCCCACGTGTGGCTCTACACCAAGAACAGCCCACAGGCCGCGCTGGGCGACATCGACGGCGTCACCCGCGTCGCCGGACCGTACCGCTCCGCACCCGTCACCGTCGCGCAGGACGGCAAGAAGGAGCCGGCGGCGCTGCGCTCCATGACCGCCACCCCGCCCCAGGTCGCCCACCCGGTGGTGGCCGAGGGCCGCTGGCTCGACCCCTCCCGGCTCGACGGCGTGGTGGTCGAGCGCTCGTTCGCCTCCTCGCTCCGGCTCAGGGTCGGCGCGTCGCTCACGATCATCGCGCTGAGCGGCGAGCGCCACACCCTGCGCGTACGCGGCATCGCGCACTCCGCCGAGCAGGGCTTCTACCCCGAGTGGACGCCCGGCCTGGTCTGGGTCCTGCCGGGCATGCTCGACCGGATCGAGCCCATGCTGGGCCGCAGCGAGTGGGTGACCGGGCTGCGCCTGTCCGACGCCGACGCGGCGCAGATCGTCTCGCAGCGCGTCGTCGTCATGCTGGAGGACCAGCTCCAGCGCGTCTACACCTGGCGCGAGGTGCGCGCCGCGATGGAGCTCGACAACCGGCTGCTCGGCACGCTGCTGGCGCTGTTCGGCGTGGTCGGGCTGGTCGCCGCCGCGCTCGCGCTGGCCAACGCCGCGGGCGGCAGGGTGCTCGGCCAGCTCCGCGACCTGGCCACGCTCAAGTCGATGGGCTTCACCAGGGGCCAGGTCGCCCTGCTGCTCCTCGCCGAGCACGGCTCGCTCGGCCTGCTCGGCATCGTGCTGGGCGCCGTGGGGGGCTGGGCGATGACGGTGGCCGTGCTGGGCACCGCGCTCGTCGCGCCCGTGCCGGTGCTCGCCATCATCTGCGGCACCGCGCTGGTCGTGCTGGCCGCGGTGGGCCTGCCCGCCTGGCGCGGCGGGCGCACGCCG
>NZ_QNFZ01000204.1 GCF_003313395.1 Nonomuraea lactucae | reverse complement strand
CGGCTCCGCCCAGGCCGTGCCGCAGCCCGGCGGTCCGGGGCCGGGCGCCCCCGTGCAGAACGGCACGTTCCGCTCGTTCAACAGCCTCGACTCGTTCGGGGCGAGCCCCGCCGGTGTGGCGGGCGCGAGCGGACCCGGTCCCAACGGTCCCGGTCCGAACGGCCCCGGTCCGAACGGCCCCGGTCCGAACAGCCCCGGTCCGAACGCGCCGGGCGCGAACGGTCCCGGCCCGAACGGGGCCGACGCGAACGGCGCCGGGCGGGCGCGCAACGGGACGCCGCGGTTCACGGCCGACACGGACGGCGGGCCGTTCAGGCAGCCGACGTTCGACACCGGCGGCTACCCGTCGTACCCGGGCCAGTCCTACCCCGGCCAGGACCGGCCTGGCAGCTTCCCGTCCTATCCGAGCACCGAGAGCGCTTTCCCGCCCGTCCCGGCTTCATACGACACCGCGGACGTGCGCAGGCCCGACCCGCATCCCTCGGTGGACGTCTCGCCGATGGAATCCGACGAGGAGTTCCTGCCGATCTTCGCCTCGGTGGAGTCGGCGTGGTTCCGCAGGCCGCCCGGCGAGCGGGCCCCCTCGACGCCGTCAGCGCCTTCGAAGGCGGCGACGGCGGACGAGGCGGACTCGGCGGACCCGGGTGAGCAGCAGTCCGTGCAAGCCGTACCCTCTGGGGAGGAAGCGTGGCGAACCGCCGCGGACGCCGGATGGCGTGCGGCGGCGGCGGCCAGCGACCCCAGCCTCGGCGGCATCACGGCCGCCGGGCTGCCCAAGCGCACCCCCAAAGCCAACCTGGTGCCCGGCACGGCGAGTCCGTCCACCGAGCGGCCACAACCGCAGACGCGGCAGGCTCCGGCGCCGCCGGTCTCCGCCGAGCGGATGCGCAGCCGGATGGCCGGCTTCCAGCAGGGAGTGCGGCGTGGGCGTGCGGAAGTACGCGAACAGGAGGAACGAGAGTGAGCGAGCGTCCTGCCAGGGAGGGCGAGTGACAACCCTTAGCCACGAGGCGCATCGGTTCGACTGGCTGATCACCGACTTCGTGCGCAACACCCCCGGAGTCGCGCACGCGGTCGTCGTCTCCGCCGATGGACTCTGCCTGGCGAGCTCCGAGGGCTTCCCGCCGGACCGGGCCGACCAGCTCGCCGCGGTCTCGGCCGGACTGCTGAGCCTGACCGTGGGCGCGTCCCGCGTGTTCGAGGGCGGCGCCGTGACGCAGACCGTCGTTGAGATGCAGCGCGGCCTGCTCATCGTGATGGCGATCAGCGACGGCTCGGTGATCACCGTGCTGGCCGCGCCCGACTGCGACATGGGCCTGGTGGCGTACCAGATGACGCTGCTGGTCGACCGGGCCGGACAGGTCCTGACTCCCGCCCTGCGCGCGGAGCTCCAGGCGGCCAGGACACGGTGATGCAATGACGCTGATGGGAGCGGGTCGTGTACGGGGCTGACGGGATCGGGGACGACGAGCCCCTGTTCCGTCCGTACGCGGTGACCGGCGGCCGATCCGAGCCGCGTTACCACCTGGCGATGGAGACGCTGATCTCGTCCATGTCCATTCCGGACGACGAGATGGCCTTGCTCACCCCCGAGCAGGAGGCCATCATGCAGCTCTGCCGTTCGTTCCGGTCGGTCGCCGAGATCTCGGCTCTGCTCCGCGTCCCGCTGGGCGTGGCACGGGTGCTTGTCGCGGACATGTCCGACGAAGGGCTCGTCCGTCTGCACCAGCCGCGCCTCAGCCAGGGACAGCCAGACCTCAACATGCTCGAAAGGGTGCTCAGTGGACTTCGCAGGCTCTAACCCTGGCCTCACGTCAACGAAGATCGTCGTAGCGGGTGGGTTCGGCGTCGGCAAGACGACGTTTGTAGGGGCGGTGTCGGAGATCCTCCCGCTCACCACCGAGGCCGTCATGACGGACGCGTCCGCGGGCATCGACGATCTCGGCATGACCCCGAACAAGCAGACCACCACGGTCGCCATGGACTTCGGCCGCCTCTCGCTCGACCGTGACCTGATCCTGTACCTCTTCGGCACGCCCGGGCAGCACAGGTTCTGGTTCATGTGGGACGACCTCGTGCGCGGCGCCATCGGCGCGGTGGTGCTGCTCGACACGCGGCGGCTGGCCGACAGCTTCCCCGCGATCGACTACTTCGAGGAGGCCAAGCTGCCCTTCGTGGTGGGCGTGAACGGCTGGGACGGGCAGTTCCCGCACACGGAGGACGAGGTGCGCGAGGCCCTGGCGCTGCCGTCGCACGTGCCGATCGTGCGGACGGACGCGCGCAACCGCGAGTCGGTGAAGTCGACGCTGATCGCGCTGGTGGAGCACGTCGTACGGCTGCGGGCCGCGCCCGTTTAGTAGCGCACAGTCGCACTTTTCCGGAAATTTCCAAGAATGGACGGATTGGCGAGAAAGATCACACTACGCTGCTAGGCCCTGTCCGACTGAAGGGAGCAGCCGCATCGTGTGGATCGCACTCGCGGTGTCAGCCGTCCTCGTCGTCGCCGTGGGCCTGTGGTGGCTGCGCCGTGGCCCGCTCGGCGGCGATGGAGCCGACGAGCGCTTCGAGGACGACGGAGGCCGGGGCTGGGCGTCGCGGCTCGGGCCCGAGGCCGGGATCGCGTTCATGGAGGGCCTGCGAGCCTGCTCCGACGAGGGCGAACCGCTGAGCGTCGGCAGGGAACAGGGCGTGCTGACCACGTACGACCCGCCGCGGCTCATCTCGCTCCACCTGCTCGCCGACCGGTTCGCGGCGACGGGGGAGGACGGGCTGCACGATCCCGAGCGCACGGTCAGTGAGCTGATCGCCAAGTGCTCCGCCGTCGAGCAGCCGGGCGTGCTGCACCTGCGCACGGAGTGGTTGACCGGCATGGTCGACGGGATGGACCAGCGGCACTTCGCCGAGGCGGTACGCGAGATCGTCTGCGGGCCGCGGACGGCGGGCGTCGCGGCCTGGTCGGTGGACGAGAACATCGGCTCCCTCCAGATCACCGTGCGGGACCAGCCCGCCCCGCCGGACGGAGACTCCGCTGCCCGGCCCGCCACGGCCCTCCAGGACGCCGCCCGCGATGCCCCGGCCTCCGACGCCACCCCTGCCCCCACGACTCCCTCCATCGCCCCCACGCCGCCTCCAGCGCCCTCCTCAGCCGCCCCCACGCCGCCTCCAGCGCCCTCCTCAGCCGCCCCCACGCCGCCTCCAGCGCCCTCCTCAGCCGCCCCCACGGCCCCGAGGCCGCCTGAGCCCGCGACTCCCGAGCCCGCCGCCCCGGACGCCTCCGCTCCGGCTTCCGGCGCCTCGGAGGGCGCCGATCTTGAGGACGTCAACACCATGATGCTCGACCTCGCACTGATCCTCGACCGCTACCGCGAGGTGCGTGCGGAGCAGCGGGCGGCGACGGTGGAGGCGCTCCTGAGGACCGTCGTGTCCCGGGTGATCGCGGGTGGCGGCCCTGGCGTGACCTGGGTCCGGCCGCCCAGCCCGAGGCAGCACCAGATCGTCCTCGCAGCCGCCACCGCCCCCGACCCCCGCTGAACCCGACCCCCGCTGAACCCGACCCCCGCTGAACCCGACCCCTGCTGAGCCCTCCCTGACGCACCGGCCCCGGCCGACCCGTCCCCAGGGGCTCGTCAGGAGGCGCCGTCGCGACGGCGTACCAGGGTCTCGATGCCGTCCAGGAGGCGTTCGAGCCCGAACTCGAAGGCATGGTCGGCGCTGTAGGCGCCGCCGAAGGCCTCGCCGGCGGCCTGGCCGACCCGAGAGGCCGTGGGGTAGCGGGAGGCGTCGGCGATCCGGCCGAGGAACGGCGCGTGCGCGGACCACCACTGCTCGTCGGTCATCCCGGTCCGGCTCTCGGCCTGCGACGCCTCCACCGCCCCCCGGGCCGTGCCGTGCACGAACCCGGCCACCAGCGTGATCACCGAGTCCATCTCCACGTCGGTCAGCCCGATGCCGTCGACGGCCCGCAGCTCGTAGTCGTACTTGGCCGTGACGTTCGGCCCCAGCACCGGGCGGCTCGTGGCGACCTGCAGCAGCCACGGGTGGCGCCGGTACAGCGACCAGTTCTCTCTGGCGATCAGGTTCAGCCGCTCCCGCCAGCCGCCGGGCGCGTCGTCCGGCTTGGCCGTCTCGGCGTACACGGTGTCGAGCATGACGTCGAGCAGCTCCGGCTTGCCCGGCACATACGTGTAGAGCGACATCGTGCCCACGCCGAGCTTCTCGGCGACGCGGCGCATGGACAGCGCCTGGAGACCCTCGGCGTCGGCCACCTCGATCGCGGCGCGCACGATCCGGTCGACGCTGAGGTCGGGCTTCCCCTTGCGGCTGGCCCGCTCGCTGGTCCGCCAGAGCAGCGCCAGGCTGCGGGCCGGGTCGCCCCTGCCGGTGTACTCGATCGTCACCCTCGTACGGTACAACGTACGGGCACCCGGGCACCCCCGGAGGGCGGCCGGCGGTCTAGCGAGGGATCCACTCCTTCCAGACGATCTTGTTGTCGGCCGCCCACCGTTCGGCGGCCTGAGCCGGGGTCAGACGGTTGTTGATCATGTCGCTGGCGACCGCGTTCTGGTTGTCGTTCGACCAGGAGAAGTTCCGGACCAGCTCGTACGCCTTGCCGCCCTTCTCGGCGAACGACCGGCTCACGATCTTGTCCAGCAGGTACGGCGGGTAGTCGCAGGCGACCTTGGCCGTGTCGGCGTCACAGCCGATGGCGTACGGGGGAAGGTTGATCTTGACGAGCTTCACCTTGGCGAACAGCCACTGCGGCTCGTAGAAGTACATGAGCAGCGGCTTCTTGTTCTTGGTCGCGTCCTGGGCGGCCTTGATCAGGGCGGCCTCGCTGCCCGAGTAGACGACCTTGAAGTTGAGGCCGAGGTTCTTGACGAGGGCCTCGTCGTTGGTCACGAAGGTCGGGTCGCCGGCGAGGAACTGGCCTGCCTCACCGGACTCGGGCGTCTTGAAGAGACTGGCGTACTTGTTGAGGTTCCGCCAGTTGGTGATGTCCGGATATTTCTTGACCATCCACTCGGGGACGTACCAGCCGATCACGCCCTTGTTCCCGGTGAGACCGGCCGAGACCGCGGCCTTCTTGTCCTCGATGAACTCCTTCTTGAGGTCCGGATGACCCCAGTTCTCCACGATGACGTCGACCTTGCCCGCCGCGAAGTCCTTCCAGGAGTCGTTCTCCTTCATCTCCCGCATGCGGACCTCGTAGCCGAGCTCGTGTTCGAGCAGGTGGGCCAGGACCGCGGCCTGGGCGGCGTAGCCGTCCCAGGCATGGATGTCGATGTTGATCGTTTTCTTCCCGCTGGACGGGTCGGGCTCCTCGCCGGAGCAGGCCGTCAGAAGCAGGACCGCCACGAGCGGTGCCACGAGTGTCTTGGTGAGTGTCTTGGTGCGCATCAGCGTCTCCGCGGCCGGGCCCCGCCCGAGGGAGGCCCGGTCAAGAGGGGGGTTACTTCGGGATCCAGGCCTGCCATCTTGCCGTGTCGGCCTCGACCCGCTTCCTGGCGGCCTGCTCGCCCGTCGTGCCGCTGCAGGCCGGGGCGCCGGCGGTGGACCCGAGGCCGAAGAGCGAGAGGATCTCCGCGGCCCCGGCGTGCCTGGCCGGTCTTCTCGCGGAGCTCGGCGGTGTCCGGAGAGCGGAGCTCGGCGGTGTCCGGAGAGCCGTCATCGGATTCCAGCGCTCTTTCCGCCCTCGGGGCGAAGATCTTCCACAGCCCGTCGGCCGCGATGGCCGCACCGCCGGGAGAATCTCCCACATCGCCTCCTCGCTCGCCGGGGCTCAACATATGGCGTCGATAACGCAAAACTCAACGCTGTGACGGACCGGCGCACCTGCTGCCCCTCATCGTTACAGGATTAAAACGTGTAAATCAGCCCAAAATCGGACATTAAACGTTTACGGTGAGCGTCTGGAGCATGAAGATCGACAAATGTGGGGCTCCAGATTGGGGTTCTGGCGGAACGGTAGTTGACTTTTGTCGGCTTATGTTCCTTGGCCGAACCGCTCGGTATGTGTTCCAATAACCCGCACCCGTTGGTTTTTCCCAGGAGTCTCAGGACCTTCAAATACGCCGATTTCGGGCGAGGGGTTGCATTCGGTGAGTACAGAGTCAGACGTGCGGCAGGCGCACGGAGGGAGCTGGCGCCTGCGCAACTGGCGTGTCCGGGCGCGGCTCGTCGCACTCATCCTCGTGCCGACCGCCGCGGCCGTGCTGCTCGGTGGCGTGCAGGTGTTCGCCTCGACGGGCGCGGCGGCCGACTACGCCCGCACCAACCAGCTCGCGCGGCTGTCGGAGCAGGTCGGCGGGCTCACCCACGTGCTGTCGGCCGAGCGCGCGCGGACCGCCTGGTACATCGCCAGGGGCCGCCCCGCCGGAGCGCTGCCCGCCGTCCGCGAGCGGATGGCGGAGGTGGACCAGGCCATCCGGCTGGTGAGGTTGAGCGCGGACGACCTGAGGGGCGAGGTCACGGGCCGCACCGCCGACCAGCTCGACACCATGGGCAGCCGCCTCGACGGCCTCACCGGCCTGCGCCGCCAGGCGCTGGAGGCCGACCTGCTGCCCGCGGCGGCCGTCGAGCACTACACGACGATCATCGGCAACCTGCTCTCCATCCACAACGAGCTCGTCCAGGGCACCCAGGACGACGAGCTGTTCAGGCAGACCCGCATGCTCGCCGCGCTGAGCCGCGCCAAGGAGAGCGTGGCGCTGCAGCAGTCTCTCGTCACCACGGTCCTGGTCGAAGGGGCCTTCGACCCCCAGCAGCTCCAGCGCTTCCTCGGCGAGATCTCGCGCGAGCAGGCAGAGCGCAAGAGCTTCGCCGCCGAGGCGACGGCCGATGAGCGCCGCTTCTTCGACGAGACCGTCAACGGCAGGACCGCGGACCGCATGCTGTTCCTGCGCGAACTGGTGCTGATCAGGGCCACGGCCGGGCAGCCCCTTCGCGGTCTGGATCTCGGCAAGCGCGACGACGCCCGGGAGTGGTCCGAGGCCGCCGGCGTGGTGGTCGACTCGATGCGGACGGTCGAGCGGCGGCAGGCCGCCGGCATCGTGAGCCGCAGCCAGGCGCTCAGCTCGGCCGAGCACCAGCGCGCCTACATCATCGCCGGGGCGGTGCTCGCGCTGCTCGTGGCAGTCCTGCTGATCACCACCGGAGTGGCCAGGTCGCTGGTACGCCCCCTGCGGCGGCTGCGCGGCGAGGCGCTTGAGATCGCCGGCCACCGGCTGCCCCAGTTCGTCCAGCGGCTGCGGGAGGCGCGCGACGGCGCGGTGGACGTGGAGGTGCCGCCGATCGGCATCTTCTCCAGGGACGAGGTCGGCGAGGTCGCGCGGGCGTTCGACGAGGTCCACCGCGAGGCCGTGCGGCTGGCGAGCGACGAGGCCAGGTTGCGCTCGAACGTCAACGCGATGTTCGTCAACCTGTCGCGCCGCAGCCAGACGCTCGTCGAGCGGCAGCTGACGCTGATCGAACGGCTGGAGCGCGGCGAGCGCGACGACAACAGGCTGGGCGACCTGTTCAAGCTCGACCACCTGGCCACCCGCATGCGCCGCAACAGCGAGAACCTCCTGGTCCTGGCCGGTCAGGAGGCCGCGCGCAAGTGGAGCCAGCCGGTCGAGCTGATGGACGTGGTCCGCGCGGCCCTCGGCGAGGTCGAGAGCTACGACCGGGTCAACATCCAGGTCCGCTCGGACGTCGCCGTCGTCGGCCAGGCCGTGACCGACGTGGTGCACCTGCTGGCCGAGCTGGTGGAGAACGCCGTCTCCTTCTCGTCGAGCGACACCAAGGTCCTCATCTCCAGCAACCGCATCGACGGTGGCGGGCTGATGATCGCCGCCAGCGACCAGGGCATCGGCATGACCCACGAGGAGCTCGTCCAGGCCAACCACCGCCTGGCCAACCCGCCCGTGGTCGACGTGTCGGTCTCGCGCCGGATGGGCCTGTTCGTGGTCGGCCGCCTGGCCCTGCGGCACAACATCAGGGTGCAGCTCCGCCGCCAGGACGTCGGCGGGCTGACCGCGATGGTGCTCCTGCCCGAGACGCTGCTGACGTCCATGCCGGGCGCCACGCAGCCGCCCCTCGCCCAGATGCACAGCCCGACGCAGGAGCCGATGCCGGGCCCGATGCCGGGCCCGCCGCCGGGTGGGATGCCGGGCACGATGGAGGGCGGCATGCCGGACTACGCGCGGAGCGGCTACGAGGCGCCGCCCTTCGCATCCGGGCCGATGGGGCCGACGCCGTCGATGCCCGGCTACGGGCACCCGTCGTTCGACGGCGTCACGCCCGCCGAGACCCCGTCCTGGTTCTCCACGGACCGCACCCACTCGGTGGAGCTGCCGGCGCCCCCGTCGGCGCCGCCCGCGCCCGGCCCGAAGGACGACTTCCTGCCGATCTACGCCTCCGTCGAGTCGAGCAGCTGGTTCACCAGACCGGCGGCCACGCCCGACCACGGCGAGGAGAGCTGGTCGTCGCCGGGGGACAGCGGGTGGCAGGCCGCCGGAGCGGTCGGCGAGCCCGTACGGAGCGGGACCACGACCTCGGGGCTGCCCAAGCGGACGCCGAGGGCGAACTTGGTGCCGGGCACGGCGGCGGCGCCCTCCGCGCCACCCGAGCCGCAGCCCCCGGTCTCGCCAGAGAGGCTGCGCAGCAGGCTCGCCAGCTACCAGCAGGGCATGCGCAAGGGCCGTGCCGAGCTGGGAGAGGACGCGTGATGGGAGTGGACGTTGGCATCGTGGCATGACGGCGAACCGGAGGCGGAGCGCAGCTCGCTGGTCCGGATGTACGCCGTCACCGGCGGGCGCACCGCGCCGCGCAGCGACCTCGCCATGGAGGCGCTCGTCTCATCGGCGACATCGGCCCAGCTCGGCCTGACCTACCCCCGGGAGTACCGGGCGATCAGCGAGCTGTGCCGTCAGGTGAGATCGGTGGCGGAGGTGTCCGCGCTGCTGGCCATCCCGCTGGGCGTGGCGCGGGTGCTGGTGGCGGACATGGAGGGGGAAGGGCTGGTCCGCGTGTACCAGCCGCAGCACGAGGAGGGCCTGCCCGACAGGCGCCTGCTCGAAAGGGTGCTCAGCGGCCTGCGCAGGCTCTGACCGCCCCCCACCAGCGGGCGGCGACCAGCTCCGCCACCAGGGTCTCCGTGAGGAGGGCGACGTCGGGGTCGTCGTCGTGCCGGTAACGGACCGCCGCCGCGGCCCCCTCGACGTCCGCCCCCACCGCGAGCACCGTGGAGCCGCGCCGGCGTACCCACTCCATGGCCTGCCCGTCGTAGCGGGACCCCGGGAAGAGCAGGGCACGGTAGTCGAGGGTCTTGGTGAGGTAGACGTCCACGTGCGCCCAGTCGCCGGTCTCGCAGGCGTCCGCGGGACGGCGCGGGCCCTCGCGCACCATCAGCGCCGACTGCTCGGCCGACGACAGGCGCTCGGCCGGGGCGATCGTGTAGACGCCGTGGGGGCCGTCGAGGAGGTTCAGCGCCTCCGGCAGCCACGTCCCGCGGCGATCCAGGAGGTCGGCGGTGGCCTCCGCGCTCCGCCGTACGAGGGAGGGCAGGTCGCGGCGCGCGCCGGTGAGGCGGGACTCCAGGGCGAGCAGCAGGGCGAGCGTGTGCTGGAACGTGCGGCAGGAGACCCCGCCCCGCTCCTCGCCCGCGTGCAGGGGGACGACCAGGCCGGCGGCCTCGGTGACGGGAGAGCCCGGCGCGTTGGTGAGCGCGACCGTGAACGCCGGGGTGCCGGCGTAACGCGCGGACGCGTCCAGGGTCTCACGGCTGCCGCCCGTCGCCGAGATCGTGACGACCAGCGTGCCCGGGGTGGCGGGGTAGGTGGCGGCGGCCGAGGCGTAGTCGGCGTAGGCGTCCACCCCCGCCGCGCGCAGCCGGAGGGCGGCCACCCCGGCGGCGTACCGGCTGCTGCCCATGCCGAGGAAGAGCACGCGCTCGACGCCCTCCGGCAGGCCGTCGAAGGGGTCGGCCGCCTCCAGGGTGGCGGCCAGGGCGGCGAGGGCGGCGGGCTTGGCCTCCAGGTCGGCCAGGTACAGCTCGGGGTTCACGGGTTCTCCTCGGGATACCAGGTCCGCAGGACGCCCATCGGGGCGTAGCGCCAGCGGGGGAGGTGGCGGGCGGCGTAGATGAGCTCCCGGCACTCCTGCTCGATCTCGAACGGGCGGATGAGCGTCTCGTCGAGCAGGCCGGGCCCGCCGCGCTCTGCCAGGCGGCGCCGGTAGGCGGCGAGGACGGCGTCACGGGCCTCGCGCGCCCAGCGCACGGCCTCGCCGGGCGGGGTGCC
>NZ_QNFZ01000219.1 GCF_003313395.1 Nonomuraea lactucae | reverse complement strand
CCTCCAGCGGGCCGCCGGCGTGGACCTGCGGTGCGGCGTCACGGTCTCGGCGCTGGAGGGCGACGGGGCCGGGCGGCTGCGCCGCGCGCACCTGTCGGACGGGAGCACCGTGGACGCCGAGGTCGCGGTGGTCGCGCTCGGCGCGGTCCGCAACGTCGAATGGCTGTACGGCTCCGGGCTGGCGGCCGGCGTGTGGGGCGTGGCCTGCGACGCGGGCTGCCGCGCCGTGGACGTCAACGGCCTGGTCACCGACGACGTGTTCGTGGCCGGCGACATCGCGCGGTTCCCGCACCCCGTCTACCACTACCAGTTCATGTCTCTGGAGCACTGGGGCAACGCGGTCGCCCAGGCGGAGGTCGCGGCGCACAACATGGTCAGCGACCAGACCCGCCGCTGGCCGCACCTGTCGCTGCCGGTGTTCTGGTCCACGCAGTTCGGGGTCAACATCAAGTCGGTGGGCGTGCCCACCTTCGCCGACGAGCTCGTGATCGCCCAGGGCTCGGTGTCCGAACGCCGGTTCGTCGCCGTGTACGGCTACCAGGGCCGGATCACCGCCGCCGTCACCTTCGACCAGGCGATGTGGCTGGAGTTCTACCAGCGGCTGATCGAGCGGGCCGCGCCGTTCCCGCCGGACTTCCGCCACGTCGACCGGCGCGAGGAGGCGCGGCCCGTGCCGGCCGAGGTGCCGGACCGGATGGTCCCGGCGGCGGGCGCGACGGTGGTCGTGACCGGCCACGACCCGGCCGAGCGCCGGGTCTCCCTGGTGCACGAGCGCTGACCGAACAAGCGCTGACCGTACGAGCGCTGACCGTACGAGCACCGACCGTACGAGCACTGACCGTACGAGCACCGATCCCGTCAAGCCGAGGAGCACCCGTCATGGCACCGCAGAGCGTCTTCCAGCAGATCCTCGATCCCGCCGGCCGCGCCGACCCGTACCGGCTGTACGCCGAGCTCCGCGAGGTGCCGGTGCGGCGTGAGGAGGACGGCACGTACGTCGTGAGCACCTACCGCGAGATCGCCGCGCTGCTGCACGACCCGCGCGTCAGCTCCGACCGGCGCGACCTCGCCCGGCCGCCCGAGCCGGGCACCGAGTCCGAGGGCACGCTGGACCTCGCCTTCATCGGGCTCGACCCGCCGGAGCACGACCGGCTCCGGCGGCTGGCGATGCGCCACTTCGGGCCGCCCCACACGCCGGGCAGGGTGGAGAGCCTGCGGCCGGAGATGCGCGCCGTCATCACCGAGCTGGTCGACGGCCTCGCGGGCCGCGACCAGGCGGACATCGTGGACGACATCGCCTACCCGCTGCCGGTGACCGTCATCTGCCGGCTGCTCGGCGTCCCGCGCGAGGACGAGCCGCGCTTCCACGCCTGGGCCGACGCGATCGTGGAGACGCTCGGCCCCGGCGAGGAGGACCGGGCCGAGCGGGAGCGCGCGCGGATGGAGACGGCGCTGAAGTTGCAGCGCTACCTCGGCGAGCTGGCCGACGCCCGCCGCCGCGAACCCGGCGACGACCTGCTGTCCGGGTTCGTCACGTACGAGGGCCCCGACGGGGCGATGTCGCCCACCGACGTGGTCTCCACCGCCGGGCTGCTGCTGATCGCCGGCCACGAGACGACGGTGAACCTCATCGCCAACGGGATGCTCACCCTGCTGCGCCGGCCGGAGCTGATCAAGCGGCTGCGCGCCGAGCCCGACCTGATCATCAGGATCGTGGAGGAGCTGCTGCGCTTCGAGCCGCCGGTGCAGTTCCTGCCCCAGCGGGTCGCCCTGGCCGACATCGAGATCGCGGGGACCACCATCCCGGCCGGAGCGCCCATCGTGCTGGCCCTCGCCTCGGGCAGCCGCGACCCCGGCCACGTCCCCGATCCGGACCACTTCGACCCGGACCGCCCCTACACCGAGCACCTGGGCTTCGGCGGCGGCGTCCACTACTGCTTCGGGGCGGCGCTGGCCCGCCTGGAGGCGCAGCTCGCGCTCGGCGAGCTGGTCAACAGGCTGCGCAACCCCCGCCTGGTCACCGACCCGCCGCCCTACCGGCCGAACGCGACCCTGAGAGGACCCCGCCACCTGCTGGTCGAGTACGACGGCGTCGTCCCGGCCGCGCCGTGACCCGGACTCGGAGCCCGGAGACCAGCCGCGCGGGCTTCGCGATCTCCCGCGCCCCGGGCGGCGATTACCTCCGAGGTAATCGTGCCGCTTCTCTCGCCTCGCGTAGCGTTCCGGTATGGGAGCGCTTGCCCTGCACGAGGAGTCCTTCGGCGATCTGCTGCGGTCGTGGCGGCAGCGGCGCCGGGTGAGCCAGCTCGACCTGGCGATCGAGGCCGGCGTGTCGGCCCGCCACATCAGCTTCCTGGAGACCGGGCGGGCCCGGCCGAGCCGCGAGATGGTGATGAGGCTGGCCGGGGAGCTCGAGGTGCCGCTCAGGCACCGCAACAGGCTGCTGGTGACGGCGGGGTTCGCGCCGGTGTTCCCCGAGCGGGAGGTGCGCGCGCCCGAGATGCGGGCGGTACGTCAGGCGCTGGACAAGATCCTCGCCGGGCACGAGCCCTATCCGGCGCTGGTCGTGGACGCCGGGTGGAACCTGGTGGCGGCGAACGCGGCGGCGGCCATGTTCATGGACGGGGTGCCGGCCGAGCTGCTGGAGGAGCCGGTCAACGTGATGCGGCTGTCGCTGCACCCCGACGCGATGGGCGGCCGGCTGGCGAACCTCGCGGAGGTGCGCGCCCACCTGCTGCACCAGCTGCGCGGGCAGGCCGAGGCGTCGGCGCACGGGGCGCTGGCGGAGCTGCACGACGAGCTGGCCGCCTACACCTATCCGGGAGTGGATCTCAACGTGGCCCACGTCCCCGGGCCCGCCGACATCCTCGTGCCGCTGCGGATCAGGCACGGTGACCGGATCCTGTCGATGTTCACCACGATCGCCACGTTCGGCACGCCGCTGGACGTCACGGTGTCCGAGCTGGCCATCGAGACGTTCTGGCCCAACGACGAGGAGACCGCGGCGGCGTTCCGGCGCGGGCCGGCCGGTTAGGGCCGCCCGTTCGGCACCGGCGGCCCGTGGCTAGCGCTCGTCGTGGAGGACGTCGCGGTGGATGCGGGCGAGGGGCACGCCGTCGACCTGCAGGCGCCGCACCGTCTCGCGCACCATCCCCGGCGGCCCGCACACGTACACCTCGTGCTCGGCCCATGAGTGGAAGCGCTGCGTGACGTCCGGCAGGCTGCCGCGCATGCCGTCGTAGGACGGCTGGTGCGACACCACCGGCAGCACCCGCAGCCAGGGGAACGACGACTCCATCCGGACGAGGTCGGGCAGGTCGTACAGCTCAGCGGCCGTCCGCGCCCCGTACAGCAGGTGGATGTTGGGACGGCGGCCGGAGGCGATGATCTGCTCGATGACGGCCTTCAGCGGCGCCAGCCCGGTGCCGCCCGCCACGCACAGCACGTCGCGCGTGCCGTCGTCCGGCGGGGCCATGGTGCCCATCGGCGGCCCGACCATGACGGTGTCGCCGATGCGGGTGTCCCTGGCCAGCGTGGTGGAGACCCAGCCGCCCGGCACCGAGCGGACGTGCAGCCGGATGGTGTTGTCGGGGCGCGGCGCGTTGGCGATGGAGAACGTCCGCCAGACGCGCGGCCAGCGCGCCGTCTGCACCGTCACGTACTGGCCCGCCGTGTACGGCAGGCGCTGCGTGGGCCGGAGCGTGACGACGGTGATGTCGTCGGTGCGCCGATCGTGGTCGATGACGTCGGCCAGCCACCACGCGGGGGAGAGCTGGGCGTCGTCCTTGGCGGCCCCGATCATCAGGTCGGCCGCCGCGTCGTAGGCCGCGGCCCAGGCCGCCTCGATCTCGTCGTCCCAGATGTCGGCGGCGAACGTGCGGACCGTGGCCAGCAGCGCCTCGCCGACCGCGGCGTAGTGGTCGGCGATCACGCCGTACTTGCGGTGGTCGCGCCCGAGGTGGCCCAGGAAGGCGGCCAGGCTGTCGGGGCTGTCCAGGCTCCAGACGATGCGGGTCAGGGCACGGAAGAGCCGGTCGCGCTGCCCGTCCATGGCCGGCGGGAACATGCCGCGCAGGTGCGGACACTCGGCGAACAACCGGCCGTAGAAGTAGGCGGCAGCCTTGTCGGCCACCGGCTCGATGACGGAGAAACTCTCCTTTACCAGACGCGGGTTCAGCGGCATTGTCTCATCAACCCCACCCTGCTGACCGGAATGCAATTCCGGTCGCGTCGATCCACCTCCCTGACGGCTCCGGGTCGCGAGCGGCCGACGGGCCCCGGCTCATCCGATCGCTCGAAATCGAGTGTTCCACCGCCACCTGGGCGTCACAACCTATTCACCTCACTACGGTGCGAACCCGAACTATGCGTAACGGTAATGTTATTTACCGCAACGGCCAATACGTGATTTACGGCTGGAAAAGGTGAATGTTTCTTTTATTCGTATCCAGGGCCATTCCCGGCCCGGCCCCGCTGCCCCTGAGCTCGCGGCCCCGGCATCCGGCGGCAGTCCCCGGCGGCGCGTCGCGATCCCGCCGCTCGCCCGGAGACGGCGCGACCGGAGCGGCAACCGCGCCGTCACCACCCAGGTCAGGGGGTGCTGTCAGAGGTCAGACGAACAGGAGAGGTTCTCCCGGAGGGGTGACATAAGCGAAAAGGAGTGCGCCATGATGGGGCAATGGCTGCCCCGCCTCGCGGGCGGCGCGACTCCTGCACGCCTCTGGAGGCCGTATGTCCCGACCGCTGATCGGCATCACCGCCTACTTCGAGGCCGCCCGCTGGGGCGACTGGGTGCGTGAGGCGGTGCTGTCGCCTCCGGCCTACGCCAAGGCGGTCGAGAAGGCCGGTGGCGCGCCCGTGGTGCTCCCGCCACTCAACACCCACGCCGTCGACGACTACGTCCGCGGCCTCCAGGGCCTCGTGCTGGCCGGCGGCGTCGAGGTGGGAGCCGCCGCCTACGGCGAGGAGCAGGACGAGCGGGCGGCCGAGGCGCAGGCGCACCGCGACCGGTTCGAACTGGCCCTCGCCCGCGCCGCCGTACAGGCCGACCTGCCCGTCCTCGCCATCGCCCGCGGCATGCACGTGCTGAACGTCGCCCAGGGAGGCACGCTCATCCCGTGGCTGCCCGAGTCGCTCGGCCACGACCGGCACGGCGAGCCGGGCGCCGAGCACGTCATCCAGGTGAGCGTGTCGAGCAGGCTCGGCAAGGCGGTCGGCGACCGGGTCGAGGTGGTCGCGCCGCACACCCAGTCGGTGCGGCGGCTGGGCAGCGGGCTGCTGGCCGTCGCCTGGGCCGACGACCAGATCGTCGAGGGCGTCGAGATGCAGGGGCACCGGTTCGCGGTGGGCGTGCAGTGGCACCCCGAGCGCGGGGCCGACGCCGGGCTGTTCGACGCGCTGGTCGAAGCGGCCCGCTAGGCTCCGGGACATGCCGCTGCACCCTCAGGCGCAGGACTTCGTCGCCCTCTACCCGTCGGACCTCGGCACGGACCCGGCCACGCTCGACCTGGCGAGGATCCAGGAGATGCGCGCGACCGACGGCCTGGCCGCCCACCGCGGTCCGCTCACCCACCTGCCCTTCGTCCGCGACGAGAGCGCCGAGGGCGTGCCCATCCGCGTCTACCGCGCCGACCGGGGCGAGGGCGCGCTGCCCGTCCTGGTCTACTTCCACGGCGGAGGCTGGGTGTTCGGCAGCGTCAAGCGCAACGACGCCGTCGGGCGCGACCTCGCCGTCCGCACCGGCGCGGTCGTGGTCTCCGTCGACTACCGGCTGGCGCCCGAGCACCCCTTCCCGGCGGCCGCCGACGACGCCTGGACCGTGGTGCGCGACGTCTTCGCCCGGCCCGCGTTCTACCAGTGCGACGGCACGGTCGCGGTGATCGGCGACAGCGCGGGCGGCAACCTGGCCGCCGTGGCCGCCTGGCAGGCCCGCGACGCCGGCCTCACCCTGGCCCACCAGGCGCTCGTCTACCCGGTGCTCGACGTGGCGATGGACACGCCCAGCTACTCCGAGTTCGCCACCGGGTTCGGGCTCGACGCCAAGGAGATGGCCTGGTTCGCCCAGCGATACTCCGCCGGGGCAGACCCCGCCGACCCGCGCCTGTCGCCGCTGCGGCTGCCGTCCGTCGAGGGCCTGCCGCCCGCGACGATCGTGACCGCCGGGTGCGACGTGCTGCGCGACGAGGGCGAGCGCTACGCCGTCCGCCTGGAGCGGGCCGGGGTGCCCGTCGAGGTGCGCAGGTACGACGGCGCCGTGCACAGCTTCTTCGGCCTGCCCGGCCTGTTCGACCAGGCCATCGAGGCCCGCGCCTACCTCGCGGGGCGGCTGCGCGGGGCCCTGGGCCTGGACACCGCGTGAGGCCGAAGCGGGGGGCCGCAAGCAGGGGGGCCGGGTGACGAGGAGGCCGGGTGACGGGGTGAGGGGAGCGCTGTGACGTACGAGAAGCTCAGGACCGACATGCCCGAGGACGGCGTGCTGCGGATCACGATCAGCGAGCCCCGCAGGCTCAACGCCGTCGACATGACCGGCCACCGCGAGCTGGCCGAGATCTGGCGTGACGCCGACCGCGACCCGTCGGTCAGGGCCGTCCTCGTCAGAGGGGAGGGCGAGGCGTTCTCCGCGGGCGGCGACCTGTCGATGATCGAGGAGATGATGCGCGACCACGCCACCAGGCTGCGCGTGTTCACCGAGGCCCGCGACATCGTCTACAACGTCCTCAACTGCTCCAAACCCGTCGTCTCCGCCATCCAGGGGCCCGCGGTCGGCGCCGGGCTGGCGGTGGCGCTGCTGGCCGACGTCTCGGTCGCCGGCCGCACCGCCCGCATCATCGACGGCCACACCAGGCTCGGCGTCGCCGCCGGAGACCACGCCGCGATCATCTGGCCGCTGCTGTGCGGGCTCGCCAAGGCCAAGTACCACCTGCTCCTCTGCGAGCCCGTCACCGGCGAGCAGGCCGAGCGGATGGGCCTGGTCAGCCTCTGCGTCGACGACGACCGGGTGCACGAGACGGCCATGGAGATCGCCGTCAGGCTGGCCTCAGGCGCTCAGGAGGCCATCAGGCTCACCAAGTACGCGCTGAACAACTGGCTGCGCATGGCCGGGCCCGCCTTCGACGCGTCGCTGGCGATGGAGTTCCTCGGCTTCACCGGCCCCGACGTGGCCGAAGGTGTGCGCGCGCTGCGCGAGAAACGGCCGCCCGCCTTCGAGTGATCAGGTGAGCGCGCCGCCACCGTGGGTAGGCGCAGGCGCATGACCGAGAAAGATGTCATAGACCTGCTGCTGCGCCAGCACGAAGAGATAAAGAGCCTGTTCACCGAGGTCGAGAACGCCGCCCCGGAGGACAGGGCGGAGGCGTTCCAGAAGCTGGTGCGCCTGCTGGCCGTGCACGAGACCGCGGAGGAGGAGATCGTCCACCCGTACGCGCGGCGCAAGCTCCATGACGGCGGCACGATCGCCGACGAGCGCCTGGCCGAGGAGAACGCGGCCAAGGACCTGCTCACCGAGATGGAGAAGGCGGGGGTCGAGGACCCGAGGTTCTCGGCCAACCTGGCCCTGCTGCGCCGGGCGGTGGTGGAGCACGCGGAACACGAGGAACAGGAGGAGTTCCCCCGGCTGCGGCAGGAGACGAGTGAACAGGAGCGGCGCGCGATGGCCACGGCGGTCCGGGCGGCGGAGGCGCTGGCGCCGACCCACCCGCACCCCGGCATCGACAGCACCGCGAAGAACCTGCTGCTCGGGCCACCGACAGCGATCATGGACCGGACAAAGGACGTGCTCCGCCGGGCCATGGGCAAACGGGGGTGAAGGCGACGAACGAGCACGGGGCCCCGGCGCCTGGGGCGCGAGGGGGTTGAGACCAAGCCCCTCCGCGCCCCGGGTGCACCCTTGCACCCTTCACCTGATCACGGTCACCTGATCACGGTCACCTGATCACGGTCACCTGATCACGGTCACCTGATCACGGTCACCTGATCACGGTCACCTGATCACGGGCGGGGACGGCGGGCGTGGAAGACGAACGCCGGAGGCGCGTTGCGCCACACGGTACGACTCGGCACGACCTCCTCGAACCGCTCGGCCAGCAGCGCCCGGAAGCGCCGCGCCGAGCCCAGCGGGATGGCATGGACGTACGAGAACGTGGTGAACGCCCCCGCCGGGCACATGGCCGCGCAGACCGCGCTCAGCAGCAGCAGTTGCAGGTCGGCGGGGAAGGCCGCCCACGGCAGCCCGCTGACCACGACGTCGGCCCGGCCCAGCCCCCGCTCCGCCAGCAGTCGCGTCAGGTGCGCCGCGTCACCGTGCACCACGTCCACGGAGGGAAAGCGGTCCGCGAGGGCGTCCGCCATCGGCCCGTTGAGCTCCACCGCCAGATGGTTGCCGCGTCCGTCCAGCCGGCGCTGGATCTCGGCGGTGAAAGAACCGGTGCCCGGTCCCAGTTCGACCACGGTCGGCTCACCGCGCTCCGGCACCGGGGCGCAGACCGAGCGGGCCAGGCGGCGGGAACTGGGGGCGAAAGCCCCGACCGTGGCCGGAGCGCGCAGGAACTGGCCGAAGAAGAGCGCGGCGGCACCCGATCCGCGCCACACGCCGGAACTGCCTGGAACGTTGGACATGCGGAGAATCTAATGGCCGACGCGCAGTGCGCGCTCCGTCGAGGGGGCGGCGAACCGGCCAGTCGGAGGAGGGCGGGTCCTCCGCCAGGAGGATCGGGAGAGCGTCCGAGCCGGATACCGTGCCCTCATGCGTTGGCGTGGTGTGCCGTTCGACCTCCTGCTGGCGGTCTCGGGAGTCGCGCTCGACCTGCTGCTGTCCGGCAAGTCGGGCGGCGGCGCGACGCTGCCCGGGTACACGACGGTCCCGATGGCGCTGCTGGCCGGGGTCCCGCTCGGCTTCCTCCGGCGACGGCCGCTCCCGGTCAGCCTCTACCTGGCCGCGTTCCTGGTCTTCGCCGACCAGGTCGGCTCGTTCACCTCCAACACGGCGCAGATGCTACTCTGCGTCGCGGTCGGGACGGTCGCCCACCGGTGCGGCCCGCGCGCCGTGGGGGTGTCGCTGATCGCCGCGATCGCCGCCACCGCGGCCAACCTGGCCGACCCCGGCATGGCGCTCACCGGCGACACCTGGATGTACTCGGTGCTCGTGCCCGCCTTCCCCGCGGTCGTGGGCGGCTACCTGCGCCGCCGTGCCGGCCGGCTGGAGGAGGGCGACGTCACGCCCGACGTGCTGCTGGCCGGCGCGGGCGTGGCCAGCGCGGTGCTCAGCACGTGGACCGACTGGCACAGCGGCTCCCAGCCCGTGTGGGTGGTCGGGATGCTCGCGGTGTTCGGGGGGCTGTCGCTCGGCATGGCCCGCCGGCTGCCCGGCCTCGTCTTCCTCTTCCAGGGCGCGCTGCTGCTGGCCGCCGACCAGTACCTGAGGGACGTGGTCAACACGTGCCTGATCCTGACCATGATCGCTCTGGGTGTGTTCGCCCTGCGGGTCGCCTCCTGGGCGTGGATCTGCGCCGCCTACGTGGCGGGCTGCGTCCTGGCCGCCGCCGCGGTGGTCCAGCACGGCACCGACGTCACGCCGTTCCGCGTGGCCGTGCTCATGGCTCTGGTGGTCACCCCCATCGCGATCGGCCGCTACCTCGGCGTCCGGCAGGCCGCGGCCGCGGCCGAACGGCTGCGGGCCGCCGAGTCGGCGCGGCTCGCCGTGGCCCAGGT
>NZ_QNFZ01000202.1 GCF_003313395.1 Nonomuraea lactucae | reverse complement strand
GGGGCGCGGCCGGGGTGTTCGCCGTGTGCGCGGTCGTGTCGGCCGTCGTCGCCAGCACGGTCACCGCGCAGGAGGCCGTGCCCGGCATCCCCATGCCCGGCCCGGTCGTCGCCTTGGGGCTGCCGATCGTGCGGGTGGCGCTCGACGTCGCCGCCGTGGCCGTGGTCGGGCTGAGCCTGCTGCCCAAGCTGCTCGGCTTCGACGCCCCCGAGCGCACGGAGCCGGTCATGCGCCGGGTGCGCCCGCTCGCCGTCACCGCCGCGTGGGCATGGGCGGTGAGCGCGCTGCTCACGATCGTGTTCCAGACGGCCGAGCTCAACCCGGGCGGCGTGCCCACGCTCGGCATGATCGCCGGCTACGTCGACAGCGTGGGCACCGGGCAGGGGCTGCTGTTCAGCGCCGCCTGCGCGCTGGCGGCGGCGGGCATCGGGCTGATGGCGGTGCGGTTCGGGGAGAGGGTGCCGGCCGAGCTGCGCGTCATCGTGGCCCTGTTCGGCCTGCTGCCCATCCCGGTCACCGGGCACGCGGTCGCCTCGGTCTGGCACGACCCCATCATGATCTCGATGGAGATCCACGTGATGGGGGCGGCGGCCTGGACGGGCGGCCTCGCGGCAGTGACGGTGTTCGTCGCGCCACGAGGGGACCTGCTGGCGGTCGTGCTGCCCCGCTTCTCCAGGATCGCCACCGTCTGCCTGCTCCTGGTCGGCCTGTCGGGGCTGATCACGGGGCTTGGCACGATGGCGCTCACACCCGGCGTCGAGCTACCGGGCGCGATCCTGACCAGCGAGTACGGCCTGCTGGCGGTGGCCAAGCTGACCCTGGCCGCGATGCTGGTGCCGCTGGCCGCGCACATCCGCTTCCGGCTGCTGCCAGCCGTGCGGCGGGGCGCGACCACGGCCGTGGTGGCGTGGGCGACGGCCGAGCTGGCCGTGATGGGCCTGGCCTACGGCGTGGCTGTGGCGATCACCCGTGCCTCGGTCGGCTGACGGCCGAGCCACCATTCGCACGCCAGCCAGGCGGCCAGCAGCCCGGCCCCGGCCCAGACGGCCGACCAGGTCGCCAGGGGCGGGGTGCCCAGGAGGCCCTTGTGGCCGGTGAGCACGCTGTAGACCGGTCCCATGAGCGCGTTCTGCGCGACCAGCGCGCCGTAGACGGCGGCCGTCGCCCCGGCGGCCCCCAGCAGGGCGCGCGCCGCCGGTATCCGCACCACGAACGCGAGGTCCACGCAGATCCCGCCGATCACCAGGAAGAACGGCACGGCCGACGGCGGGAACCCGGTGTACGCGAGCAGCGGCCAGATCAGCGTGCGGAACCCCACGTAACCGGCGGCCACCATCGTGGCGGCCCCCGCCCTGCCGATCATCATCCGCGCGACGACCAGCACGGTCAGGCCGGCGATCACCGCGTAGAGCGGATAGAGCGCGTCGGGCACGGGCAGGGAGAACTGCACGGCCATCGCCCGGTCCACCGGGCGGCCCATCTGCTCGGCCGCGAACCTCTGGAGGATCGGCTCGGCGTAGGTGGCGTGGTTGTCCCAGGCGCCGATCGACAGGATGCCGTACTCCTGGTGCTGCTCGGGGAAGTGGACGTTCTCCAGGCAGAACGCGAAGAGCGCGCCGAGCACGACGGCCCGCTCCCTGCCCGGCGGAGCGCCCATGAACCAGCCGCGGATCACGCCCGCGATCATGATGAACGTGCCGAGGTAGAGCATGATGTGCGACGGGCTCCACGACGTGATGTCGAGGCCGTTGACGCGGTGGTTGATCAGGTCGAGCGGCACCGCCACCAGGAAGATCCCGGTGCCCCACTGGATCAGCCTGAGCGCCGCCCTGTCGACGCCGTAGCCGGTGTAGCCGTGGACGATGGTCAGCGCGAGCGCCAGGGCCGTGCCCGCGGAGTTGATCAGGTGGGGCGGGGCGAGGTCGTCGCGCAGCCACTTGAAGTGCCACGACACGTCCCACGCCGAGCCGAGCACCTTGAGCGCGAACGCCAGCAGCCATCCGTAGTAGAGGACCCGGAAGAGGTCGTGCGGCGTCTCGCGCCCCGCCGGCCCCCTGGTCCAGTAGGGCAGGGCCCATGCCGCGGCGTCTTTGACGAATGCTGGTGCCTTCACGGCCTGAATCTTACGGTTATCCGGCCCACCGTCCAGGTGGCCGCGAGTGTGGATCGGGGGGCGGGGACGCCGGGTCAGGCGCGGCGCGTGAGGCGTACCGGGAGGTGTTTGAGGCCGTTCTGGAAATTGGAGGCCAGTCGGACTGGCGCGCCGGTGAGGGTCACGTCCCAGGCGAGCAGTTCCTTGAAGACCGAGCGCATCTGGACCCGGGCGAGGTGGGCGCCCAGGCAGAAGTGCGGGCCGAAGCCGAAGCTGACGTGGTCGTTCGGGGTCCGGGCGACGTCGAACCGGTCGGGGTCGGGGAAGACCGACGGGTCGCGGTTGGCGGAGGCGTGGTAGCGGAGTCCAGCAGCGACGGGTCGCGGCGCAGCCGGGCGAGCTCGGCGGGGTGTTCGAGCAGCGTCAGGAGGCCGCCCGGGATGCCGTTGCGGAGCGTCTCGTTGCCGGCGACGGCGAAGAGGAAGAACATGTTCTCGAACTCCGCCCCGGTCAGGCCGCCCCTGAGCATGGCCGACATGACCGACTCGCCGTTCGCCGGCGACCCGGCGAGGGCGTGCGCGTAGGCGAAAATGTCGGTCAGCGCCGCCCGCGAGCGGGGGTTCGTGCCGGGGCGCGGCCGGGGCCGTGAGGCGACGGCGAGGCGGCCGGTCGGGGTGAGGTCCTCGACGCCGGCCGTGGACAGGCCCGCGTACTCGTCGTCCTGGTAGCCGATCACCCGCGACGCCCAGTCGTACAGCAGCCGCCTGTCCTGGTTCGGCACGCCCATGACGTGCGCCAGCGTCCAGACGGGCAGGTCGGCCGCGACCTCGACGAAGTCGCACTCCCCCGCCGCGAACAGCGACGCCGCCCGCGGGCTCGGGGATGCGGCAGACCGGGGCCTCGCGCCTGAGCCGCGCCAATAGCCCCTACGGCACGGCACGGGCGAGGTGGAAGGGTGGAAGACCTCTGGGAGAAGGGACGTCTCCTCGTTCGTGACTCCTCCGCTCCCTGAAGAGAGCGGCTTCTCGCTTTCCTCGGTTGAGGTAGGCGACGGACAAGCCCTGCCCGTTTCCGAACACAAGAACTATATCAGGGAAGCGATTCCCCTGCCGGGTGAACCCGGCAGTCCCCTCGCTAGATCGGATGGGCTCCAGGATGCATCATGAGCGCGTGACTCCAGAAGAAGGCGACGCCATCGTCAGTGAATACTTCGCGCCCTGGATCCAGCGGCTCGGGCTGCGGGTCCAGGAGGTCGGCGAACGGCACGCGGTGGTGCGGCTGCCGTGGTCCGACGAGCTGGCCAGGGAGGGCGGCGGCCTGTGCGGCCAGGCCATGATGGCCGCCGCGGACACGGCCGCCGTCATCGCGATCTCCTCGGCCAGGGGCGGCATCGTGCCGATGACCACCGTGCAGCAGTCGACGACGTTCCAGCGGCCCGTGGCCGGCAAGGACGTGCTGATCGACGTGCGCGTCACGAAGCTGGGCCGGACGCTGGCCTTCTCCGAGATCACGCTCACCGCCGACGGGGCGGGCGAGCCCGCCGCCCGGGCGTCCACGGTCTACGCGATCCTGGGCTGAGCCGGACGGCCGTTACGGTCTACGCGATCCTGGGCTGAGCCGGACGGCCGTTCGGGCGTCGGCGGCTCCGTGGTGACCCCGGCCGATCAGTCCGGTAAGGTCCCGGGTCCCCGGTCCTGACAGCGGGTGTCATCCACCGGCCGGCGCTCGGCGAATAGCCCGCGGGGGCGCATCCGGGGAGGAGCTCATGCGGAGCTGGCCGTTCGTCGGGCGGGAAGAAGAACTGGGCATGATCCGGTCGAGCCTGCGGCGGGGCGAGGCCATCGGCGTGGTCATCTCGGGCGAGGCGGGGATCGGCAAGACCCGGCTGGCCCGGGAGATCCTCGCCCTGCCCGACCTGCGGGACTGCCACACCGAGTGGGTGGCGGCGACGGGCGCCCTGGCGTCGATACCGTTCGGCGCGGTGGCCGGCCTGCTGCCCGCCGGCTGCCTCCCCGACGGCGAGGGGCTGTCGGTGCTGGCGGCGGCGGCCTCCCGATTACGGGCGTGCGCCGAGACGAGGCGGGTGGTCATCGGCGTCGACGACGCCCACCTGCTCGACGCGGGATCGGCGGCCCTGGTCGGCTATCTCGCCGCCCAGCGGCTGGCCTTCGTGGTGGCGACGTGCCGGGCCGGAGCCGCCGCGCCCGACACGATCATGATGCTGTGGAAGGACGGCCAGGCGCCCTGGGTCGATCTCCCGAGCCTGCCGGCGGACGCCGTGGACCGGCTCGTCGACCACACGCTGGCCGGGGACGTCGACGGGGTCACCCGGGGCCGGCTGCGCCGGATCGCGGCGGGCAACCCGCTGGCGCTGCGCGAGCTGCTGTCGACGACCATCGCGGACCGGACACTTCACCAGAGGCACGGCGTCTGGCGCCTGACCGGCGACTACCGTCCGAAGGGGGCCATCCGGCAGCTGCTGACGGACCGGGTCCGGCCACTCGATCAGCGGACGCGGCTGCTGCTGGAGCTGCTGGCGTGCGGTGAGCCCCTCCCGCTCGCCCTGCTGACGCAACTGGTGGACATGGCCTGCGTCGACGAAGCCGAGTCGCACGGACTCGCCGTGTCCGAGCGCGCCGGCAACCGCGTGCAGGTGCGACTGGCCCACCCGCTCTACGGCGAGGTGCTGCGCGCCGGTCTGCCGGCCGGCCGCGCGCGACAGCTCTGGTGGCGGCTCGCCGGCACGCTTCTCAGCACCCCGCTGCGCCGCCGGGACGACCTGCTGCGTGCCGCGCTCTGGCAGGTGGAGGGCGGCGCGGTGGTGCGCGCGGACATCGTGCGGCTCGGCG
>NZ_QNFZ01000201.1 GCF_003313395.1 Nonomuraea lactucae | reverse complement strand
CGTGCCGTGCCCGCGCCGCCCGGCGTGCCGTCACCCGTCAGCAGCAGGACACAGGCCGCGAGCCCCGCGGCCACCACCCCGGAGGCCGCGAGCACCACCACTCGCCGCATGGCGACTCCTTTACTCCGCGTTTACGAGTCCATGCGAAGAGTAATCGGAGCGGGCTCGGTTGTGAGCCGAACGGCGATATTCGCGCGCCCGGGCGTGCCGCCGCGCGACCGTCAGAGGTCGTCGCGGCGGAAGGCGGCCAGCGGGATGCCCACCCACGAGGGCCGGTTGCGGGCCTCGTAGACGACCTCGTACACCGCTTTCGACAGCTCGAAGGCGCGCAGCAGGGCGGCGTCACCCGTGGAGATCGACCCGCCGCCCTCGGCGTACCCGTCGAGGAACGCGGCCCGGTTGCGCTCCGACCACTCCTCGGCCCGGCCCTCCAGCAGCTCGGCGTCGGGGTGGCCGGCCAGCAGGTGCCTGGCCGCGTAGTCGAACGAGCGGAGCATCCCCGCCACGTCGCGCAGCGGCGACGACAGCGCCGTGCGCTCGGCCAGCGGCTGGCCCGGCTCGCCCTCGAAGTCCAGCACCACCCAGCCGGTGGTCGTCCGCATCACCTGGCCGAGGTGGTAGTCGCCGTGCACCCGCTGCACGGGCACCTCGCTGGTCAGCTCCTCGACCCGGTGGTAGGCGCTCTCCAGCGCGCCGACGTGGTCGCGCAGCTCGGGCACCTCCGCCACGGCCCGGCCCAGCTTGCGCCTGAACGCCTCGGCCATCCGCTTGACCTCGTGCATCTCGATGACGTCCGTGGGGAAGGCGAGGGCCAGCTCCTGGTGGACGCGGGCGGTGGCCGTGCCCAGCCGGAAGGACTCGGCCGCGAAGTCGCCGCCCGCCTCGGCCGCGCTGACGTCGAGCATGGAGCCGTAGAAGTCGCGGACGCTGGCGAGCGCGAGGTCCCAGCCGTCGTTGGAGTTGGAGAGGTACTCCTGCATGATCGCCAGCGTGGTCGGCGTCCCGTCGAGGTCGGTCTCGATCCACCCGTACGGCTGGGCGATGTGCGGGGCGTCGTGGGCCGCCAGGGCGGTGACGATCTCCAGTTCGGGGTTCACCCCGGGGATGAGGCGGCGGAAGAGCTTGCAGATGTAGGCGTCGCCGTACACCAGCGAGCTGTTGGACTGCTCGGCGCCGAGCACCAGGCTGCGCAGGGAGGTGTCGATGGTGACGCCTGGCATGTGCCGGAAGCGGACCTCGCCCCAGTCGCACTCCTGCGCCATGCAGTCGAGCAGCCAGGCCGTCAGCGCCGGGTCGTGGACGGCGTCGTAGGCGTACCACTCCTCCCGCTCGGGGCCGCCCTCGAAGGCGTAGGGGCCGTGCTGCCCGATGAGGGCGTGCTTCAACCGGTCGGGCAGCTCGCCGCGCATGCCCAGGAGCACCTGGTAGCGCTCGCGCGAGCCGCCCTGCCACACCGACACGACGAGGTGGCGGAGGCCGGGGTCGCCGGCCTCGATCGTGACGTCCGACTCGATCGACAGGCTGTCGATCGGGCGCCCCTTGCCGCCGAACCAACGTTGGCGGCCGATCCATGCGGCAAGGAGCTCGTGGAGCACGTTCCTACTCCTCCAGAGTGGGTGGCGGCGACTGGGTGGGAGGCGGCGGCAGGGTGAACCAATAGAAACCATGCCCAGGAAGAGTCAAAAGATACGGAAGTTCGCCAATTGGTGGGAATGGGACTCCACCCATCGTCTCGACAGGCGAGACGCCGACGAATCTCCGCAGGTCGAGCTCGACGGGCTGGGGGAAGCGGGAGAGGTTGTTGACGCAGAGCATCCGGTCGTCGCCCAGCTCGCGGACGAACGCCAGGACGCTCGGGTTGGAGGAGTTGAGCTCGATGAACTCACCCAGCCCGAACACCGGATGGCGCTTGCGGATCTCGATCATGCGCCGGGTCCAGTGGAGCAGCGACCCGGCGTTCTTCTGGTGCGCCTCGACATTGAGGCCCTGGTAGCCGTAGATCGGGTCCATGATCACCGGCAGGTAGAGCCGCCCCGGGTCGCAGTCGGAGAAGCCGGCGTTGCGGTCGGGGTCCCACTGCATGGGGGTGCGGACGCCGTCGCGGTCGCCCAGCCAGATGTTGTCGCCCATGCCGATCTCGTCGCCGTAGTAGAGCACCGGCGAGCCGGGCAGCGACAGGAGCAGCGCGGTGAACAGCTCGATCTGGTTGCGGTCGTTCTCCAGCAGCGGGGCCAGCCGCCGCCGGATGCCGACGTTGGCCCGCATGCGGGGGTCCTTGGCGTACTCGGCGTACATGTAGTCGCGTTCCTCGTCCGTCACCATCTCGAGCGTCAGCTCGTCGTGGTTGCGGAGGAAGATGCCCCACTGGCAGTTCTCCGGGATCTTGGGCGTCTGGGCCAGGATCTCGGAGATGGGGTAGCGCGACTCGCGGCGCACGGCCATGAAGATGCGCGGCATCAGCGGGAAGTGGAAGGCCATGTGGCACTCGTCGCCGCCGCCCACCGGGTCGCCGAAGTAGTCCACCACGTCCGAGGGCCACTGGTTGGCCTCGGCGAGCAGCACGGTGTCGGGGTAGAGGCGGTCCACCTCGGTCCGGATGCGCTTGAGGTACTCGTGGGTCTTCGGCAGGTTCTCGCAGTTGGTGCCCTCCTCCTCGAACAGGTAGGGCACCGCGTCCAGCCGGAAGCCGTCGATGCCGAGGTCGAGCCAGAAGCGCAGGACCTCCAGCATCGCGTCCTGGACGGCGGGGTTCTCGTAGTTGAGGTCGGGCTGGTGGTGGAAGAACCGGTGCCAGTAGTACTGGCCGCGCACCGGGTCGTAGGTCCAGTTGGAGGTCTCGGTGTCGATGAAGATGATGCGGGCGTCGGAGTAGCCCTGGTCGCTGTCCGCCCAGACGTAGAAGTCGCCGAACGGTCCCTCGGGGTCGTGGCGCGAGGCCTGGAACCAGGGGTGCGCGTCGCTGGTGTGGTTCATGACCAGGTCGGCGATGACGCGCATGCCTCGCTTGTGGGCCTCGTCGACGAGCTTCACGAAGTCGCCCAGGTCACCGAACTCGGGCAGGATCTTCATGAAGTCGGCGATGTCGTAGCCGCCGTCGCGCAGCGGCGACTCGTACAGGGGCAGGAGCCAGAGGCAGTCGACGCCGAGCCACTGCAGGTAGTCGAGCTTGCCGATCAGGCCCTTGATGTCGCCGGTGCCATCGCCGTTGGAGTCGGCGAAACCCCTGATCAGGACCTCGTAGAAGACGGCACGCTTGTACCAGTAGGGGTCGCGAGGCTTTTCCTCGTCGAAGGGGTTGGGTATGGGTGTGGAGCTCATGAACCCTCCCTAGCCGGGCTCATGACGGAGGCGCTTTCACACACGTCGAAGACTCCCCGCTGAATTCAGTTCTACCGTGGCGCGGCTCGTACGGTGAAGATGTGGGCAGGCTGGATATGGGGGTCGAGGCGCACATAATTCCTCTGCCGCCAACGATACGACTCGCCGGACAGTTCGTCGTCCACGACGAACTCCGCGTTCCAGTCGAGCCCGAGCGCCGGCAGGTCGAGGTCCACCATCGCCTCGTGGGTGTGGTGCGGGTCGAGGTTGATGACCGCCAGGACCACGTCGCCCAGGCCGTGCCGTCGTGTGGCCGTGTCGTAGGCGCCCGGGAGCCGCTTGGACATGCAGAGCATGTCCGGTTGGTCGACCCGGTGGAACCGTAGGTTACGCAATTCCTGCAGTGCCGGATGGGCTCTTCGGAACAAATTCAGGTGAGTGATGAAGGGCGCCAGAGTACGACCCTCTCGCTCAGCTACTTCCCATTCGCGAGGTCTGTACTGATATTTCTCGCTATCCAGGTATTCCTCGCTTCCTGGGCGAACTGGGATGTTTTCTCCGAGCTCGTACCCCGAATACACGCCCCACGTCGGTGAGGCCAGCGCGGCCAGCACGGCCCTGACCTTGAACGCCGGCAACCCGCCGTGCTGGAGGTACTCGTGCAGGATGTCCGGCGTGTTGACGAACAGGTTGGGCCGCAGGAAGTGCGACGTCTCGTGCGCCAGCTCCGAGAAGTAGCTCTCCACCTCCTGCTTGGAGTTGCGCCACGTGAAGTACGTGTAGGACTGGTGGAAGCCGATCTTGGCCAGCGTCTGCAGCATCGCCGGCCGGGTGAACGCCTCCGCCAGGAAGACCACGTCCGGGTCGGTCGCGCGGATGTCGGCCAGCAGCCGCTCCCAGAACCCCACCGGCTTGGTGTGCGGGTTGTCCACGCGGAAGATCCGCACCCCGTGGTCCATCCAGTGCCGCACCACCCGCTTGACCTCGGCGTAGATGCCCTCCGGGTCCCTGTCGAAGTTCAGCGGGTAGATGTCCTGATACTTCTTCGGCGGGTTCTCGGCGTACGCGATCGACCCGTCCGCCCGGATCGTGAACCACTCCGGGTGCTCCTTGACCCACGGATGGTCGGGGGAGCACTGCAGGGCCAGGTCGAGCGCCACCTCCATGCCCAGCTCGCGGGTCCGGCCGACGAACTCGTCGAAGTCCTCGATCGTGCCCAGATCGGGATGGACGGCGTCGTGCCCGCCGTCCTCCGAGCCGATCGCCCACGGCGAGCCGGGCTCGTCGGGCTCCGGGCTGAGCGTGTTGTTGCGCCCCTTGCGGAACGCGTGCCCGATCGGGTGGACGGGCGGCAGGTAGACGACGTCGAAGCCCATCTTGGCGACGGCCGGCAGCCGCCTGGCCGCCGTCTGGAACGTGCCGGACTTCGACACGCCCGACCCGTCGACGATCGCCCCCTCCGACCTGGGAAAGAACTCGTACCACGAGCCGTACAGGGCCCTGCGCCGCTCGACCCTGATCTTCCGCGGCCGTGACCTGGTCACCAGGTCACGGAGCGGATGCGCCTCCAGCAGGGACGCCGTCTCGGGCATCTGCGCCACGGACAGCCGGGCACGCGGATCGAGCCGCTCGTCCCGCAGGGTGGCGGCGATCGTGAGCAGCGCGGCCCGGTGCCCGCAGGCGCTCTCGCCGTTGCCGCCCTTGCCGGTGGAGCCCTTGGCCGAGCCCTTGGCCGAGACCTTGGCCGAGACCTTGGCGGGGGCCTTGACCGACGCCTTGGCGGTCGCCTTGCCGCCGGTGGGCTGCGCGGGGATGTGCCCGTTCCTGGCCTGCGGATTCGTCCGCCCGTTCGGGGCCGGGCAGTCGGCCTGCCGTACGCCGCGGGCCGCGCGCTCGAACAGCCGCGCGCCCTCCTCGCACATCAGCTCGACGTCCATGCCGCGCGGGATCTTGATCTCGGCGTCGTGCAGCCACGTCGCGATGGGATCGCTCCACGCCTCCACGCGGAACAGCCACTCGCCCTCGGTGGGCAGGCAGACCTCGACGCCCCACCGGTCGGTGCCGGGCGCCAGCTCGCGCATCGGTTTCAGGCGGCCACGCTGGCCGTCGGGCGAGGTGAGCACCACGCCGGCGGCCACGGCGTCGTGGCCCTCTCGGAAGACGGTCGCCGAGACCTCGAAGGTCTCGCCGGCGACCGCCTTGGCGGGCCACTGCCCGCAGTCGACGACGGGGTGGATGTCCGTGACGGGAATTCTTCCGATCATCGCATCTCAAGGTTGCGGCGGCACGCTCGGTACCGCCGGAGGCTTCCGTGGCAAGAACGATCCTTGCATGTAAATTGTGGGCAGCAGTGGATAGACCTCCCGTGTCCCCGGGAGAACCGACAATGGTGGAAGTTGCCCCAATACTCCCTCTTCATGCTTCTTCCCGGAAGGGGTTTGAACGCCACTGCTGGGGGTGAGGGTCTGAGAAGTCCCTCCTAGCCCATAGGGTGCACAAACGTGAGAGCTATCCGCCGGTTTACCGTACGCACCGTCTTGCCCCGGGAGCTGGCCGCACTCGGCGAGCTGGTGCACAATTTGCGGTGGTCTTGGCATCCCGAGACCACGGACCTGTTCGCCGAGGTCGACCCGCGCCTGTGGGAGCAGGTGGGGCACGACCCGGTGGCCCTGCTCGGCGCCGTCGACCCGGGCCGGCTGGCCGAGCTGGCCGCCGACCGCCGCTTCCTGCGCCGCCTCGCCGACGCGGCCGACGACCTGCGCGAGTACATGACCGCGCCCCGGTGGCACCAGACGCTGCCGGGCGCCGCCCGCGCCATCGCCTACTTCTCCCCCGAGTACGGGATCGCCGCCCCCCTCCCGCAGTACTCCGGAGGGCTCGGCATCCTGGCCGGAGACCACCTCAAGGCCGCCAGCGACCTGGGCGTGCCCATCCTCGCCGTCGGACTCCTCTACCGGCACGGCTACTTCACCCAGTCGCTCTCCCCGGAGGGCTGGCAGCTCGAGCACTACCCGTCGCTCGACGCGGGCGGGCTGCCGCTGACCCTGCTGAAGGAGGAGGACGGCACCCCGCTCAAGATCCGGATCGGCCTGCCCGACGGCCGCGCCCTGTACGCCCAGCTCTGGGTGGCCCAGGTCGGCCGGGTCCCGCTGCTGCTGCTCGACTCCGACGTGGCCGACAACGACACCGCCGCCCGCGACGTCACCGACCGGCTCTACGGCGGCGGCACCGACCACAGGCTCATGCAGGAGCTGCTGCTCGGCGTGGGCGGCGTGCGGGCCATCCGCGCCTACTGCCGCATCACCGGCCACCCCGAGCCCGAGGTGTTCCACACCAACGAGGGCCACGCCGGCTTCCTCGGCTTGGAGCGGATCCGCGAGCTGACCGAGGCCCGCCTGTCGTTCGACGAGGCGCTGGAGGCGGTCCGGGCCGGCACGGTCTTCACCACCCACACGCCCGTGCCCGCCGGCATCGACAGGTTCCCGATCGAGATGATCGAGCGGCACTTCGGCGGCGACAACGCCTGGCCGACGGTGCCCTTGGACCGCATCCTGGCCCTCGGCGCGGAGGAGGACCCGGGCCGGTTCAACATGGCGGTCATGGGCATGCGGCTGGCCCAGCGCGTCAACGGCGTGTCGGAGCTGCACGGCGCGGTCAGCCGGGAGATGTTCAAGGACCTCTGGCCCGGCTTCGACCTCGACGAGGTGCCGATCGGCTCGATCACCAACGGCGTGCACGCCCCGACCTGGGTGGGCCGCGAGCTGATGGAGCTGGCCGGACGCGAGCTGCCCACGCTGATCGACCGGGCGCGCGGCTGGGAGGGCGTGCAGAAGATCTCCGACTCCGACATCTGGGAGATCAGGAGCACGTTCCGGCGCCGCCTGGTCGAGGGCGCCCGCGTCAGGCTGCGCCAGGCGTGGCGCGACCGCGGCGCCTCCGACGCCGAGCTCGGCTGGATCGACGACGCCCTCGACCCCGAGGTGCTGACGATCGGCTTCGCCCGGCGCGTCCCCTCCTACAAGCGCCTCACGCTCATGCTCCGCGACCCCGACCGGCTGAGGAGCCTGCTGCTCGACCCCGTCAAGCCCGTCCAGATCGTGATCGCGGGCAAGGCCCACCCCGCCGACGAGGGCGGCAAGAAGCTGATCCAGCAGATCGTCAAGTTCGCAGACGAGGCCGACGTGCGCCACCGCATCGTCTTCCTCCCCGACTACGACATGGCGCTCGGCCAGCTCATGGTCCAGGGCTGCGACGTCTGGCTCAACAACCCCCTCCGGCCGCTGGAGGCGTCCGGCACCTCGGGCATGAAGTCGGCGCTGAACGGCGGGCTCAACCTGTCGATCCGCGACGGCTGGTGGGACGAGTGGTACGACGGCACCAACGGCTGGGCGATCCCCACGGCCGACGGCGTGGTCGACGCCGACCGGCGCGACGAGCTGGAGGCGAACGCCCTCTACGACCTGATCGAGCACGAGGTGTCCGACCGGTTCTACGACCGGGCGGCCGACGGGCCGCCGCGCCGCTGGCTGGAGATGGTCAAGCACACGCTGACCTCGCTCGGGCCCAAGGTGCTCGCCGGCCGGATGCTGCGCGACTACGTGGTCGGCCTCTACACCCCGGCGGCCGAGGCCGCCCGCGGGCTGTCGGCCGGCTCCCACGCGGGCGCCAAGTCGTTCGCCGCCTGGCGGCTGCGGGTCGCCAAGGCCTGGCCGGGGGTGCGGGTGGAGCACGTCGAGGGCTCGGGCGTCGAGGACACCCCCGAGGTCGGGGCCTCGCTGGAGCTGCGCGCCACGATCGCGCTCGGCGACCTGAAGCCCGACGACGTGCTGGTCCAGGCCGCCTACGGCAAGGTCGGCCCGCACGACGAGCTGGTCCACCCGTCCTACCTGGCCCTCACGCCCGGCGACGTGGACGACGACGGCCGCGTCCAGTACACCGGCGTGGTCCCGCTCGACCGCACCGGCCCGTTCGGCTACACCGTCCGCGTGGTGCCGCACCATCCGCTCGCCGCCTCGCCGGCCGAGCTCGGCCTGATCACCGTGCCCGAGGCGCCCGTCGGGATGACGAACGGCACGCTCAGGTGATCGCGGAGGCCGGAGAACGGGCCGCGCGCACGGGACCACGGGCCCATCCGATCTAGCGAGGGGACTGCCGGGTTCACCCGGCAGGGGAATCGCTTCCCTGATATAGTTCTTGTGTTCGGAAACGGGCAGGGCTTGTCCGTCGCCTACCTCAACCGAGGAAAGCGAGAAGCCGCTCCCTTCAGGGAGCGGAGGAGTCACGTGAACGACCTTGACGGCCCGGCATAATCAACACTGTGGACGACAGCGGGAACGGCCTACGGGCCGACACTCTGGTGGCCACGGTCCGCGGTGTGCTGCCGTCACTGACGCCCGCCGCCCAGACCGTCGCCCGCCTCATTCTCGAGGATCCGGCGACGGTGGCGCGCAGCACCATCACGGAGCTGTCGGCCGCCTCCGGCACCAGCGAGGCGACGATCGTGCGCACGGCCAGGCTGCTGGGCTTCGCGGGCTACCCGCAGCTCCGCCTGGCCCTGGCGGCGGCCGCCGCGCAGCCCGACCGGCTGGTGCCGGGTGACCTCGCCCCCGACGATCCGCTGTCGGAGGTCATCCTGAAGGTGGCGCGGGCCGAGTCCGAGGCGATCAACGACACGGTCGCGCAGCTCACCTCCGAGCGCCTCGGCCTGGTCGTCGACGCCATCACCACGGCCAGGCGGATCGACGCCTTCGGCGTGGGCGCCTCCGGCCTCGTCGCCGAGGACCTCGCCCAGAAGCTGCTGCGCATCGGGCTGTCCAGCCACGCCTTCCAGGACGCCCATCTCGCGCTGACCAGCGCGGTGCTGCTCAAGCCCGGTGACGTCGCGGTCGGCATCAGCACGTCGGGGGAGACGCCCGACGTGCTGGAGCCGCTGTCGAGGGCGGGGGAGGCCGGCGCGACCACCGTCGCGATCACCAACAACCCGCGCTCCGCCATCGCGGGGCTGGCCGAGCACGTGCTGATCTCGGCCGGGCGCGAGACGGAGTTCCGTCCCGGGGCCCTGGCCAGCCGCATCAGCCAGCTCCTCGTCGTCGACTGCCTGTTCGTCGGCGTCGCCCAGCGCACGTTCGACACCTCCCAGGAGGCGCTGCAGAGCACCAGGCGCGCCGTCGAGGACTTCACCCGGCGCTCGTCGGCCGCCGGCCGGAGAGGCTGAGCCTGTCCCGGACCGGGCCGCCGGCTAGCCGGCGAAGCCGATCCGCACGTCGTCGGCCTTGACGAACATCACCCGGTGCCCGAACTGGACCCGCAGATACCGCGTCCTGCCCCGCACCACCCGGTGGTTCGCCGGGTCGAAGGTGACGGCCCGGTAGTACTCCGTGGCGGCGGAGCCGGCCAGCGTGTACTTCTCGCCCGCCGAGAAGGTGTACTGCAGCGGGGTGACCGCCTGGTACGGGACGTCCGCCGGGTACGCCTCCTTCTCCGGGTACGCCCGGCCGTACACGGGGACCGTGGCGAGGCCCGGCCTGGGGGTCACCACGAGGCCCATGGACGGGACGGCGGTCGGCGCGGAGGCCGGGTTGTGGAACCAGGCCTTCTGGCCGAGGTACCAGATGGCGGTCCAGTCGCCCCGCCGGTCGGCCACGGCGAAGCGCTGGCCGGTGGCGGCGCGGGCGCTGTGGTCGTACACGCTGTAGAGCGAGTCGCCGGTCGGGTGCTTGCCGATGTCCTTGGCCAGCGGCGCGTCGGCGCGCGGCTCGGTGCGCAGCCACACCGTGGAGGCGGGGAGCGGCGGGCAGGGGTTCGACGGGTTCTCGCGGTCGCAGCCGTAGAAGTACGGCCTGTTCGTGGCGTAGTCGGGCTTGATCATGACCGAGCCGGACCGGGAGCCGCCGAACGGGTGCAGCGGAGCGCCCATCAGCTCGAAGTAGTGGGCCCAGTCCCAGAACGGGCCCGGGTCCTCGTGCATGCCCTTGACCGTGGTGGGGAGCGTGCCCGGCACGTTGTCGTGGCCGAGGATGTGCGCCCGGTCCAGCGGCACGCCGTGCCTCATGGCCAGGTAGCGCACCAGCCTGGCCGACGAGCGGTACATCGCCTCGGTGTACCAGCTGCCGCCCTCGGCGGGGCAGTCAAGCGTCTCAAGATTACGGGAGCGCGTTCCGGGCCTCTTGTAGGGTTCCGGGCATGGGTGAGTTCGTACGCGTAGAGGTGGCCGACCAGATCGCCACGATCAGGCTTGATCGTCCGAAGATGAACGCCCTCAACGGCCGGATGCAGCAGGAGATCGGCGAGGCGGCCCGCGCGGTCGACGCGGACCCGGCCGTGCACGCGGTGGTCGTCTACGGCGGCGAGCGCGTCTTCGCCGCAGGGGTCGACATCAAGGAGATGCTGACCATGTCCTACGCCGAGATGGCGCTCCACTCCGGCCCCCTCCAGGAGTGCTTCACCGCCGTCGCCCGCATCGGCAAGCCCGTGATCGCGGCCGTCACCGGCTACGCGCTGGGCGGCGGCTGCGAGCTCGCCCTGTGCGCCGACTTCCGCCTCGCCGGAGAGTCGGCCAGGCTCGGCCAGCCCGAGATCCAGCTCGGCCTCATCCCCGGCGCCGGAGGCACCCAGCGACTGCCGCGCCTGATCGGCCCGTCCCGAGCCAAGGACCTCATCTACAGCGGCCGGCACGTCACCGCCACCGAGGCCCTCGCCATCGGCCTGGTCGACAGGGTCGTGCCCGACGCCGACGTCTACACGGCGGCCCTGGAATGGGCGTCCACCTTCGCCGGCGGCCCGACGGTCGCGCTCCGGGCGGCCAAGCAGGCCGTGGACCACGGCCTGGAGACCGACCTCGACACGGGGCTGGAGATCGAGCGACTGCAGTTCTCCGGCATGTTCGCCACGGACGACGCCCGCATCGGCATGACGGCCTTCACCGAGAAGGGCAAGCCCACCTTCACCGGCCGCTGACCCTCACCGGAGCGGGTTGCGAACCGCATCCTGTTAGGCGGCGGTTTACCACTATGGTGGCGTTTCATGATGCGCGTCCTGGTCCCCGCTCGGCTGCGTAAAGCCGTGCGCACGTGGTTCGATGCCCGCTACATCTCCATCGCCGACCACCGCCAAGACATCAGGGACGCGCTCTGGGAGGTGCAGACCCTGCGGCGCGAGATGGCGGCGCTGCAGGCCGAGGTCGAACGCCTCAGGAACGCCAGGCCGCCCGCCGCCGACACGCGGCGGGCCGGCGCGGCGGCGGCGTCCGACAAGACGGCGCCTGACAAGACGGCGCCTGACAAAGCCAGGATCGACGACACGCACCGCCTGGCCCAGGAGACCGCCAAGGCGCTGGACGGCGTGCTGCAGAACGAGGTCCTGGTCTGGCAGGCCATCGACGAACTCAGGTCCCGCCTCACCGCCGCCCCCACCTCCTCCGAGGAGCGGCCGTGCGTGTGACCTGGACGGGCGGTGAACTGGGTTTCCGCCTCGACCCCGAGGACGAGATCACCGGCAGGGCCGCCGACGGTTACCCCGTCAAGCTGGCGATCAACTCCTGCGCCCTGTCCGGCGTACCCGACGACGCGCACCCCGACCTCTTCGCCGTGGCCGCCTGGACCGTCGTGGCCCCATGGACACGCCGGAAGATCACCTTCGATCGAGCCGTCTCGGCCGAGGTGGCGGCCGCGTTACACGACGGGTGGGGGATCGAGGCCGGTCCCGTGGGAGCCGAGCCCCGCCGTGCCGGGCGGACGCTGGCGATCTCCTACAGCGGCGGCGCGGACTCCGTGGCGGCGGCGGCCGTCTACCCCGACGCGCCCTTCGTGCACTTCAGGCGGGTGTCGCATCCCCGGGTCCCGAACCGGTGGCCGCACTACCGCTCCGACGTCCTGGCCAAGCTCGCCGAGCGCACCGGGCGTGACCTGACCGTCGTCGGGTCCGACCTGGAGTTCACGCTGGCCGAGCCCCGGCCGGGCTATCCCGAGCACCACGCCGTCGCGGCCGGGGCGCTGCTGCTGGCGGACCGGCTGGGCCTCGGCGGGCTGGGATTCGGGTACGAGCTGGGCTCGCGATGGCTCGGCGGCGACCGCTACGTGCTGCGCTACACGCCCGACAACGTCCTGTGGGCGCCGCACGGCGCGTGGGGACGGTTGTTCGCCGCGGTGGGCGTGCACATCGTGCTGCCCGTCGGCGGGGTGAGCGAGGCGGTCACCATGCGGCTGGCCGTGAACTCGGATCTCAAGGATCAGGTCCGATGGTGCCTGCGCGGGACGGACGGCCCGTGCCGTACCTGCGGCAAGTGCCTGTACAAGGAGCTCATCCTGGCCGCCGTCGAGCGGCGACCCCTCGACACGCCCATCACCGCCGACCGCCCCGTGGCGCGCAAGTGGCGCCTGCCGCCCCCTTACGGCGGGCAGGAGATGATCGAGTACGGCCTGGCCCGCGTGCCCGGCATCGAACACACGCTGTTCGCCAAGGCGCTCGACCACCTACGGCCCACCGAGGAGTCCACGAGCTGGCTGGACCACTGCTACCCGCCGTCGATCGAGGAGATCCCGGCCCCGTGGCGCGAGCGGGCGGCCGCGTTCATGGCCGAGCACGTGGGGTTCATGACGGACGACGAGATCCGCCGGGTGGAGACGTGGGGGTCCTGACGGCCCCCACGGCTGACGGACGGCCGCCCCCTGGGTGTACGGTGCGGAGCGGTCGTCGCGGGCTCGGTGGGCGTGGCAGGGTGCGCCGGATCGCAGGGAGGTGGGCGTGGAGGGGGCGGCGTTGACCCGGCGCGGGTTGCTCGTCGGGATCGGGGCGGCCGGTGGCGCGGGGGCCATGTACGCCGCCATGGGCGCACTCGGGCTGGCGCCCGCCCGGCAGGACATGCGGTTCGCGCCCCCGCAGCCCGGCGACTTCTCCCTGCGGGGCAGGGCCGCCGCCAAGGTGGTGATCCTGGGCGCCGGGGTGGCCGGGTTGACCGCTGCGTACGAGCTGGGCAAGGCCGGGTACGACTGCACGGTGCTGGAGGCCAGGGGGAAGGCCGGCGGGCGCAACCTCACGCTGCGCGGCGGCGACCGGCTGGACGAGCTCAACGGCCCGTCGCAGGAGGCCAGGTTCGGCGAGGGTGTCTACTTCAACGCCGGTCCCGGGCGGATCGCGCCGTGGATGGTCCCGCTCGACTACTGCCGCGAGCTGGGCGTCCCGATCGAGACGTTCGTGAACAACAACGCCCAGGCGTACGTGCACACGAACGGGCAGAGCGTGCGGGCCCGCACCGCGCGCGCCGACATGTACGGATATGTCGCGGAATTGTTGGCTAAGGCAACAAATGTCGGTGCGCTCGACCAGAAAATGACCAAGGACGACCGGGAGAGGCTCCTGGAGTTCCTGCGCAGGTTCGGCGATCTCGGCCCCGAATTCGACTACCAAGGCTCTCCCCGGCGCGGTTTCCTGAAATATCCGGCGACGGAGGCCGGCACCCCCCTGCCCGGCCCCGGCCGGCTCCACGACGTGCTCGCCGCGGGCACCGGCCGTGCGATCACCAACGACTTCGGCCACGACCAGGCGACCCCGATGTTCCAGCCGGTCGGCGGCATGGACGCGATCGTCGCCAAGCTGGCCGAGGCAGTGGGCAGCGACAGGATCAGGACCGGCGCCCGCGTCACCAAGATCACCAATCTGGCCGACGGCGTCGAGGTCACGTGGAACGGCGGCCAGATCAAGGCCGACTACTGCGTCGCCACCCTCCCGCCGCACGTCCTCGCCCGCATCCCGCACAACCTGGGGGCCCAGGTCACCGCCGCACTGAAGACGCCCGTCCCGGTCGCCGCCGGCAAGATCGGCCTGGAGTACGGCAGACGCTGGTGGGAGCTCGAAGACCGCATCTACGGCGGCGTCACCGAGACCGACCTCGACATCACCCACATCTGGTATCCGTCCCACGACTACCACGCCGAACACGGCGTCCTCGTCGGCTACTACAACACCGACGAGCACGCCGAGCTGTACGGCGCGCTCACTCCCGAGGACCGCAGGCGGCGCGCCCTCACCCAGGGCAGGAAGATCCACGGCGACAAGTACGGCAAGGGCCTGCTGTCCAGCGTCTCGATCGCCTGGGAACGCCAGGAGCACATCCAGGGCGGCTGGGTGCGCTGGCCGTCCGTTGATTCGGCGTTCACTCTTCTGCAACGTCCCAGCGGAAGGGTTTACTTCGCGGGCGACTGGCTCACCCAGCTGATCGCCTGGCAGGCGGGAGCCATGGAGTCGGCCCGTGGCGTCGTCACCCACCTGCACCAACGGGTGTTGCAGTCCTCGTGACGTCGCGCGCGGCCTCCTGGAGCGGCGTAGGGTCCTGGAGGAGCGACCGAGGAGATGGGATGGCGTTGCACTGGATGCCCGCGACCGAGCGGACCGACCTGCTGGCCGAGCCGGTGGCGCGGGCCGTCGCGGAGCTGGGCCCCGGTGCGGAGGTGGCCGAGATAGACCCGGAGCTGGCCGACACGGCGGCGTTCTGCGAGCGCTACGGTGTCGGGCTCGACGAGTCGGCCAACTGCGTGGTCGTCGCCGGCAGGCGGGGCGGCGAGACGCGCTACGCGGCCTGCATGGTGCTCGCGACGGCGCGGGTGGATGTCAACGGCGTGGTGCGCAGGCACCTGGACACGCGCAAGGCGAGCTTCGCGCCGATGGCGCGGGCGGTGGAGCTGACAGGCATGGAATACGGCGGCATCACCCCGCTCGGCCTGCCCGGCGACTGGCCGATCCTGGTCGACGCCGACGTCGCCGAGCACCCGAGAGTGGTGATCGGGAGCGGAGTGCGCCGGTCCAAGCTGGCCGTCCCGGGGGCCGCGCTGGCCGGGCTGAAGGGCGCGGAGGTGCTTCCGCTGGCGATCTGAGCCACCGGGCACCCGAGCCCGCACCGCGACTTTTGAATGCTGTAGCCAATTCGAGACCGTGGAATGGGAAACCGATGGGCCCGATTCGGACGTTGTACGAGTGGGAATGTGGCCTCATGGTTCATCTCGTGGGCGGGGAATAAGCCGGTATGGTGCTTCATGCCATGAACGATGACCGACTTGGCCCTTACCGGCTGCTCAGGCGGCTAGGTGAAGGCGGAATGGGCGTTGTCCACCTCGCCGTCGACCCGCAGGGGCGGCAGGTGGCGGTCAAGGTCCTGCGCGGCGAGGTCGCCGGAGACGAGGTCGCCAGGCGGCGCCTGTCGCGCGAGGTCGAGACCATGCGCCGGGTGCGGAGCACCTACATCGCGGAGGTGCTCGACGCCGACGTCACCGGTCATCGCCCGTACATCGTCACCAGATACGTCGCCGGACGCTCACTGGACGAGATCGTCAAGGACGAGGGGCCGCTGGAGCTGCCCGCGCTGGTCCGGATCGCACACGGCGTGGCCGCGGCGCTGGCCGCCGTCCACTCGGTCGGCGTGATCCACCGCGACCTCAAGCCGGGCAACGTGCTGATCATCGACGGCGAGCCCGTCCTGATCGACTTCGGCATCGCCCAGGCCGTCGACGCCACCAGGCTGACCCAGACGGGCATGTTCATCGGCACGCCCGGCTTCCTGGCCCCCGAGATCATCGAGGGACAGGAGGCGGGGCCCGAGGTGGACGTCCACGCCTGGGCGGGCACGCTGCTCTACGCCGCCACCGGCCAGCCGCCGTTCGGCAAGGGCACGCTGGAGATGATCTTCTACAACATCACCGCGGGCAAGGCCGACGTCAGCGCGGCTCCCGCGCCCCTGCAGCCGCTGCTCAAGGCGGCCTTCCAGCGCAACCCGGCCAAGCGCCCGAAGGCGCCCGAGCTGGCCGAGCAGACCGCCCGGATGCTGCCCAAGAAGTTCAGCCAAGTGCCGGACGAGATCTCCACGGTGCCGCGGCCCGACCTTCCGCCGCCCACGCCCGTCGACAGCCGGCCGGCGTACGAGATCTCGACGCCGCCCGTGACGCCGAGGCAGCTCATCGAAGGTCACCAGGCCCGCTCCGCGCCGCCGCAGAGCGGCCAGCCGTCGCACCCGTCCCAAGGGTTCCCGCCGCAAGGGGGGCTGCCGCCCCACCAGCAGGAGCCGTACGTCTCGCTCCTCCCCGACCAGGGCGACCCGTGGCCGACCCGCAGGGTGACGCCCGAGGAGCTGCGCCGGATGCAGCGCGACAGCGGCCCGCAGCAGCCCTGGCAGGCGTCCCCGCAGGCCGGCAACCACGTCTCCCAGGTGCCGCCGCACGAGGCGGACGTCCCCACCAGGCGCGTACGGCCCGACACGCCCGACTACGGCAGGCCCACCGGGTGGCCCGGCTCCGGGTCGCCCAGCTCCGGGTCGCCCGGCCCGGCGCCCCAGCCGTCGCCCGGTCCCATGCCGCAGCCGTCTCCCGGTCCGGTGCAGCAGCAGCGCCCACTCCAGCAGCCGCCGCCCCCCTACATCCCGGCGCAGGCGCAGTATCCCCTCGACCCCCAGACCAGGCGCGAGCCGTTCATCCCGGGCGCGCGTCCGGGCCAGGCGCTTCAGCGTTCCAAGGCGTACGGCGTGGCGAGCGCGATGCTGCTGGTCGTCATGATCGCGGCGGCCGTGCTGGCGCCCGTGCTGGTGGCCGTGGTCGCCATCCCCGTCGCGGTGCTGCTGCGCGCGGCCGACCTGGCGCAGCGCGAGCTCACCGCGCGCCGCTCGACCGGGTCGGCGGCGCTCGACGTGGTCAGGGTGTTCGGCCATCCCAAGGCTCTGGCCAAGTCCGTGGGCATGACGCTCGCGCTGACGCTCTACGCGCTCATCCTCGGCCTGCCGGTGACGCTGCTGCTCACCGTGGTGGTCGGCACCGACCCCCACAACGCGCTGGCCTGGGGTTCGGCGGTGGCTCTGTGGACGCTCTGCGCGGGACCGGGAGTGGAGGGACCTGGCCGCCAGATGCGCAGGACCCTCTCATCCCTCGTACCCTCGAGAACAGCGGCGATGGTGTTGGCGGGAGTGCTCGCGGCGGCCGCCGCGCTCTCGCTGGTCCTCGCCTACGGCACTTTCAGGGACAACGCGAGGAGGGCCGTATGGACTCCGGTGGACGTCGGACCTGTGGTGGAGCAGCTCAACGGACTGAAAGGAAACTCGGGGGGATGACGCGGGGACGGTGGCGATGAGCACGGGCAACACCCAGGCGCCGGAGCGGCTCGGCCCTTACCGGGTGGTGCGGAAGATCGGCGAGGGTGGCATGGGGGTTGTCCACCTCGGCGTCGACTCCGAGGGGCGCGAGGTGGCCATCAAGGTGCTGCACCCGCACGTGGCAGCCGACCTCAAGGCGCGAGACCGGCTCACCCGCGAGGTCGAGACGATGCGCCGGGTGCGCAGCCCGTACGTCGCCGAGGTGCTCGACGCCGAGCTGGTCGGCGGCCAGCCGTACGTGGTGACCCGCTTCGCGCCGGGCCGCACGCTGGAGGACACCGTCCTGGCGGACGGCGCGCTGAGCGCGCGCGAGGTGATCAAGCTGGCCCGCGGGCTCTGCCAGGCGCTGGTGTCCATCCACGCCGCCGACGTGATCCACCGTGACTTCAAGCCGTCCAACGTCATGCTGGTCGGCGGCGAGCCGCTGGTCATCGACTTCGGCATCGCCCACCTGGTCAACGCCACCAGGCTGACCCAGACGGGGATGTTCGTCGGCACGCCCGGCTACCTGGCGCCCGAGATCATCCGTGACTCGGAGATCACACAGGCGGCCGACGTGCACGCGCTGGCCTCGACGGTGTTCTTCGCCGCGACGGGCGCGCCGCCGTTCGGCACCGGCACGTTCGAGGCGGTCTGCTTCAACATCATGGAAGGCCGAGCCCAGCTGGACAAGGCGCCCGCGTGGCTGCGCGGGTGGCTCAGCCGCGCTCTGAACGTCGAGCCGGCCGCCCGGCCCAGTGCCCAGGAGCTGCTGCGGATGGCCAGGGCGCTCGACCCGTCGGTGACCACGTTCCACGAGACGCCGCCGCAGGGCTCGCCCACCGCGACGAAGAAGCTCTCGACGCGGACGCGGACCATGGACACGTTCTCCGACCTGCTGCCGCCGGTCGAGTACGAACGCCCGAGGCCGCGGCAGGACGAGCGGCCGCCTCCCTACGTCCCGGCGCCGATGGCTGCGCGCCCGCCCGCGCCGCGCGCCGACCAGCGGGTGGCTGGCTATCCCGCCCCGCAGCAGGCGCAGCGGCCGGTG
>NZ_QNFZ01000198.1 GCF_003313395.1 Nonomuraea lactucae | reverse complement strand
GGTCGCGGCCCGGCGGGCCCGAGACGCCGGCGGCGAGTCAGCGCCGGCGGTGGTGGCCGGCGGCGCTCTGGGCGTCGCCGGGGTTACGGTCGCCAACGGCGCGGACAACCTCTCGGTCTACACGCCGCTGTTCCGCACCATCGGACCGGCCTCGACCGTGGTGACCGGCGTGGTGTTCGCCGTCCTGGTCGCGTTCTGGTGCGCGGCGGGAGCCTGGCTCGGCTCCCACAAGAAGGTCATCGCGTTCGTGGAGAGGTTCGGGCACTGGCTGGTGCCCATGGTCTTCATGGTGATCGGGGTGGTGATCGTGGTGGAGTCCGGCGTCGTGAACCGCCTGCTCGGTTACGCCTAGTTGTATTGACCCGCAGGGTTGCTGACACGACTGATGGGTGGTTGTCCATCGAGTGCGGTGTGGCATCGGTGGTGGTTGTAGGTGTCGAGCAGGGTGCGATTTAGGCGCTCGACCTTGCCGTTCGTCTGCGGGCGATAGGGACGCGTGCGCTTGTGGGTGATCCCGGCGGCGCTGAGAGTCTGGGCGAATAGCCGGGATCTGTAGCAGGAGCCGTTGTCTGTGGTCTCCATGCGTTCGTCGGTCAGGACCTCGCTGTAGGCGAGCCGGGAGTGATCGTCGATGGCTGTGTGGACGAAGCTGTAGCCGATTACGGGGCTGCCGCCCTGGCGGGCGTCGGTTGTGGCCTGCCGGTTGCTGGTTGCCTGTTGGCGGGGCATGATCCGGTGTCCGCCACTGTCGGGGATGTTGCCGAGCTTCTTGATGTCGACGTGGACCAGTTCGCCGGGACGCTCGTGTTCGTATGGGCGGGGGTGCGGTGTGGTGTGGTCATGGGGGGCGACTGGAGCGGTCATGCAGCCCCTGATCGCCTTCGGCTCGCCAGCGGCGGACCCATTGTGGGCTGTGGTGCGGGAGATGCCCATTTCATCGGCAACGTGGGCGATGGGTCTGCCGGCTCGGACACGGTCGACGAGGAGTTGCCGTGGATGGTGAGTCGGGCATGGGGGTGGGGCACGAAGACCTCTCGGTTCCTGCGGACGTGCCTCGGCCGATGGTTGTTGGTCACCCGGTCAACCACCGCCCGGGGCCCGGCGGCGGGCCTGCCCTGGCGGGAGGAACCATCCGTGGTCAATTACGGCGGACGGCCCAGACGGTGCGCTCGGTGCGTACCGTCAGGTCGTCGCGGCGCAGGATGCTGTGCGGGCTGCTGGTGTCGAGGAGTTGGTCGAGCGCGGTGAGGTCCTCGGAGGAGAGTCTGTCTGCGATGACGCTGCGGATGCGCTGCAGGACGCCGGTGGCGTAGCGGCCGATCGCTTCGCTGCGGGTGCCGTCGAGGTTCACGGCGATGGTGCGTTCGCCCTCGATGGTGAATCCGGCGGCGGTCAGCATCGGGCCCCAGTCGGCCCCGCGGTGGGGCATGTGTTCGGCTTGGCGGCGGTCGGCTGCGGCGTGGACGCGCTCTTCCAGGCCGGGCCGTTCTGCGGGGGCATCCGCGGGCAGGAAGCGGGGGTGGCCGGCCAGTTCGACGACGGCGAACAGGCCGCCCGGCGCGAGCGTGTCGTGGACGGTGCGCAGTGCGCGGTCGGGGTGGGCCATGTGGTGCATCGAGGCCGATGCCCAGACCAGGTCCGGTGAGCCGAGATCGGGCCAGGCGGCTTCGTCGAGGTCGGCTTGCACGGTGCGTACGCGCATCTGGACGCCGAGGGTGCACGCCTTGGTGCGCAGGCGCTGAAGGTGTTCGGCGGAGGTGTCGACGGCGGTGACGTGCGCGTCGAGGAAGCGGTCGAGGAGGGCGAAGGTGCCCGCGCCCGTGCCGCAGCCCAGGTCCACGATGTGGTGTGGGTCGGTCTGCAGCGGCAGCCATGCGGTGATGGAGGCGGTGTGCTCGGCGAGCACTTCGGCGTCCAGGTCGAGGATCTCCGCCTGGCCCTCCATTTGCTCGTGGTGGTGACCGTGCGAAGCGCCGTGGTGGGGGGTGTGCGTGTGTAGGTGGTTCATGCTCTTCACGCTAAGACGGATATGCGCCTGCGGCACGAAGTGTCCCCGTTTACGCAAGATGATGGTCGGGGATGCTGCCGGACGCGCAAGAGGTCACCGCCCGTGGGGGCCGTCGCGCGGCCCGCGCGATCATTCGGGAGCGCCCTGGATGTCGTCGCCGCTGTCGCTCTGGTGGCCGCGGCGGGCGTCGCGGTCGAAGATGCCCAGGATCTCGCAGGGCCCGCCCTCGGCGCCGATCGCGTGCGGCATCATCGTGGGGAATTCGGCGGCTTGGTTGGGCTCGAGGCGGAAGCGGCGGTGGCCGAGCATGAGGATCGCGGTGCCGGACAGGACGACGAGCCATTCGCGCCCCGGGTGCGCACGCATGCGCGCCGGGTTCTCGGGGGGCGGTTCGGTCATGCGCTGGCGCACCACGCTCATCCCGGGGTCGGCCTTGATGGTCCAGCGCATCCGACCGTGGGTGCTGTCGATCGTCGGGCTGGTGACGACGTCGTCGGTGGCGGTCTCCACGAGCTGATCCAGCGTGGTGTCCAGGGCGCGGGCGAGGGTGACCAGCTGATCCAGTGCGAGGCGGCGCTGGCCGTTCTCGATGCGGCTCAGTGAGGACTGGCTGAGGTGGGCACGGGAGGCCAACTCCTCCAGAGACCAGCCCTGCGCTACCCGCAAGGCGCGGATGCGTTTGCGTACGAGGCTGTCCAGATCTCCATCTTCTTGCGTCATCGGCAACATTGTATGCCTTGGCAGCAAGCCAGGCTTAGCGTCGTGTGTAGATGGTCCGCAACGTCTGGGACCAGTGCACGAGGAAAGGCAGGAGGCCATGCTGTGACAACTTCTCCGTACGCGAGTGACGCACTGACCGGTGGGACCGTCGACGTGGTGGTGATCGGTGGGGGCGCCGCGGGGCAGAACGGTGCGCTGATGCCCGCCCGCTCCCGCCGCTCGATCGTTGTAATCGACAGCGGTTCCCCGCGCAACGCGCCGGCGGAGGCCACCACGGCTTCATCGTCTTGGACGGCACCCCGCCCCTGAGATCCTTCGGCGGGGCCGGGAGCAGGTGCGCCAATACGGAGGGCGCGTCCTCGCCGGCGTGCGCCTGACCAACGGCCAGGTCGTGGCCCGCCGCATCCTCGCGGTCGCCACCCGGATGGAAGCCCGCACCGAGGGACTGGACGGTCTGAAGCTGCCGGTGGAGGACCTGCCCGACAACATGGGCCGCCGCTTCGCCTCCGGCATGGCCGGCACCACCGAGGTGCCGGGCGTCTGGGTGGCGGGCAACGCCACCGACCTCGCCGCCCAGGTCGGCGCCGCCGCAGCGGCCGGCGCCCTGGCCGGCGCCCACATCAACAGCCTGCTGGCCACCACAGACACCGACGCGGCCCTCGCCGCAGCCCAGGGCGAAACTCCCGCCCTCTGATATCCGGCGCGGCACCGGGCCCGTACGCCCTCGATGCGTGCGACGGCCCGGGCCCGCCCACCCTCCCTCACCCGGCGACCGGCCCTGCTCCGGCGCTGACTCAGCATGCCCATTTTGAGAGGAATCCATGAGTACGAACCAGCCCGTACAGGCCACGCAAGCCGGCGGCGGGGGTGCCCCTGATGCGCGTCAGCTGCGCTCGATCCTGATCACCGTCTCGATCGCCCTGATGGCGGTCATCGCCTCGGTGACCGGTCTGAACGTCGCGCAGACCCACATGGCCGTGGAATTCGGTGCCTCCCAGAGCACGGTCCTGTGGATCATCAACATCTACACCCTCGCCCTGGCAGCGCTGCTGCTGCCACTCGGCGCCCTGGGTGACCGCCTGGGCCGCAAGCCCATGCTCGTTGCCGGGCTGGCGGTCTTCGGCATCGCCACCGTGGTCGCCGCCCTGGCCCCAACAGCGGAGGTGATGCTCGCCACGCGCGTGGTCAGCGGTATCGGCGCCGCGATGATCATGCCGATCACGCTGGCCGTCATCACCTCCACCTTCCCCGAAGAACAGCGCGGCAAGGCAATCGGCGTGTGGACCGGCGTCGCGGGAGGCGGCGGCATCCTTGGCATGTTCCTCGCCGCGCTCCTCGTCGACGTCGCCGACTGGCGCTGGCTGTTCACCCTGCCGGTGGTCCTGATCCTCATGGCCCTGGCCATGACGCTGAAGTCGGTTCCCAACTCCCGCGAGACCTCGGCCCACCGATTCGACACCGTCGGCGCCCTTGTCTCCATCATCGCCGTGACGGGCCTCATCTTCGTCCTGCAGGAAGGCCCCGAACGCGGCTGGACCGCGCCCGCGACACTGATCAGCCTGACCGTCGGCCTCATCGCCGCCATCGGCTTCGTGGCCTGGGAACTGCACCGCCGCGACGCCTCCCTGCTGGACGTGCGACTGTTCCGGAACCGCGGACTGTCAGGCGGCTCGCTCACGCTGCTGGTGGTCTTCGGTGTCCAGGCGGGCATCGGCGTGGTCCTCTTTCCCTTCTTCCAGGCCGTACTCGGCTGGTCGGGCCTGCTGTCCACGGTCGCGATGATGCCCATGGCCCTCGCGATGGTGATGTCCTCCGGCCTGGCCCCCAAGCTGGCCGCAGGAATCGGCGCTCGCATGACCATGGTGGCGGGCATCGCACTGGCCGGCGTCGGCATGGCGCTCATGGCCCTGTTCGTCTCCGTCAGCGGCGGCTATCTCTCCGTCCTGCCCGGCCTGCTCGCCATGGGCGTCGGCATGGGCCTGTCGATGACCCCGTCCACGGAGGCCATCACCGCCTCCCTGCCGCACGAGAAGCAGGGCGTCGCTTCCGCCCTCAACGACGTCACCCGCGAATTCGGCACCGCACTCGGCGTCGCCCTGCTCGGCGCACTCGTCTCCGCCGGCTACCGCAACGCCGTCAACGACAAGCTGCACGGCATCCCCCAAAGCGCCGCGGACACCGCCCGCGAAGGCGTCGCCAACGCCGTCGAGGCAGCGGGCAGCACCGGCCCGCACGCACAGGACCTGCTCCACGCAGCCCACCAGTCCTTCGTCGACGGCTGGCAGCAGGCCATGTGGGCAGGCGCCGCCATCATGAGCGCCCTACTCGTCTACATCGCCTTCCGCGGCCCCGAGAACACCCCCTCCGCGGTCGCGGACGAGACAGACCCCGCTGAGGCTGTCTCCGCCGGCTGACCGCACAAGAGCCGGGCCACAGCCGGAAGCAAAGGACAGAACCACCCCGCCCACTGTCAACAACGCTCGTGGTCAATACACCTAGTCCGCCCCCGCGGGCAGGGCGCGGCGGGGGTGGCCATCGGCATTCGGGTCCGTGAGGGCGCGGCGGGCGTACGCGCGGACGTCGGCGTCGGCGTCGCTCAGGGCCTGGCGCAGGGCGGCGGTGACCTCCGGCGCCGGTGCCCACGCGGTGAGCGCGAGCACGGCCGCCT
>NZ_QNFZ01000197.1 GCF_003313395.1 Nonomuraea lactucae | reverse complement strand
CCGGCGGGTCAGCCGGTGGCGAGCAGGCTCTGGACCCGGGCGCGCACCTCGGGGGTGTCGAGGCCGCGGACCGTGAGCGTGGTGCGCCGCCGCAGCACGTCGTCGGCCGTGACCGCCCACTCGCGGTCGCGGGCGTAGACAGCCTGGGCCCAGATGTCGGGCCCGTCGGGGTGGATGCGCTCCCCCAGCGACGGCTCGTCGCGGATGAGCCGGGCCAGGTCGAAGGCGATCGAGCCGTAGTGGGACGCGAGGTGGCGCGCGACCAGCGGGTCCATGCGGGTGCCCGGCTCCCGGTCGGTCCACAGGCGCAGCGCCACCGCCTCGGGACTGGCCAGGCCGGGCAGCGGCACGGCCGGGAGGATGTCGGCCAGGTCGTCGCCGAGGGGGCGGCCCGGCAGGTGGGCGAGGGCGTCGAGGACGACCTTGCCGATGTGGCGGTAGGTGGTCCACTTGCCGCCCGCCACCGACAGCATGCCGCCCGCGCCCCGGGTGAGCACGGTCTCCCGCTTGGCCGACGACACGCCTCCAGGGCCGCCGGGCAGGACGCGCAGCCCGGCGAAGGCGTACGTGATGTCCTCGCGGCGCAGCTGCGTGTCGCGTACGCCGTGTCCGGCCTCGTCGAGGATCTGGGACAGGTCGGCGTCGGTGGCGCGCACGTCGGCGGGGTCGCCCTCGTAGGCCTCGTCGGTGGTGCCGAGCAGGAGGTGGTCCTCCCACGGGATGGCGAACGACACGCGGTACTTGTCGATCGGGATGGTCAGCGCGGCCTTCCACGGCTCGTGGCGGCGCATGACCAGGTGGGCGCCCTTGGACAGGCGGATGCTCGGCGCGGCCCCGGGGTCCTCCATGCGGCGCAGGTGGTCGACCCAGGGGCCGGTGGCGTTCAGGACGAGCCGGGCGTTCACCCCGAACTCGGTGCCGTCGAGACGGTCGCGCAGGTCGGCGCCCGACACCGTGCCCGTGCCGGAGGGGCCGGACTTGCGCAGGCCGACCACCTCGGCGTGGTTGAGCACGACCGCGCCCGCGTCGACCGCGGCCCGCACGGTCATCACCGCGACCCGGCTGTCGTTCATCTGGTGGTCGCCGTAGACCGCGGCCGCGCGCAGCCCCTCACCGCGCAGGGCGGGCACCTTGGCCAGCGCCTGCTGCGGGCTGATCACGCGGCCCAGGCCGTCACCGAACACCGACAGCGCCGAGTAGAGGAACACGCCCGCGCCGAGCTTGGCCGCGCCGTGCGGGCCGCCCCGGTAGACCGGCACCACGAACGTCAGCGGCTTGACCAGGTGGGGCGCGATCTCACCGGCGAGCGCCCGGCGTTCGCGATGGTTCTCGGCGACCAGCTTGACGTTGCCCGTCTGGAGGTAGCGCAGCCCGCCGTGGACGAGCTTGGAGGAGGCGCTGGACGTGGCCCCGGCGAAGTCGCCCGCGTCGACCATGGCCACGCGCAGCCCGGCCTGGGCCGCCATCCAGGTGACGGAGGTGCCGAGGATGCCGCCGCCGATGACGAGCAGGTCGTAGGTGGAGCGCGACAGCTCCTCGCGGGTCTCCGCGCGGCCGGAGATCGTGGCCGAGCTCATCGCGGGGCTCATCGCGGGGCTCACGGCCCCCTGGTCGAGGGCGGCTGCGGGCTGCTGTCGGGACACGGGGCTATCCTCACTTCGCGAAGTGTTCGGCATTACCGAACACTCTTCGATCCTAACCCGCCTCGGCCCCCTGTCAACCGGGTCAGCGGCCCAGGTCCCGGGTGATGGCCCGCGCGGCGTCGCGGACGTAGGAGACGACCTCCTTGCGCGGCTCGCCGCCGTCGGCCAGCCGCTCGACGGCCCCCCGCACGCCGATGGCCCCCACGGCGAGCCCCCGCCGGTCCCTGATGGGGGCGGCGATGGACACCTCGCCCTCTACCAGCTCCTCCACCTCGCCCGCCCAGCCCCGGCCGCGCACCAGCTCCAGCTCCTTGGCCAGGTCGTCGCCGGTGACCAGCGTGCGGGCGGTGAAGGCGGGCAGCGGGCCGGGCCCCGCCTCGCCGTACGGGTCGTAGGCCAGCAGGACCTTGCCCAGGGCGGTGGCGTGCGCGGGCAGCAGGCTGCCGACCTGGAGGACCTGCATGCTGTCGTCGGGCCGGAAGACGTGGTGCACGACCAGCACCTCGCCCTCGTGTGGGGTGCCGATCCACACGCTCTCCCTGCTCCGCGCGGCCAGCGCGTCGGCCCAGTTGAGCGATCGGGCGCGCAGCTCGTTGACGTCGAGGTAGCTGCTGCCGAGGTGGAGCAGCGTGCCGCCGAGCCGGTAGCGGCCGGTGGTGGGGTCCTGTTCGACGAAGCCGACGTGGACGAGCGTGCGCAGGATGCCGTGCAGGGTGCCCTTGGGCAGGCCCATCGCCCGGGCCAGCTCGGCCACGCCCAGCTCCCTCGGCCCCGATGCCAGCAGCCGCAGGATGCCCGCCGCGCGCTCCACCGACTGGATCGTCTCACCCACTTCCCCACCGTACCTCGGTTCGGCAATCCCGAACAGCAATAGTTCGCTGAGCAGGGCGGCGGCTGGGGCCGTCCGTCACGCCTGGCCGGTGGCCCGCTCGTCGGCGCCGCCCGCGTCGGCCTCCAGTTCGGCGGCGCGGTGCTCGTACGGGGTGCTGAGGACGACCGTGGTGCGGGTGGAGACGTTCGCCGAGGCGCGGATCTGCTGCAGCAGGTCCTCCAGCGCCACCGGGGAGGCCACGCGGACCTTGAGGATGTAGCTCTCGTCGCCGGCGACGCTGTGGCAGGCCTCGATGGCACTGAGGTGGGCGAGCCGGTCGGGCGCGTCGTCGGGCGCCGCCGGATCTATCGGCTTGATCGACACGAACGCGGTGAGCGGCAGCCCGATCGCGTCGTAGTCGACGACGGCGGCGTAGCCACGGACGACTCCGCGCTTCTCCAGGCGGCGCACCCGCTGGTGCACGGCGGAGACCGAGAGCCCGGTCTCCCTGGCCAGGTCGGTGAAACTCATCCGGCCGTCTCTGGCCAGCAGCGTGACGATCCGGCGGTCGATCTCCTCCATCGGTCAAAAATAGCCCGTCGAAGTCACGACATGGTCCCGACCGGGGTCGCGCCCCAGCGCATGGCGTGCTCGACGAGGGTGACCAGCACGTCGCGGCCCGACTCGCGCCTGCGGGCGTCGCAGAGCACGATGGGGATCTCGGGCTCCAGGTTGAGGGCCTTGCGGACCTCGCCGATGGTGAACGGGCGGGCGCCGTCGAAGCAGTTGAGCGCCACCACGAACGGGGTCTCGCGCCGCTCGAAGTAGTCGATGGCGGGGAAGCAGTCGGCCAGCCGGCGGGTGTCGGCCAGCACCACCGCGCCGAGGGCGCCCATGGTCAGGTCGTCCCAGACGAACCAGAACCGCTCCTGCCCCGGCGTGCCGAAGAGGTAGAGCATGTAGTCGCCGCGAATGGTGATGCGGCCGAAGTCCATGACGACGGTCGTGGTGGGCTTGGTCTCGACGCCCGTCAGGTCGTCGATGTCCATGCCGACGTGCGTGAGGACCTCTTCGGTGCGGAGCGTCCGGGTCTCCGAGACGGCGCCGACCATGGTGGTCTTGCCCGCGCCGAAGCCGCCCGCGATCAAGATCTTGATCGCGGTGGGCAGTCGCCAGCGATCAGAGCGACCGAAATCCATCGAGCACCGCCTGTACATCCCTCCACGGGCAAGCCCGCAAGCATGCCCCGCGTGCGCAATCCGTCCCGGGAAGCCTTGGTCAGGGGTGGCTGACAAGGCATGGAAGAGGTCGATCTAGATGCCTGACACCAAGTCACCCTAGCAATGCCACAAATTCCCCTCAAGCCACAAAACAGTTCAAAAATCAACATGTCGTAAATCACACCGGAACCACTCCTCCGCGCCGCCGCTCCCGTCGGCGGCGGGAGCCTCGCGTACGCCCGTCGGCCGCGGGAGCCTCGCGTACGCCCGTCCGCCGCCCGCTACCGGGCGACCCCGTGGAATCCGGCGTGGAAGCCCATCCTGCGCCGCAGGTAGGCGGCCGTGCGGGGACTCCGCTCGCGCAGGCCGCCGATCAGGTCGGCCGCCTCTCCCTCCAGCTCCGCCATCGCGTCCGCCACATGGGAGCGGCTGACGCCGAGCATGAGCACGTTCAGGTCGCCCCAGTTGACGTCCTTGCGGTAGGAGGCCAGGTCACCGAGCAGGTGCAGATAACGCTGGACGTGCGCGCTGACGGGCCGCAGCTCGTCCAGGTGCCGCCTGGCCCACTCGTCGCCCGCGTAGATCCAGTGCGAGAGGTCCACGAAGCACGAGCCGCGGCTGTCGGCGTTGTCCACGTACCGGCCGAACGTGGGCACGTCCCGCCTGTCGCGCCAGACCCAGGCCCTGGCCATCGCCGTGAGCATGGTGGCGAGCTGGTCGCGCCAGAGGCCGTGCAGCCGCCCGAAGTCCTCGACGGTGTCCAGCTCGTCGCGCAGGTCGGCCAGGAAGCGGGTCACCGCCGCGCGGGGCACCGCGCCGTCGGCGACGGCCAAGCAGTCGTGGACCAGGTCCTCGACCTGGTCGCGGTCGGTGGAGGTGTGGTCGACCAGCCGGTCCACGGCCAACACCCAGAGCGCGGCCCGGTTGGCGACCTTCAGCCCGCCGGCGGTGCTCCATGGCGAACTGAAGGCTCCGGCCAGCGTGAGCGAAGTGTAGAGGTCGGGATCGAAGGCCGCCGCCGGGAACAGCCCGCCGTACATCTGGGCGCAGCGCCGCAGATCCCTGCCGCACTCGGCGGCGAGCGCGCACGCCCTGCCCACCTCGAAAGCCTCGTCCAGCTCGCCGTCCGGCATCTAGAGCCGCTCAGTCGGCACGCGGATCACGGGCGGCCACCCCCACTGTCCGGCTGTCATCCCTCGCACGCGAATTGTCACATGATCAACACTTCCGGGGCAAGGCGCGCGGGCGGTGGCCACGCACGGGACCGCCCAGCCGGACGAGCGCCAGGAACGGCGAGAATGGGAGCAACCGCCCCACGGCCCGGAGCAGTCATGAGGATCACGCTCGTCCACGGAGACATCACCGAGCAGCCTGTCGACGCCGTCGTCAACGCCGCCAACTCCTCACTCATGGGCGGTGGCGGCGTTGACGGCGCGATCCACCGGCGCGGCGGGCCGGCCATCCTGGAGGAGTGCCGCACGCTGCGGTCCTCACGGTACGGCGAGGGCCTGCCGGTGGGGCAGGCGGTGGCCACGACCGCGGGCGACCTGCCGGCCCGGTGGGTGATCCACACGGTCGGCCCCGTCCACTCACGCGCCGAGGACCGCTCGCACCTGCTGGCCTCCTGCTACCGGGAGGCCCTCCGGGTGGCCGACGAGCTCGGCGCCGCCACCGTGGCCCTGCCCGCGGTCTCCGCCGGCGTCTACGGCTGGCCCTCCGACGACGCCGCCCGCGTAGCCGTCACCACGGTGCGGGCGGCTCGCACGCGGGTGGCGGAGGCACGGTTCGTGCTGTTCACCGCCGACGTGTACGCGGCCTTCGAACGCGCCCTGCTGGCGGCCGGGCCGTCGGACGAGGAGATCGCGGCCCGTCTCGCCGCCCAGCCCGGCGAGCGCTGGAGGGAGCTGTTCGCCCTGGCCGACGCGCTCACCCCGGCCGATCTGGAGGTGACGTGGCGCGGCGGGCAGGAGGCCGGGCCGGGCGTGACGCAGGCGCCCTACCCGGTCTACGGCGACGCCGTCGAGCGGATCCTCGGGCTGCTGGGAGAGCTGGGCGTGGTGGTGGTGTTCGGCTGGCCCGACTGGGTGCGCGGCAACCCCCTGTGGCCGGGCGGGCGAGGGCTGGAGGACGCGCCGGTGGCCGACGCGGCCAGGCTGGCCACGGCGATCGTCCGGGGCGAGCGGTTCGGCGACGGGACGATCGGGCACGCCCTCGAGACGGGCACCCTCCAGGCCGTGCTGCGCCGGCTGCGCCGCTGGCACGACGAGGAACGCCCCCGGTGACGCCCCGGAGGCGGCCCGGTGTCAGCCCCTGGCGAGGGCGCGGCCGATGACCAGGCGCTGGATCTGGTTGGTGCCCTCGACGATCTGCAGCACCTTGGCCTCGCGCATGTAGCGCTCCACCGGGAAGTCCTCCACGTAGCCGTAGCCGCCGAACACCTGCACCGCGTCCGTGGTGACCTTCATGCACACGTCCGTGGCGAACAGCTTGGCCATCGCCGCCCGCGTGCCGTACGGGCGGCCCGCGTCGCGCAGCCGGGCGGCGTCGAGGTAGAGCGCCCGGGCGGCGGCGATCTGCGTGGCCATGTCGGCCAGCATGAACGACACCCCCTGGAAGTCGACGATCCGGCCGCCGAACTGGCGCCGCTCCTTGGCGTAGGAGGTGGCGGCGTCGAGGGCGGCCTGGGCCAGGCCCACCGCGCAGGCCGCGATGCCGAGCCTGCCGCCGTCGAGCGCCGCCATGGCGATGCGGAACCCCTCGCCCTCGGCCCCGACCAGCGCGGCGGTCGGCAGCCGTACACCGTCGAAGCGCACCTGCGCGGTCGGCGAGGACCGCATGCCCATCTTGCGCTCGGGAGCGGCGAACGAGAGCCCGTCCAGGCCGGCCGGGACGTGCAGGCAGGAGATCCCGCGCGTGCCCGGCTCGCCGGTGCGGGCCATGAGCGTGTAGAAGTCGGCGACGCCGCCGTGGGTGGTCCACGCCTTGACGCCGTCGACGGTGTAGCCGTCGGGGCCGGGCACGGCCTTGGTGGTCAGCGCGGCGGCGTCGGAGCCGGACTGGGGCTCCGACAGGCAGTAGGCGCCGAGCAGGTCGCCGCCGACCATGCCGGGCAGCAGCGCGACCTTCTGCTCGTCACCGCCGAACGCCGCCACCGGGAAGCACGACAGCGTGTGCACCGACACGCCCAGGCCCACGGCGAGCCAGCCGGCGGCGAGCTCCTCGACGACCTGCAGGTAGACCTCCTGCGGCTGGGCGGCCCCGCCGTACTCCTCCGGGTAGGGCAGCCCGAGCAGGCCGGCGGCGCCCAGCGTGGTGAACACCTCACGCGGGAACCGCCCGGCCGACTCGTCGGCGGCGGCGCGTGGCGCGACCTCCTTGGTCACCAGTTCGCGTGTCAGCTGGATCAGGTCGTGCGCCTCGGGGGTGGGCAGGGCACGCTCGACAGTCATCGTGAGGAACTCCTTGCGAGGTCGTACGGTGTCAGATTCTTCCTAAACGATGACCAATTCACGAGAGGTGTCGTTGAGGCGTTCGGCACCGCTGCCGCCGCACACCACGATGTCCTCGATGCGGGCGCCGTGCCTGCCAGGCAGGTAGACGCCCGGCTCGATCGAGAAGGCGAAGCCCGGCTCCATCGGCTCGGCGTTGCCGGCGACGATGTAGGGCTCCTCGTGGGTCTCGACGCCGATGCCGTGGCCGGTGCGGTGGATGAAGTAGTCGCCGTAGCCCGCCTCGGCGAGGACGTCGCGGGCGGCGGCGTCGATCGACTCGCACGGCACGCCCGGCCGTACGGCGGCGCAGGCGGCCTCCTGCGCCCGGCGCAGAACCTCGTAGTAGGCGGCGAAGTCGGCGGGCGGCTCGCCCACGCAGTAGGTGCGGGTGGAGTCGGAGCAGTAGCCGTTGTGCAACTGCCCCCCGATGTCGACGACGACCGGCTCACCCGGCTGGATGACCCGGTCGGAGACGTCGTGGTGCGGGCTCGCGCCGTTCGGGCCGGAGGCGACGATGACGAAGTCGACCGTCGCGTGGCCGGCGGCCAGGATGGCCTCGGCGATGTCCCTGCCCACCTCCCGCTCGGTGCGGCCGGCCCGCAGGAAGCCGGGCACCTGCCGGTGCACCGCGTCGATCGCCTCCCCCGCCTCGCGCAGCGCGGCCACCTCGGCCGGCGACTTGCGCATCCGCAGCCCGCGCAGCACGCGCCCGGCCAGCACCTGCTCGGCGCCGGGCAGGACCTCGCGGAAGCGGAGCGACGACATGGCCCACATCCGGTCGGCCACCCCCACCGTGGCCACCGCGCCCAGCCGGTCGGCCGCGATCCGATAGGGATCGTCCGTCTCGTCCCACGCCACGAACTCCAGCCCGAGCCGCGAGGCGGGCGACGCCTGCGCGGCGGGCAGTTCCAGGCGGGGCACCATCATGTACGGCTCGCCGGAGGCGGGCACCACCAGGCAGGTGAGCCGCTCCAGCGGCTTGGCGTCGTAGCCGCTCACGTAGCGCAGGTCGGGGCCCGGGGTGAGCAGCAGCGCGTCGACGCCGGCCTTGGCGGTGGCCTGCTGGACGGTGTCGAGGCGGGAGACGGGATACAGGTCTGCTGAGGACGTCACAGCCCCAAATCTACTCGTGATGACGCCGCCTAAAATCCGCGAAAAGGTCTCACCACACGACAAGCCAACGCCACCCTCCGCGTCCACACGGTCGCATATTGTGAGGCGAATGTCCCGTTCCACGCGTTTGCGAGGGTGAAGCCTGATGGTCGAGGTCATGAGCGGCGGGCCGGGGCAACGTCGCCGTCCGAAGAAGGCGGCCGAGACCACCCGGCAGTCGGGGAGCGAGCTTCTTGCCGCACGGCTGGCCCACGCCCAGCGGCTGGGCAACATGGGCTGGGCCGAGTGGGACCTGCGCACCGGCGAGGCGACCTGGTCCGACCAGGTATATGTGATCTTCGGCCGTGATCCCCGCGAGGGGCCGGTCGGCCTGCCCGAGCTGGCCGCGCACGTCGAGCCGGGCGATCTGCGGCACCTCGACCAGCTCCTGCTGAACGTCGCACGGGGCGCGGGGCCCGCGCAGGCCGAGTTCCGCATCCGGCGCGGCGGAGAGCTGCGCAACCTCCGCGTCGTCCTGGAACCCCTGATCATGCCCGGCCGCCTGCCCGAGCTCACCGCCACCGCCACCGCCACCGCCGCCGGCACTGACATCGGCACGGGCACGGGCACGGGCACAGGCAGGGGCAGGGGCACGGGCACCGACACGGGCACCGATAGGGGCAGCGATACGGGCACCGCGGCCCCGGAGGCGACCGGCCGGGCGGGCGGCGTGCACGGGGTCATCCAGGACATCACGGGCCGCCGCCGCGCCGAGCGCATCATGTCCGAGTCGCGCCGCCAGCTTCTGGAGGCCCGCGAGAAGGCGGCCGAGGAGCGCCACGTGATGATCGCGCTGCGCGAGGCGATCCTGCCGGAGCCCGCCGGCTGCCTCGACCTGCCGCGCACCAGGATCGCGGTGCGGTACGTGCCCGCCGAGAAGACCGCGAGCCTCGGCGGCGACTGGTTCGAGGCGGCGCAGCTGCCCGACGGGCGGGTCCTGCTGGCGATCGGCGACGTGTCCGGGCACGGGCTGCCCGCGATCGCGCACATGGCGCAGTTCCGCCACGCCCTGGTCGGGCTGACGATGACCGGAGAGCCCGCGTGCGGGCTGCTGGCCTGGCTGAACGAGCTGGCCATCCACCGCCTGGAGGGCACGACCGCCACCGCCGTGATCGGCCACCTCGACACCCGGACCCGCGTGTTCACCTGGGCCAGGGCCGGCAACCTGGCGCCCATCCTGGTTCGCGACGGCGCCGCCCGGCCCCTGGACCAGCCGCGCGGCGTGCTGCTGGGAGCCACCTGCGACCAGCCGTACGACCTGGCCCGCACCCGGCTGCGCGACGGCGACCTGCTGCTGATGTTCACCGACGGGCTGGTCGAGCGGCGTACCCGCGACATCGACGAGGGCCTCGCCCTGGTCCTGTCGGCCGCCGCGCGGCTGCGGGGCGGCGACCTCGACGCCGGGCTGGACCGCCTGCTGGCCGACATCGGCGGCCCGAACCCCGAGGACGACGCCTGCCTGCTCGCCGTCGGCGTCCTGGGCGACGACAACGCGGCGCCGGAGCGCGGAGTGCGACGATAGAGGCGTGCTCATGCTTCTGGACACCCCGTCGCTGTACTTCCGCGCCTTCTACGGCATCCCCGAGTCGATCACCGGGCCTGACGGCACGCCGGTCAACGCGGTGCGCGGCCTCATCGACATGATCGCCACGCTGGTCCGCACCCACTCGCCGGACGAGCTGGCGGCCACCATGGACGCGGACTGGCGGCCCGCCTTCCGGGTGGCCGCGATCCCCACGTACAAGGCGCACCGCGTCGCGCAGGGCGACGCCGAGGAGGTGCCCGATACGCTGGTGCCGCAGATCCCGGTCATCGAGGAGGTGCTCGACGCGGTCGGCATCGCCCGGCTGGAGGCGCCAGGCTACGAGGCCGACGACGTGATCGGCACCCTCACCCACCGGGCCGCCGGGCCCGTCGACATCGTGACCGGCGACCGCGACCTGTTCCAGCTGGTCGACGACTCGCGTCCGGTGCGCGTCCTCTACACGGCGCGCGGCATCCGCAACCTGCAGGTGGTGGACGAGGCGTTCGTCACGGCCAGGTACGGCATCCCGGGCCGCGCGTACGCCGACTTCGCCACCCTCCGCGGCGACCCCAGCGACGGGCTGCCGGGCGTGGCGGGCGTCGGCGAGAAGACGGCCGCCTCCCTCATCACCCGCTTCGGCTCCCTGGACGCGCTGCTGGCCGCCCTCGACGCGGGTGTCACGGACGGCTTCCCCGCGGGCAGCCGCACCCGGCTGGCCGCCGCCCGCGACTACCTCGAAGTCGCCCCGGCCGTGGTGGAGGTCGCCTCCGACGCGCCGCTGCCCGCCGCCGAGCTCTCCCTGCCCGCCAAGCCCCGCGACCCCGAGGCCCTGGTACGGCTCGCCGACCGCCACGGCCTCGACAGCCCCCTCAACCGCCTCCTCGACGCGCTGGCCGCCTGACAGCCTGAAAGTCCCCGCCTGGGCCCTCCGCCTTGCCTTCCCACTGAAGGCCGCCCTCCCCCGGCCGCTCGGGTACGCGTGCGGCGGGCACGGCCCCGCGGCCCGGTACGGGGCCGCCCAGAGGCCGGGGAGGGTGACCGTGGCGGAGGAGCACCAGGCCGCCACCGGCCCGCCCGGCGCGCCCACTCGGCGTGTGCGGGAGGCGGCGCACGGGGTCCCCGCGGGAAGCACGGGATCCCCGCGGGAAGCACGGGATCCCCGCGGGAAGACGGTGTCGGTGGGAAGGGTCTGTGGCGGGGCAGGGTGTGGCGGGGCAGGGTGTGGCGGGTGGGGAAGGTGGGTTCGGTAGGTTGAGGCGTGTGTCGAAGACGAGCGTGCAGGTCCCCGGCGACGTCCCAGCGCGCCTTGAGGACGGCTTCGCACGCATCATGCGCGAGTCCGGGCTGCCCTCCGGATTCCCCCGGCCGGTGCTCGACGAGGCCGACTGGGTCGCCGAGGTGCCCAGGCTGTCCGGCAAAGACCTGACCGGCCTGCCGTTCGTCACGATCGACCCGCCCGGCGCGATGGACCTCGACCAGGCCGTCCACCTCGAACGGCTGCGCGGCGGCTTCCGCGTCTGGTACGCCATCGCCGACGTGGGCGCGTTCGTACGGCCGGGCGGCGCGGTGGACGGCGAGGCCCGCGCCCGCGGCGAGACCGTCTACCTGCCCACCGGCTCGGTGCCGCTGCACCCGAGGGTGCTGTCCGAGGGCGCGGCGAGCCTGCTGCCGGGCGCCTCCCGCCCGGCGGTGGTGTGGCGGATCGACCTCGACGCGGAGGGCCGCACGGTGGGCGCCGACGTGCAGCGGGCGCAGGTGCGCAGCCGCGAACGGCTCGACTACGCCTACGTCCAGGCCGCCGTCGAGACCGGCACCGCCGACGGCACGCTCGCGCTGCTGGCCGAGATCGGCACGCTCAGGCTGGAGCTGGAGCGCGAACGCGGCGGCGTCACGCTGCCCACCCCCGAGCAGGAGGTGGTGCCCGACGGCGACGGCTACCGGCTCGACTACCGGCTGCCGCTGCCCGCCGAGGCGTGGAACGCGCAGATCTCCCTGCTCACCGGCATGGCGGCGGCCTCCATGATGCTCGACGCGGAGATCGGCGTGCTGCGTGTGCTGCCCGCGCCGCGGCCCGGGGACCTCGACAGGGTCCGCAGGGTGGCGGCCGCCCTGGGCGTCACCTGGCCGGAGGGCGCCTCCTACGGCCAGGTGGTGCACGGCCTGGATCCGAAGAGCCCGCGGCAGGCGGCGTTCCTGCACGAGTCGAGGGTGCTGCTGCGCGGCTCCGGCTACGTGGCGTTCGACGGCGCGCCTCCCCCGCTGGCCGACCACGCCGCGGTGGGAGCGCCGTACGCGCACGTGACGGCCCCGCTGCGGCGCCTGGCCGACCGGTACGCCACGGAGGTGTGCCTGGCCGTGGCGGCCGGCGAGCCGGTGCCCGGCGACGTGGAGAAGGCACTGGGGGAGCTGCCCGGCCTCATGTCGGCGTCGGGCCGCCGCTCGGGTGCCGTGGAGCGGGCGTGCGTGGACCTGGTTGAGGCGTTCCTGCTGCGCGACCGGCTGGGCGAGCCGTTCGAGGCGGTGGTGATCGACGTGGACGAGCGGCGCGAGGGCGGCCGGATCCAACTCGCCGACCCCGCGGTGATCGCCCGCTGCGACGGCGACCTCCCCCTGGGCGGGCGCGTCACGGTACGGCTGGCGCGGGCCGATCCGGCGACCCGCGAGGTCCGCTTCACCCTGGCCCAGGCGCCCTGACCTGGGCGGGATCCCGTCGAAGGCCGGGCGCCTGCGCCCCTCGCCCCGCACACGAGCGCCGAGCGTGGGGACCCGGCCCCTGGGCGGGTCCCCACGCTCGTCTCGTGCTTACCGCTGGGGGGTGTCGCCGAGCTTGTCGACGTAGCCGGTGCTCTGGAAGGTCTGCTGGAGCAGCGGCACGCCTT
>NZ_QNFZ01000199.1 GCF_003313395.1 Nonomuraea lactucae | reverse complement strand
CCCGCGCCGGACGGGGAGTCACGGGAGGCGGGGGAGGTGGGCCGGGTGCCCGCGTGGGCCGGGCTGATGCTCCTGGTGCCGCTGGCCGTGCTGCCCACCCTGGCGTGGGGCGCCGCGGGGGCGCTGCGGGCCGTCGCGTACCCGCTGGAGTGGACAGCCGCCCGCGAGGTGATCCGGCGTGACGGCGACCCCGGCGACATCCTGGTCCTGCCGTTCGAGTCCTACCGGCGCTTCCCCTGGAACGGCGGCCGGGCGGTGCTGGACCCCGCGCAGAGGTTCTTCGCCGTCCCTGGCCGGGACGTGGTCGCGAACGACACCGTGCGCGTCGGATCCAGGGTGGTGCCGAGCGAGGACGAGCGGGCCCAGATAGTAGAACGTGTACTAGAAAGATCCTCGCCTGAGCTGTCCGGCATGGGCTTCCGGTACGTCGTGGTGGACGCCGGGAGCCCCTGGGAGCGGCAGCGGTTCGCGAGGTGGCTCCAGGGGGCCGAGCTGGTCATAGACGGCGCTGAGCTGCGACTCTACCGTTTCGGCGGTAGGGTGGCCCAAGGTTCGTCCGAAATGGCCCATTGATCATTGGGTTTATTAAGATTTCATTTAGCTACTTCCGAGTAGCAAGAATTGGTTCTAGGTTGGTGTGACGTTCCCCACAGCACGCCTCGCACTAGGAGGAAACCCCCCGTGATCAAGATCCTCTTGGCGGCGATGATAGGCGTTGCCACCGCCGCCCTCGTGGCGACGGTCGCGACCATCACCTTCACGGGTGCCACGGCCACGCCGGTCAACCAGCCGCTCTACAACTACGGCGACCGGTAAGCCCGAGCCGCCATGCCGCCCTCCTTCCAAGGGGACGAGAGGACGAGCCGACGACCACTGCTCGAGATCGTCGTTCCAGCGTTCAACGAGGAAGGACGACTCCCCGGAGGGCTCTTGCAGCTGTGCGCGAAGCTTGCCCGCATGCCGTTCCCGACCGCCGTGATCGTGGTCGACAACAACAGTACGGACGCCACCGCCGAGATCGTCAGGACCTGGCCGCGCGGACCGGTGCCGGTCCGCCTGGTCCATTGCGGGATCCCCGGCAAGGGTGCCGCCGTGCGCGCCGGGCTGCTGCGGACCCGAGCCCCCTTCGTCGGGTTCTGCGACGCCGACATGGCGACTGACCTCGGCGCGATCGACGTCGCCTTCGGCCTGCTGCTCACCGGTGAGCGGGTGGTCGTGGGCTCGCGCGCGCACTCCTTCTCCGACGTGGAGAACCGGCACAGCCGGGTCCGCGAGCTGGGCGCCGTCGGCTTCCGCTCGCTGGCCAGGGTGCTCGTCCGCGGCGTGAGCGACACGCAGTGCGGCTTCAAGTTCTTCGACGGCCCGCTCGTCCGCGAGGTCGCCGCCCGGCTGCGCACGCCCGGCTTCGCCTTCGACGTCGAGCTGCTCGCCCGGTGCGTCGAGCGCGGCGCGAGCGTCCACGAGATCCCGGTACAGTGGCGCGACATCCCCGGCTCGCGCTTCTCGCCGGCCCGGCACAGCCTGGGCATCATGCTGGAGCTCGGCAGGATCTGGCTGACCCTGCGCATCGAGCCGCGCTCCGCCGCCCGGCCCGCCTGGGAGTCGCCGCTCGATCCCGTCGGGTATCCGTGAACGTCGCCGTCGTCAACTGGCGTGATCCGTGGCACCCGGCCGCCGGTGGCGCGGAGACGTACGCCTGGGAGATGGCGCGCCGCTTCGCGGCGGCGGGGCACCGGGTCTGCTTCGTCACCGCCCGCGCCTCCGGGCAGCGGAGGGGTGAGCGGATCGACGGGGTCAGGATCGCCCGCATGGGCGGCCCGTTCACCGTCTACGCCCGGGTGCTGCTCTGGCTGCTGCTCCGGCGCGGCCTGTTCGACGCGGTGCTCGACTGCCAGAACGGCATCCCCTTCTTCAGCCCCTGGGTGCTGGCCCGCCGCACCAGGATCATCTGCGTCGTCCACCACGTGCACGACCGGCAGTTCGGCGTGCACCTGCCGCGCTGGCTGGCGGCCGTGGGCCGGTTCCTGGAGGGGCCGGTGTCCCGGTGGACGTACCGGCGGCACGAGAGCGTGGCCGTGTCGCCCTCGACGGTGAGCGCCATGCGCGAGCGGCTCGGCTGGGCGGGGCGGATCCACGTCATCCCCAACGGCGTGAACGCCCCCTCGCCCGCGCGCCTCCCGCCGGGCGGCCCGGCGCCCCGCCTGGTCTGCGTGGGCAGGCTCGTCGCGCACAAGCGCGTGGACCTGCTCCTCGACGCGGTGGAGGAGCTCAGGGAACGTCGGCCCGGCCTGACCGTGGACATCGTCGGCCGCGGCCCGGAGGAGGCGCGCCTGCGCGCCCGGCTGCCCGCGGGCGTCACCATGCACGGATACCTGCCCGAACAGGACAAGGAACGCCTCATCGCCTCCGCCTGGCTGCAGGTGAACACCTCACAGGGCGAGGGCTGGGGACTGTGCGTCCTGGAGGCCGCGGCGGTGGGCGTACCGACCGTCGCCTTCGACGTGGACGGGCTGCGCGACGCCGTACGGCATGGCGAGACCGGCTGGCTCGTGCCCGAGGGCGCGGACCTGGCCAAGGGCATCGCCGCGGCCCTGGACGAGCTGGAAGACGGCCATCGCGAGGACTACGGCGCGCGATGCCGCGACTGGGCGGCCCGCTTCCGCTGGGAGCGCAGCGCCGAGCTCATGGCCGCCCTGCTGCTTGGACGGACCCCGCCCACCTGGGAGGAGCGGTGAGCGAGAAGGTACGACATCGGCTCTGGCTGGCGATCTGCTGTCTCGGTTTCGCCGTCCTGACGTTCACCACGAAGCCGGGCAGCGTCATCGGCGACACCAAGATCGATCTCGCGCTGAACCCGATCGGCTGGCTGGAGCGCGCGGCCCACCTGTGGGACCTGCAGCACTTCGGCCAGTTGCAGAACCAGGCGGCCGGCTACCTCTTCCCGATGGGGCCGTTCTTCGCCCTCGGCGACCTGGTCGGCCTCCCGGCGTGGGTGACGCAGCGGCTCTGGCTGACGGTGCTGCTGTGCGTGGCGTTCCTGGGCGTGGAGCGGCTGGCCAGGCAGCTCGGCATCGGCACGCCGGGCACCAGGATCGTCGGCGCGCTGGCGTACGCGCTGGCGCCGCGCGCGCTGTCCATCCTCGGCGAGATCTCGATCGAGTGGCTGCCCGCCGCGATGCTGCCGTGGATCCTGATCCCGCTGCTCACCGCGGCGGAGACCGGCCAGCGCGCCCGGGGCGCGATCAGGTCGGGCCTGGCCGTGGCGCTCTGCGGCGGCGTGAACGCGGTGGCGGTGCTCGCCGTGCTCGCCGCCCCGGTCGCCTACATCCTCACCCGGCCGAAACCGGTGCCCCGCTGGCGGATGCTCGGCTGGTGGACCGGCGCGGTCGCGGTGGCCACCCTGTTCTGGTGGCTGCCGCTGCTGCTCGTCGGCCGCTACGCCTTCTCGTTCCTCCCGTACACCGAGTCGGCCTCGACCACCACCCAGGTCACGTCGCTCACCAACGTGCTGCGCGGCGCGTCCGACTGGGTGCGCTACCTGACCGTCGGCGGCGTGTCCGAGCAGCCGGCCGGCTACGCCATCGCCACCTCGGCCGGGATGGTCGTGGCCACCGGGCTGCTCGCCGCGCTCGGCGTCGCCGGGCTGGCCCGGCGCGACCTGCCCGCCAAGGGCTTCGTCATCGGGCTGTTCGTGGCCGGCGTGGCCGCGCTGGTCGCCGGCCACACCAGCGCGCTGGAGCCGATCGTCGCCGAGCCGGTCCGGTGGCTGCTCGACGGGCCGCTCGCGCCGCTGCGCAACCTGCGCAAGCTGGACCCGCTGGTGCGGTTGCCGCTGGCGTTCGGGCTGGCGCACCTGCTGGCGGTGGTCGCGGGCCGGATCCGGCTGCCGGTGCGCACGGTGGCCCTGCTGTCGTTCGCCGGGCTCGTGCTGCCGGTCTTCAACCAGGGGCTGGCCGCTCCGGGCACGTTCAAGGAGGTGCCGCTCTACTGGCGGGAGGCGGCGGCCTGGGTCAACGAGAACGCCGGCGACGACGGCGTGCTGGTCGTGCCCGGCGCCAAGTTCGGCGAGTACCTGTGGGGCAGGCCGATGGACGACCCCATGCAGCCGCTCTTCCGGGCCCGCTGGACCGCCCGCCAGGTCACGGCCGCCGGATCCGTGGGCATGACCAGGCTGCTCGACGCCATCGACCAGCGGCTCACCGCCGGGCACGGTTCGGCGGGGCTGACCGAGGTGCTGCGCAGGATGGGCGTGCACTACCTGCTCGTGCGGAACGACCTGATCCGGGCCCAGCTCCAGGGCGCCTGGCCGACCAGGATCCACGAGGCGCTGCGCGAGTCGCCCGGCATCACCCGGATCCGCTCGTTCGGCGGCGAGGTCGGCGACGCCGTCACCGACGATGTGGTCGACTCCGTCGACTGGCCGTTCCCGGCGCTGGAACTGTACGAGGTGGCGGGCGGCTCCGAACTGGTCGAGGTGCAGCCGGCGGGCGAGGCGCTGCGGGTGCGCGGCGGGCCCGACTCGCTGCTCACCATGGGCGACCTCGGCCTGCTCGGCACCGGACCCGTGCTGGTGAACGACGACGCGGGCAAGCACGAGGTGCCGACCGTGGTGAGCGACGGGCTCCGGCTGCGCGAGCGGCAGTTCGGTGAGATCCGGACGAACTGGACTCCCACCCTGACCGCCGACCGGCGCGCCGACTTCACCGGCGTCAGGGAGCTCGACCTGCTGGAGGACGGCTGGCTGGACGAGGCCGCCACCGCCGAGTACCAGGGCATCTCCGCCATCACCGCCTCCTCCTCGGTCGCCGACGCCGACGCCATCGCCGGGCTCAGCACCCCCGGGCGCGGCCCGTGGGCGGCCATGGACGGCGACTACGAGACCGGCTGGGAGAGCGGCGGCTGGAACCGGCCCCAGGGCGAGTGGCTCCGCGTCGACCTGCCGCAGGAGCGGGCGATCCCGCGCCTCCAGGTGACGTTCACCAACAACGTGCTGCTCGGCCAGTCGATCAAGAGGGTGGCCGTGGAGACCGCCGGGGGCCGCGTGGTCCAGGACGTCCCGCGGACCAACGACCCGCAATGGCTGCGCACCCCGCCGGGCGCGACGAGCTGGGTGCGGATCGAGGTCCTGGAGACGTACGGCAAGCGGTGGAGCTTCGTCCAGCGGGTCGGCATCAGCGAGATCACGATCCCGGGGATCCTGCCCGGCCGCACGATCCGGATGCCAGGCAAGGGCGGCGACGTCTTCGTGATGGACCGCGGGCTCGACGCCCGCCCCCGGTGCATGCGCAACCGCCACCGGTGGGTCTGCAACCCGCTGCTCGTCAGGCCGGACGAGGAGGGCGCCGGCTTCGACCGGACCTTCACCGCCGAACGCGGGCGCCCCGCCGAGGTGCGCGGCACCGCCGTGCTGCGCGACTCCGCGCTCGTCGACCGCTACACCCGCCTCACTTCCGACCTCACCCGGGTCGAGGGGTCGTCGCAGGTCAGCAAGGACCCCGTGGTGGCGCCGAGATCGGCCTTCGACGCGGACGCCTCCACCACCTGGATCCCGTCGCCGAACGACGGCGAGCCCACGCTCACCCTCCGCTGGCAGGGCAGGCGCACCGTCTCCCGCATCCAGGTCGCCCGGCCGGGCGGCGACAAGCAGCCGCTCGACATGATCGTGGCGGGCGACAAGGGCGTCCTGCGCAGCGGCCGGGTGGACGCGCGTGGCTACCTCACGTTCAAGCCGCTCTCCACCACCCAGCTCAAGCTGCGCTTCTACCCGGTCTCGCGCCGGATCCAGGTCACCGAGCTCATCGTGCCCGGCGTCAGCCCGGCGAGCCGGCCGGAGGGCATCCCGTTCAGGCTCGCCTGCGGGCGCGGCCCCGAGCTCCGGGTGAACGGCAAGATCATCCGGACGCGGGTCAACGGCACCTACGCCGACCTGCTCGAACAGCGGCCGGTGCGGTTCACGGGCTGCTCCGGGGTCACGCTGGCGGCGGGTGACAACCGGGTGCGCGCCGCGGGCTGGGACCCGTTCGCGGTCACCAACCTGGTCGTCGGCTCGCCGCCCGAACAGCCCCTCCCGGTCGAGGGCGCCGCCGCGCCGGGCACCTGGTCCCCGTCCCTGCGCGAGGTGCGGGTGAACGCGCCCAAGGACTCCTTCCTCGTGGTCAACGAGAACTTCAACGCCGGCTGGCGGGCAACCCTGAACGGCCGGACGCTGAAGCCCGCCCGGATCGACGGCTGGAAGCAGGCATGGGAGCTGCCCGCGGGCACCTCGGGCACCGTGCGGCTCGACTACGGGCCGGACCGGCCCTACTGGCTCGGGCTCGCGCTCGGGCTCGTCGGGATCGCGCTGCTCGCCGCCCTCGCCCTGGTCATGCGCGGCCCGCGGCCCGAGCACGTGCTGGAGACCGCTCCCGCCTCGGTCTCACGCCTGTCCGCGTGGCGGGTGCCGTACGTGATCGCTCTGGGGCTGGCGTTCGGCGGCTGGGTGGCCGGCTGGCAGGGCATGGTGGTCGTGCTCGGCGCCGTGGTGGCCACCCTCTGGCTGCGGGGGTGGGTGCCGGGCGTGCACTGGCTGGCCGCCGGGCTGTTCGGCGGGGCCACGGCGTCGCTGGCCGTGGCGATGGCGCTGCGGGACTACGCGGCCGACGTCGACCTGCTTGCCGACCACGTGCCGCAGCTCCTCGCCTGCGCGGCCATGGGCGTGCTCTTCGCCCAGCTCGTCACGGAACCGGAGCCGCCGGGCGAGCCCCCTCCGGAGCTGGAGGAGGCGGAGCCGGTGCTGTCGAGCGCCCGGTCAGCCTGAGCGCGTTCTCCTCGATGAGGTGGTAGCTCGCGACGCTCAGCAGCATGCTGCCGGCGAACGTCAGGATCGCCACCTTGACGAAGTCGCCGCTGAACGGCTCGGTGCCGGTGGCCTTGTAATAGAGGGTGATCACCGGCGCGTGCCAGAGGAAGAAGCTGTAGGAGATCCGGCCCAGGTAGGCGGTGACCGGGTTGCCCAGCACGCGGTGCCTGAGCGAGTCGTGCCGGGCCGCGAGCGCGAACGGCCCGACCACCAGGATCGCCACCACGGCCTCCAGGAACATCCGCCACAGCGACTGGCCCATGGACGGCAGCGTGAGCGTGCGCGGTCCCGCCAGCTCCGTGCTCAGCACCGCGTACAGCAGCACCGCCAGCACCAGAAGCTGCGGCGCCAGCGCGTCGATCGCCCTGCTCTCCCTGATCCACACCGAGAGCACCGCCATCGCCATCCCGGCGGCGAAGTAGATCAGGTGGTGCGGCAGCCACAGGGCGAGCTGCGGCTGTTCCAGCGTGTGGGACAGGACCACGCTGAGCACCGAGATCAGCGGCAGCACGGCGATGCCCGCGAGCAGCCGCACCGCCCTGCCGCCCGCCCCGCCCGCTTCGGTCCCGCCCGTTCGCGCCCACCGGTGCAGCAGCCAGGCGAGCGCGGGCAGCGACAGGTAGAACGCCATCTCGATCGGCATGGTCCACATCTGGTACAGGCCGTCGGGGGCGCGCTCCTGCTCGAAGTAGTTCTGCATCAGGAGGAGCCACTTGGCCCAGTCGGCCCAGTCGAGCGCGCTCCAGCTCCACGCCGCCAGGGCCAGCACCGTGACCACCCAGTAGGCGGGCATCACCCGCAGCACCCGGCGCCACAGGTAGCGGCCCGGCCGGGGCACGGGCGTGCCTTCCAGCACGGCCCGCGCCCACGGCCGGTAGAGCAGCAGGCCGGAGAGCAGGAAGAAGACGGGAACGGCGATGCCCAGCCTGGTCGTCATCCAGGCGAACATGCCCTCCCGGTACATGACGCCGGTGTTGCCCGCCACGTGCAGCACCCAGACGCCGAGCGCGGCCAGAGCGCGGATGCCGTCGAGCGCCGCGTCCCTGCGGGCGGGCTCGGTCAGCGGGGCGGGCTCGACGGGGTGGGGCTCGGCCGCTGTCACGGGCGCTTTCTCAGGACCAGGACCAGATTCCATGTGGCGAACTCCCTGACGATCGGGACCTTGAGCATCGGGCGGTACCACCGGGGCAGGTAGCGGGGGAAGGCGTCGAGCAGCTCCGCCCGCCCCTCGCCCTTGGCCCAGCGCAGGCCGTGGGCGACCGAGACGGGGTAGAGGCTCTGCCCGTAGTGGTTCTTCGGCGGCTTGCCGTGCCTCTCCTCGTACTTCCTGGCGGCCAGGTCGCCGCCGAGGTAGTGCCAGGGCGACGTCTCGTGTCCGCCCCAGGGGGAGAGCCAGTTCGTGTAGGCCAGGAACACCAGCCCGCCGGGCCTGGTCACCCTGACCATCTCCGACGCCATCCGCCACGGCCGCGGGACGTGCTCCAGCACGTTGGAGGAGAAGCAGACGTCGACGGACGAGGTCCGGACCGGCAGGTCGAGGGCGCTGCCGAGCACGCCGCCGCTGGGCGCGCCCTGCCCGGCCAGCTCGCCCGCGTCCACGTCCACGCACACGCAGCGGGCGCCGTGGCGGCGGAACTCCGAGGCGAAGAAGCCCGGCCCGCCCCCCACGTCGAGCACGAGACTGTCGCGGAGGTCGGTGTACCGGCGCAGCAGCGCGGCCGTGTCGGCGGCCAGTGCCGTGTAGTAGCCCTGGCCGTCGTCCTGCTCGGTGCGGAACGCCCGGAACAGCCGGATGGACCGCGCCAAGTCCGCGCGCATGGGCATCTTTTCAGCTTCCATAGGGAGGTCCACGTTAGAACCTGTTTCTATCAATTTGATTGCGGCTCCGTACCGGGCGGTGACGCATGTCACTCACTGTCATACTTTGATCCCTGACGTTCCGGCAAGACGACAACAGGTTCTAGGATCGCGGAGGCCTTTGATGGGTCGTATCTCCACGCTCGTCCTCATCGGGGTCGGCGCCTTCTTCATCGCGCTGGCGCCCCTGCTGAAGTTCTGGGCGGCCGGGAAGATCATTTCCGCCCCGGCGAACCAGTTCGGCATCTCGCGCCTGGAGGCGAAGGGCGCCCAGTACTTCTCCCGCCAGGATCTCAAGGTGCTGACGGCCGACCTCGACATCATCGTCACCACGCGCGGCGACGTGAAGGAGGCCAACTCCTCACGGGTGGTCTGGGACGAGGCCACGGTGGTGAACGACGTCACCAACGGCCGGCGCCAGATCGACATGAGCGAGCGGCGCAGCGCCTTCGACAAGTACACCGGTGTGGGCCTCAACTGCTGCGGCGTCAACGTCGCCAGGGCCCCGGTGACGCTGGAGGGCCAGATCTACAAGTTCCCCTTCGACGCGCAGAAGAAGACGTACAGGGTGTTCAACTCCACCGCCCGCCAGGCGTTCGACGCCCACTTCGTCCGCGAGGACAACGTCAACGGCCTGCCCGTCTACGTCTTCGAGCAGACCGTGCCGCCGACGAAGACGGTGACACTCACCGCCCCGGCCTCCGTGCTCGGCATGACCAGCACGGGTGACGTGCAGGTGGACCGCTGGTACGACGGCAAGGTCACGTACTGGATCGAGCCCACCACCGGCGCCCCCGTCAAGCAGGAGCAGCAGCGGCACGAGGTGCTCAAGACCCAGGACGGCATCGAGCGCTCGCCCGCCTTCGTCGCCACCGCCATGATGACCGAGGGGACGGTCGCGGGCCTGGTCAAGTCGGCGCAGGAGGGCAAGAGCCAGATCAACCTGCTGCGCAACGTCATCCCGCTCGTCCTGCTGGTCGTGGGCGCCGGACTGGTGCTGCTTGGCGTCCTCCTGGGCCGTCGCCGCGCCGCCGCCTGACCCGCTTTCCCTCCCAGGGCCCGCCGCCGTGCGGGCCCTTTTTCGTGCCGGGCCGCCGTCACAGAGCGTAGCTAGAACACGTTCTCATCCTATGTTACTGGTCGGTACCGACGAAAGGGGCTCTAGTAGAACACGTTGCAGTTTGCATTATGTGGTCGTATCGTCGGGCCATGCGGACACGTGTCACGGACATGTTCGGAATCGAGCTGCCCATTTTCGCGTTCAGCCACTGCCGCGACGTCGTCGCCGCGGTCAGCCGCGCCGGCGGGATGGGCGTGCTCGGCGCTCTCTACTTCACCCCCGAAGAGCTCGAGATGGAGCTCAAGTGGATCGACGACCACGTCGACGGCAGGCCCTACGGTGTGGACGTGGTCATGCCCGCCTCCTACGAGGGCGCCGGGTTCGCCGCCGACGAGCTGGTGGGGCGGCTGCAGTCGATGATCCCCGAGGGGCACCGGCGCTTCGTGGAGGACCTGCTGGCCGCCCACGGCGTGCCGCCGCTGTCCTCCGACGCCGACCCCGGCAAGGTCCTGCTCGGCTGGACCGACGCCACGGCGCGCCCGCAGGTCGAGGTGGCGCTGCGGCACCCGATCGCCCTCCTCGCCAACGCCCTCGGCCCGCCCCCGGCCGACGTGGTGGATCTCGCCCACTCCCGCGGCGTCAAGGTCGCCGCGCTGGCCTCCACGCCGCGCCACGCGCTCAAGCAGGTGGAGGTGGGCGTGGACGTAGTGGTCGCCCAGGGGACCGAGGCCGGCGGTCACACCGGCGAGATCACCACCATGGTGCTGATCCCCCAGGTCGTTGACGCGGTCGACGTGCCGGTGCTGGCGGCGGGCGGCATCGGCGACGGCCGCCAGATGGCCGCCGCCATGGCCCTGGGCGCCGAGGGCGTCTGGACGGGCTCCCTCTGGCTGACGGTGGAGGAGGCCGACACGCCCGAGATGGCCAAGCGGCGCATCCTGCGGGCCACCTCCCGCGACACGGTCCGCTCCCGTAGCTGGACGGGAAAGCCCGCCCGGCTCCTCAGGAACGAGTGGACGGACGCCTGGGAGTCGGCGGGCTCGCCGGGGACGCTGCCGATGCCCCTGCAGTTCATGCTGGTCTCGGACGCTCTGCGCCGTATCGGCCGTTCCGGCGCCGCGGAGCTGGCGACCTTCCCGGCCGGGCAGATCATCGGCATCACCAGCCAGGTGCGCTCGACGCGGGATGTCATGTACGCGCTGGTGGAGGAGTACACCGACGCCCTGGACCGGCTCGGCCGCATCACGGACGCCTGACCTGCACGGGAACGACCGTCAGCAGGCTCTCCAGGCCGACGAAGTCGTCGGTGTCGCAGGTGTAGAGCGGCAGACCCTGGCTGGACGCGATCGCCGCGATCATCAGGTCCACGCGTCTCGGACGGGGGTCACGCTTGGCCGCGAGTGTGAGGGTGACGAGGCTCCCGTATCGTGCCGCGGCGCCGGCATCGAAAGGCAGGGGATCGAAGTCGCCCACGGCGGACCCCAGCTTCTCCAGGCGAGCCGCCCTTACGGCCGCCGTCTTGGCCATCGCCACGCCCTGGTGCAGTTCGGCGAGGGTGATGGACGTGATCTCCGGGAGCGCCGGAAGGGCGTCTGCGGAAAGGTCGGCCAGATCCATGTAGACGCAGGTGTCGATCACCCCTCGGGAGTCTGTAGCCCGCTGTAGTCCCGGGTGCTGCATCACTCGCCCTTGTACGAGGCCGGGCGCTTCTCCTTGAAGGCGCGGGTGCCCTCGCGGGCGTCGGCGGAGCCGATCACCGGCCAGCCGAGGTCGTCCGACACCTTCAAGGCCTCGGGCTCCGAGAGGCCGAGCGTGTCGCGGTACGTGCGCAGGATGGCCTGTACGGCCAGCGGCCCGGAGGCGGCGACGTCGGCCGCGACCTCAAGGGCCACCGCGAGCGCCCGGCCGTCGGGGACCACGCGGTTGACGAGCCCCATCGACAGCGCCTCGGCGGCCGTGACGGGGCGGCCGGTGAGGAGGAGGTCCATGGCGTGGCAGTACGGGATCTGGCGGGGCAGCCGCACGGCGCTGCCGCCCATGGGGAACAGGGCGCGCTTGGCCTCGAACAGCCCGAGCGTGGCCGACTCGGCCACGATCCGCAGGTCCGTCCCGACGAGCAGCTCGGTGCCGCCCGCGACGGCGTAGCCCTCCACCGCGCAGACGATCGGCTTGGTCGGGAGGTCCTCGCGCAGCAGGCCCTTCCAGTGGAAGTTGGGGATCTGGGCGGCGCGGGCCTGCACCTCGGGGTCGGCGGAGGGCTGTCCCATGGCCTTGAGGTCGGCCCCGGCGCAGAACGTGCCCTCGGCGCCGGTCAGGACGGCCACCCGGACGTCACGCTCCGACGACACGTACGCCCAGGCCGAGGCGAGGCCGATCAGCATGTCGGAGGAGAGCGCGTTGCGGGCCTCGGGCCGGTTCATGGTGACGACGACGACGTGGCCGTCGCGTTCGACCCGGCAGTGGGGGGTACTGATCGGCAGGAGCTCCACGGACGCCTCCGGAAGGTGTATCAAGCGCTTGTTAGGTACGGATTCTACTCCCCGCCGATCGCCGCGAAAGCAGTAATCAAGCGCTTGCTCTGCCTCTTGTCGCGGGTTACGCTGCCCTGGCAAATAAGAACTTGTTCTTGTTTCGCTCCTTCCTGTCCAGGCCGGTGTCGAGACCACCGACGAGGAGATCCCCATGGGCACGCTCGGTTTCTGGAGGCTGGCGCAGGCGGATCCCGAGTGGATCGCCGCCGTCGACCCCGACGGCACGCGGCACCGGGCGGGCGACCTGCTCGCCCGCGCGAACCGCCTCGTGCACGGGCTGCGCGAGCTCGGGTTGCGGCCCGGCGACGGCGTCTGCGGCCTGATGCCGAACGGGGCGGACGGGCTCGTGCTCTACCTCGCGGCCCTGCAGGCCGGCTGGTACTACACCCCGATCAACTGGCACCTGACCGGGCCGGAGATCGCCTACATCGTGGCCGACAGCGAGGCCCAGGCGTTCTTCGCGCACCCGCGTTACGCGGCGGAGGGCACGCGGGCGGCCGAGGCCATCGCGCCGGAGCGCCGCTTCGCCGCACCCGGCGGCGACGTGCCGGGGTTCCGGCCGTACGGTGAGCTGACGGACGGCCGGCCGCACACCGCGCCCGCGGACCGCACGGCGGGCGCCGCCATGCACTACACCTCCGGCACCACCGGCAAGCCCAAGGGCGTCAGGCGCCCGCTGAGCGGGCTCGACCCGGACGACGCGGCCGAGCTGATGACGTTCCTCCTCGGGCTGTTCGGCATCACGGCGGGGCAGCCGAACGCGCACCTCGTCACCTCTCCCAACTACCACACGGCCGTCACCCAGTTCGGCGGCACGGCCCTGCACATGGGGCACACGCTGGTCTACATGGACAAGTGGGACGCCGAGGAGACGCTCCGGCTCTGCGAGCGCCACCGGATCACCAACTCGCACCTCGTGCCCACCCACTTCAAGCGCCTGCTCGCGCTGCCGGAGGAGACCCGGCACAGGTACGACCTGTCGTCGCTCACGTGGATGATCCACGCGGCGGCCCCTTGCCCCGTGCCGGTGAAGCAGGCGATGTTCGAGTGGTGGGGCGACTGCGTCTACGAGTACTACGCGGCCACCGAGGGCGGCGGCACCCTGGCCACGCCTGCGGACTGGAAGTCCCACCCGGGCACGGTCGGCAGGGCCTGGCCGATCAGCGAGCTGCTCGTGGTGGACGACGACGGCCGGCCGGTGCCCGCCGGGACCCCCGGCACGATCTACATGAAGATGGCGGGGGTGGGCTTCGAGTACAAGGGCGACCCGGCCAAGACCGAGGCGAACCGGCTCAAGGACTTCTTCACCGTCGGCGACGTCGGCTACCTGGACGAGGACGGGTTCCTCTTCCTGTGCGACCGCAAGGCCGACATGATCATCTCCGGCGGGGCCAACATCTACCCGGCCGAGATCGAGAACGAGATCATGATCCACCCCAAGGTGGCGGACGTGGCGGTCTTCGGCATCCCCGACGAGGAGTGGGGCGAGCAGATCAAGGCCGTGGTGGAGCCCGCCTCCGGAGCCGTGCCCGGTCCCGAGCTGGCCGCCGAGATCCTCGCCTCGCTGGACGGGCGGCTGGCCAGGATGAAGTGGCCCAGGTCGATCGACTTCATCGAGGAGATGCCCCGCGAGCCCAACGGCAAGCTGCTCAAGCGCAAGCTCCGCGCGCCGTACTGGGAGGGACACGAGCGCGCCATCTGAGAACGGAGATCCTGTGGAGACGAGCGAGACGAGCGAGCCGCTGGTCGCCCGGCACGTGCTGGAGTTCCCCGGAGGCTACACCCGCACGACCGGGCCGGTGATCGGGCGGTTCCTGACCGAACTGCGCGCCGGGCGCATCGTCGGCGTGCGCACCGCCGAGGGCAGGGTGCTGGTGCCGCCCCTGGAGTACGACCCGGCGTCGGGGGAGCCCGTCGCCGACGGGTACGTGGAGGTGGGCCCCGCCGGGACCGTCACCGCGTCGGCGTGGGTGCGCGAGCCGCGTGACGGCCACCCGCTCGACCGGCCGTTCGCCTGGGCCGTGATCAGGCTGGACGGCGCCGACACCTCGCTGGTGCACGCCGTGGACGCCGGCAGTCCCAAGGCGCTGGCGCCGGGCACCCGGGTCTGGCCCGTCTGGCGGCAGCAGCGGCAGGGCCACATCACCGACATATCCCACTTCGCGCCTGAGGTGACCAGGATCGTCTCGCCCATCCGGCCCGAATACCGCATCCAGGCCGGCGGGGCGCTGCGCACCTTCCTCGACGGGATCAGGCGGGGCGTGTTCCTCGGCGGCAGGTGCGCCACCTGCGACAAGGTCTACGTGCCCTACCGGGCGTCCTGCCCGGAGTGCGGCAGCGCCATCGACCAGCGGGTGGAGCTGCCCGACACCGGCACGATCACCACGTTCGCCATCAACAACCTGCCCGACCCGCGCGCCCCCGAGGTGCCGTTCGTCTCGGCGTACATCCTGCTCGACGGCGCCGACGTCCCGATGATCGCCCTGGTCGGCGGCGTGCCCGCGCACGAGGTGCGGCAGGGCATGCGGGTGCGCGCCGAATGGGTCCCGGAGAGCGAGCGCGCGCTGTCCATGGCGAACGTCCGGTGGTTCACCCCCACCGGAGAGGAAGACGCGGAGCTGTCATGAGAGACGTGGCCATCGTCGCCTTCGCCCAGACCCGGCACACCGCCCACGACACCGGCCTGTCCGAGCCGGAGCTGATCCTGCCCGTGATCAACGAGGTCAAGGAGCGCACCGGGTTGCGCAGGTTCGGGTTCACCTGCTCGGGGAGCTGCGACTACCTCGCGGGCGCGCCCTTCTCGTTCGTCTCCGCGCTCGACGCGATCGGCGCCTGGCCGCCGATCTCCGAGAGCCACGTGGAGATGGACGGCGCCTGGGCGCTGTACGAGGCGTGGGTGCGCCTCCAGCACGGCGACGTCGACTCGGCGCTGGTCTACGGGTTCGGCAAGTCGTCGCTCGGCGACCTGCGCACGATCATGACCCTCCAGCTCGACCCGTACTACCTGGCGCCCCTCGGCCTCGACCAGCTCTCCTACGCGGCCCTGCAGGCCGCCGCCCTCCGGGCGGACCGCGCGGAGCTCGACGAGATCGTCCGGCGCAGCCGCGCCGACGGCAGGGACAACCCGTACGCGCTCGACCTCCCGGACGAGATCTCCGGCTCGGACGAGGTCTCCGGCTCGGACGAGGTCTCCGGCTCGGACGAGGTCTCCGGAGGGTTCGCGGTCGAGCCGCTGAAGACCTCCGACATCGCGCCCGTCACCGACGGCGCCGCGGCGGTGGTGCTCGCGGCCGGGGACCTGGCCGCGGAGCTGTGCGAACGGCCGGCCCACATCCGTGGCATCGCGCACCGCACGGAACCCCACTACCTGGGCATGCGGGACCTCGCCCAGTCCGCCTCGGCCGCCGACGCCGCACGGGCCGCCGGCGTCGGCAAGGGTCCCGTCGACGTGGCCGAGCTGCACGCCCAGTTCGCCCACGAGGAGCTGATCCTGCGCCGGGCGCTCGAACTCCCCGACGGCACGGTGATCAACCCGTCCGGCGGCCCGCTGGCCGCCAACCCCGTCATGGCCACCGGGCTCATCCGCATCGGCGAGGCGGCCCGGCGCGTCCACGACGGCACCGCGGAACGCGCGGTGGCCCACGCCGCCGGCGGGCCCTGCCTGCAGCACAACCTCGTGACGGTCCTGGAGGCATGAGATGGCGAACCGCTGCGCGGTCATCGGCGTCGGGCAGACCCACTACACGACCAAACGCGGCGACGTGTCGATCGCCGGGCTCGTGCGCGAGGCCGCGATCCGGGCGCTCGACGACGCCGGGCTGACGTTCAAGGACATCGACGCGGTCGTCATCGGCAAGGCGCCCGACCTGTTCGAGGGCGTGATGATGCCCGAGGCGTACCTCGCCGACGCGCTCGGCGCGGCGGGCAAGCCGATGATGCGCGTGCACACCGCGGGCAGCGTCGGTGGCTCGACCGGCCTGGTCGGGGCCAGCCTCGTCCAGGGCGGCGTGCACGACCGCGTGCTCGTCGTGGCGTTCGAGAAGCAGTCGGAGTCGAACGCCACCTGGGCGCTGTCCACGCACCTGCCGTTCAACGCCTCGCTGGTGGTGGGCGCGGGCGGCTACTTCGCTCCGCACATCAGGGAGTACATGCGCAGAACCGGCGCCCCCGCCCACATCGGCACGCTCGTCGCCGTCAAGGACCGGCTCAACGCGCTCAAGAACCCCTACGCCCACCTCAAGATCCCCGGCATCGACCGGCGGATGGTCGAGTCGACGCCCATGCTGTGGGAGCCGATCCGCTACCTGGAGACCTGCCCGTCCAGCGACGGCGCCTGCGCGATGGTGCTGTCGTCGGAGGCCAAGGTCACCGGCACGCCCGCCTGGGTGCACGGCGCCGCCATGCGCTCCGAGCCGATCTTCCGGGCCGGCCGCGACACGGTCAACCCGCGGGCGGGCAAGGACTGCGCCGCCGACGTCTACCGGCAGGCCGGCGTCACCGACCCGCGGCGGCAGATCGACGTGGCCGAGGTGTACGTCCCGTTCTCCTGGTACGAGCCGATGTGGCTGGAGAACCTCGGCTTCGCCGCGGACGGCGAGGGCTGGAAGCTCACCGAGTCGGGGGCCACGGCGCTGGACGGCGACATCCCGTGGAACGCCTCCGGCGGCGTGCTGTCCAGCAACCCGATCGGCGCGTCCGGGCTGATCAGGTTCGCCGAGGCGGCGCTGCAGGTGCGCGGGATGGCGGGGGAGCACCAGGTGGACGGCGCGCGGCTGGCGCTCGGCCACGCCTACGGCGGGGGAGCCCAGTTCTTCGCGATGTGGATCGTCGGACGGGAGAGGCCCTGATGGAGTTCAACCACGCAGACCTGTTCGAGGGATTAGCCGACGCGATCGGGGACCGCGTGGCCGTCGTCTGCGGCGACGAGCGCCGCACCTACGCCGAGCTGGACGCCGAGGCGAACCGGCTCGCGCACTTCCTGCTGGAGCGGGGCGTCGAGCCCGGCCACCACGTGGGGCTGCACCTCTACAACGGCATCGAGTACGTCGCCGGGCTGCTGGCGGCCCTGAAGATCCGCGCCGTGCCGATCAACGTCAACTACCGGTACGTCGAGTCCGAACTGCTCTACCTCTACCGCGACTCCGAGATCAGGGCGCTCTTCTACGACGTGGAGTTCGACGCGCGGGTGGCCGCCGTCGCCCCTGAGGCGCCGGAGCTGCGGCACCTCGTCTCCGTCGGCGGGGAGTCGTCGATCGCCGGCGCCGTGCCGTACTGGATGGCGCTGGAGAGCGGCAAGGCCGACCGCGGCTTCGCGCCCCGGTCCGGCGAGGACGTCTACATCATCTACACCGGCGGCACGACCGGCATGCCGAAGGGCGCGATGTGGCACGTCGAGGACCTGTTCATGGCCTTCGGCGGCGGCAACCCGTACGGCGAGCCGCGCGCCACCCCGCAGGAGGTGATCGACGAGGCGGTCAAGGCCGGCCCGATGGTGATGATGGCGGTGCCGCCGCTGATGCACGGGGCCGCGCAGATGGCCACCTTCATCGCCTGGTGGATGGGCGCGACCATGGTCTACGTGCGCAGGTTCGACCCCGAGGACGTGTGGCGGACGGTCGAGCGCGAGAGGGTGTTCACGATGAACATCACCGGCGACGCGATGGCCAGGCCGCTCGCCGAGGGCCTCGCCGCCGGTGGCCACGACGTGTCCTCGCTGTTCGTGGTCAGCTCGACCGGCGCGATCCTGACCGGGGCCGTCCGCGACCGGCTCCAGGAACTGCTGCCCAACGTCATGATCCTCGACAACTTCGGCTCCACCGAGTCGGGCTACACCGCCTCCGGCGTGGCGGGCTCCTCGCCCGAGAAGGGCCTGCGCTACCAGCCCAACGCCACCGCCGGGCTGGCCGTGCTCGACGAGCGGCTGCGGCCGGTGGAGCCGGGCTCGGGCGTGCTCGGCACGGTGGCCAAGGCGGGACGGATCGCGTTCGGCTACTACAACGACCCGGCCAAGACCGCGCGCACGTTCGTCACCGACTCCGGCGGCACGCGCTGGCTGCTGACCGGCGACCTGGCGACGGTCGACACCGACGGCACCGTGAACGTGTTCGGGCGCGGGTCGCAGTGCATCAACACCGGGGGCGAGAAGGTGTTCCCCGAGGAGGTCGAGGCCGTGCTCAAGGGGCACCCGGCCGTGTTCGACGCGGTGGTGACCGGCGTGGACGACGACCGGTGGGGGAGCAGGGTGGCGGCCGTGGTCGAGCCCAGGGAGGGCGCCGAGGTCACCGCCGACGAGCTCGACGCGCACTGCAGGCAGCGGCTGTCGGGCTACAAGGTGCCGCGCACGTACGCGTTCGTGCCCGAGATGGTGCGCTCGCCGGCGGGCAAGGCCGACTACAGGTGGGCGCGGCGGACGGTCGAGGCCGCCGGGGCCTGACCCCGCGGCCCGGCGCTCAGTTCTTCGCGGCGGTGAGCCAGGCGGCCAGGCCGAGGTAGACGACGCCGCTGCCCACGTCGAGGCGCCTGCGGGCCCGGGCGGAGCGTCGGATCCGCCCGGCCAGGGCCGAGGACAGCAGGGCGTAGACGCCGTCGCTGGCCAGGCCGAGCACTATCCACACCGCGCCGAGGACCAGGATCTGCGGCCCGATGGGGCCCGCGTGCTGGTCGGCGAACTGGGGCAGGAACGCCAGGAAGAAGATCGCGGTCTTCGGGTTGAGCACGTTGACCACGAACCCCTCCCAGAACATCCGCCGCTTCGAGTGCGCGGCGACCTCGACCGCCGCCTCGGCCTCTCCCCGGTGCATGAGCTTGCGCAGCCCGAGCCAGACCAGGTAGGCCACGCCCACATACTTCACGACGGTGAACGCCGTGGCCGAGGCGGCCAGCACCGCGCTGATGCCGAACGCCGCGCCGGCGATGTGGACGAGCGAGCCCGTGTGCACGCCGAGCACCGAGACCAGGCCCGCCGACCTGCCCTGGGCGACGCTGCGGGTGACGATGAACAGCACCGCGGGACCCGGCACCAGGAGCATGGCCAGGGTGGCCGCGGAGAACACGGCGAGGGTCGCGAGATCGGGCATGAGGCCATCGTAAGAGTGCCGGTCAACGGCTTTTACTCACAGGCTCTTGCGGAGGGCCGCGAGGAGCGCCTCCGTGGCCGGCGGGTGGGGCGGCTCGCCGTAGACGGCGGCGTACACGTGCCTGGTGGAGCCGGGGATCTCGGCGACCGCCACCTCGGGGTGGCGGTGCGCGCCGAGCGCTAGCCCAGGCAGGACGGTCACCCCCATGCCCGCCGCGACCAGCGCCTGGACGGCCACGATGTCGTCGCTGGTGAACGACAGGCGCGGCTCGAACCCGGCCTTGGCGCAGATGTCGAGCAGGTGGCTGCGGCACGTGTCGCAGCCCGCGATCCAGGCCGAGTCGGCGTGCTCGGCCAGCACGCCGGGCTCGGAGGGCGCCACCAGGTAGCTCGGGTCGTCGAGCAGGTGGATCAGCGTGATCCCGCCGTCCTCGGGCGCGGTGTCGTCGTAGCGGAACATCACCGCCACGTCGACCCGTCCGGACCGCAGCAGCCTGAGCGCCTCCGGCGGCTCGGTCTCGGTGAGGGAGAGCCGCAGGCCGGGGTGCTCGCCGGCCAGCCGCACGGCCGCCCTCGGGACGAACGTGCCGAGCGCGGAGGGGAAGGCCGCCAGCCGTACGCGGCCCGAACGCAGGCCGACGTGGGCGGCCAGCTCGTCGGCGGTCGCGTCGAGCCGCCCGATGATGTCGGCGGCGCGCTCGGCGAGCAGCCGGCCGGCCTCCGTCAGCCGGATGCCGCGCCCGGCGCGCTGGATGAGCCGGGCGCCGGTCTCGGCCTCGAGCCGGGCCAGGTGGTGGCTCACGGAGGGTTGCGAGTAGTGCAGGTCCTTGGCCGCCGCGGTCAGCGAGCCCCTGCGAGCGACGGCGACGAGGACGCGGAGCCGTACGACGTCCAGCATCTATCAAGCATATCTATCGGTGAGCCATAAAACATCTGTTGGACCTATCGGTCGATCCGTAGCACCGTAGAAGGGGAAGGAAGATTAACGTCTTTCCCTAGGGGGATACCATGAAATTGGCAACCGCACGGCCGGGGCTCGACGACCTCGTTTCTGGCATCGGCGGCGTCACCACCCGCGGGCTAGGCGCCCGCGCCACCGCTTTCGCGGTCGCCGACCTGCTCCGCGACCGCCTGCACACGCTCGACCTGCTGACACCCGAGGAACGCGCCGGCTCGCCGGAGGGATACGTCTCGCGGACGCTGCACGCGCAGGAGGACTTCTCCGTCGTGGCCGTCGTGTGGCGGCCCGGCCAGGGCACGGTCATCCATGACCACGTGTCGTGGTGCGCGTTCGCCGTCATCAGCGGCATCGAGCACGAGACGCTCTACCGCGACATGGGCGACCATCTTGTAGAGATCGGGCGGTCCGACAACCGGCCCGGCGACGTGAGCGGGTTCGCGCCGCCCGGCGACATCCACAAGGTGCTCAACACCAGTGACGAGGTGGGGGTGTCGGTGCACGTCTACGGCGCCGACATCGGCAGGCTGGGCAGCAGCGTCCGCCGTGCCTACGACCTCCCGGTCCGCTGAACCGCGGGCAGCAGCCCTCGCCGAGCGGGTCACCGACCAGGCCAGGCTGGCGGCCAGACCCGCTGGCGCTTCCAGCCGTCCCGTTGGCGCTTCCAGCCGTCCCGCTGACGCCCGCCGCGCTGACGTGAAGGGCGCGGCGGGCTACTCGCCGGTGGCGCCGTCGACGCGTTCGCGGAGGAGGTCGGCGTGGCCGTTGTGGCGCGCGTACTCCTCGATCATGTGCACGAGGATCCAGCGGTGCGAGCAGTCCTGGCCGTGGCGCTGCCGCTTGCCCACGGCGTCCAGCGAGAACGCCGCCGAGACCTCGCGGGCGTGCTCGATCTCCGCCTGCCACACGGCGAAGGCCTCCTCGGCCGAGGCCGTGTCCACGTCGTCGAAGTCGGCGTCGGGGGCCTCGTCCTTGTTCCACAGCCGGGGCACGTCCTCGTCGGCGAGCACATGCCGGAACCAGACCCGCTCCACATGCGCCATGTGCCGGACCAGGCCGAGCAGCGACATGCTGGACGGCGGCGTGGAGCGCAGCCGCAACTGCGCCTCGGACAGGTTCGCGCACTTGACGGCGAGGGTGCCGCGGTGCCACTCCAGCCAGTTGTTCAGCATGGTGCGCTCGTCGGCGACGAAAGGCGGGGACACTCGGTTGTCGGTCATGCGTCGCAGGCTACTGCCCGCCGAGCCCGGCCGGTTCCTCGCCCAGCGGCCCGTCCAAGGTGTCGTCCGTCTCCGGCTGCCCGTCCGGCTCGCCGTTCTCCTGGTCGTCCGGCTCCTCGCGGGCGGGGGCGCAGCCCTTGCCGCACCCGCCGAACCGGGCCGGGTCCACCGGGACGAACTCCGCCGGCGGCACGCCCTTCAGCGCGGCCATCATGGTGTCCTTCCAGATCGGCCCCGGCAGGGTGGCGCCGGCGACCGAGCCGTAGTACCTGCCGCCGATGGTGACGCCGGTCAGCTTGTAACGCTGCGAGCCGCGCGGGTCGCCGATGCTGACCGCCCCGGCCAGATCCGGGGTGAACCCGGCGAACCAGGCGGTGGCGTACCCGTCCGTGGTGCCGGTCTTGCCCGCCGCCGGGCGGCCGATGCCGCCGACCGACCGCATCGTGCCGTCGGTGAAGACCCCCGACAGGATCTCCGCGGTGGCGTCGGCGATCTCCGGGTCCAGCGCCTGCCTGCACTCCGGCTCGTACGCGGTCACCTCGCCGGTGGCGGTGTCGGCGACCTCGGTGACGGCCATGGGCGCGCAGTACTTGCCGCGCGCCGCGATGGCGGCGTAGGAGCCGGCCACGGTCACCGGGTCCATCTCGTTGATGCCGAGCGTGAACGTCTCGTACTCCCGCAGCTTCCCGCCGTCGGCCCGTCTGATGCCGAGCGACTTGGCGGTCTCCACGGTCTCGCACAGGCCGACCCGCTGCTCCAGCGCCATGAAGAACGTGTTCACGGAGCCCCAGGTGCCGGTGCGCAGCGTCCTGAAGCCGCCCGAGCCCTCGTCGTTGGTGACGGTCCACGACGGGATGCCCACGTTCTCGCCCGCGCAGTTCTTGAACGAGGAGTAGCCGGGGGCGGTGTAGCCGCTGCCGACGGTGATGCCGTCGTCCAACTTCATGCCCTGCTGGAGCGCGGTGATCAGGGTGTAGGTCTTGAACGTCGAACCGGCCTGGAAGCCGATGAGGCCGCCGTGCCTCTTGTCGGCCACCGGGTTGTAGGAGATCTGCTTCTTCTTCGCCGAACGGCCGTACTCGCGGCTGGCCGCCATGGCCTTGATCTGCCCAGTGCCCGGCTGCACCAGCGCCTCGGAGGCCACGGCGTAGTCGGAGGCGAACACCCGGCTCTTGACGGCCTTCTCCGCGGCGGCCTGCGCCTTCGGGTCCAGCGTGGTCCTGATCTTCAGTCCACCCTGCGCGAAGCGCCGCTGCCTGATCCGCTCGGTCCTGCCGAACGCCGGGTTGGTCAGCAGCTCGTACCGTACGTACTCGCAGAAGTACGGGTAGGGGCCGGCCTGGCAGCCGTTGGGCTGCGCGACGCCCTTGTAGCCCAGCTTGCTGGCCTTCGCCTCGGCCGCCTGGGCCGGCGTGATCCGGCCTAGCTGCGCCATCCTGTCGAGCACCACGTCGCGCCGCTCCAGCAGCAGCGCCCTCGCCTTCTTGCCGAGGTGCGGGTCGGTCCTGTTGGGATCCTGTACGGCGCCCGCGAGGGTCGCGGCCTGGGCCAGGTCCAGGCGGGACGCCGGCACCCCGAAGAAGCGCCTGGCCGCCGCCTCCACCCCGTTGGCGCCGTCACCGAAGTACACGATGTTCAGGTACTTCTCCAGGATCTGGTCCTTGGTGTACTTCTGCTCGACGGCCATGGCGTAGCGCAGCTCGTTCAGCTTGCGCGCGTAGCTGGCCTCCAGCGCCCGGTTCCTGTCCTTCTCCGTGGTCGCCGAGTTGAGCAGCACCTGCTTGACGTACTGCTGGGTGATGCTCGACCCGCCCTGGCTGACGCCGCCCGAGCTCAGGTTCTTGGCCAGCGCCCGCAGCGTGCCCTCGATGTCGATCGCTCCGTGCTCGTAGAAGCGGTCGTCCTCGATGGCCACGATCGCCGTCTTCATCACCTCGGCCACCTGGGACAGCGGCACGACCTTCCGGTACTGGTCGTAGAACTGGGCTATCCGGTTGCCCCGGGCGTCGTACACCGTGGACGCCTGCGCCAGCGGTGGCTCCGCGAGCTCCATCGGCTTGAGGTTCAGCTCGCCGGCCGCCGACACGAACACCGCCCCGGTGCCGCCCACAGCCGGCAGCGCGATCGCCGCCACCAGCACGCCGGCCGCCGCGGCCGCCCCG
>NZ_QNFZ01000196.1 GCF_003313395.1 Nonomuraea lactucae | reverse complement strand
TGGCCGCCGCCCCGGCCGTGGAGGGCGGCGTCTCGCTGGTGGACGGCGGCTGCGCCGCCGGTTCGCCGGGCTGCGCGCCGGGCCCCTTCTGCGTCGCCGGACGCGGCTGCTTCGGGGTCCAGGGCTACCTCGACGTGACCGGGCTGCCGGAGCGGATCACCGTGGACGCGGCCGGGAAGACGTTCACGTTCGCCGGGTACCGGCCCGAGCGCCGGAGCCTCGGCGTCTACCTCGGCAGCACGATCCTGGCGCCCGTGCCGGTGAAGGCCAGGGCCACACTCACCGGGCTGCCGCCGGCCGTCACCAGCATGTCGCTCGGCCCGTTCGACGCCGGCCCGTCCGAGGCCGGTGGCGGCAATGCCGTGCGGGCCGCGTACCGCATCGAGCCCGCCGCCACGCTCGGCTCGCTCACCGTGCACGCCGAGGCGGGCGGGCTGCGGGGCCTGGTGTCCGTCGAACCGGTGCCCGCCACGTTCGCCGTTCAGGGCACGTACGGCGCGAAGACCCGCGTCCGGGTGCGCAACTCCGCTCCTGTCGAGCGGCTCGGCGCGAAGGTGACCGTGCCCGGCGCGGGCACCGGCGAGCTGAGCTTCGGTGACGTGCCGGCCGTGTTCGGCGTGGACGCGGACGCCTCGGCCGGGGCCCTGCGCGTGCCCGCCGTCACCTACCGGGCGGAAGGCGGCGCGAACACCCTCGACGGTCGCCTCGCCGTCCAGGGCGGCCTGATCGACCCGGCGGGCAGACTGGGCGACGTGTCGCTGGCGGTGACCGACCTCGCCGCCGACACCACGGTCCGGCTCGCCCCGGACCAGGCGCTCGACCTGGTGTCCAAGCCGGTGCCCACCAGGCGGATCGAGGTGCACGCCGGGCTCACCGTCGACCCGGTCGGCCGACAGCGGTTCTCGGTGGGCAAGGTGATCCCGTACACCACCGGCTTCCTGTCCTACCGTGTCGGCGGCGACTTCGCCCTCGGGCGCAGCACCGTCGACGACCTGTCCCTGACCGTGCGCCGCCTGTCGTGGCTGCGGGTCAGGCCGGGCAGGGTGCCGTTCGGCTTGCGGGCGCCGGCCGGCCTCGGGTACGTCGCGCCGGGGTTCGAGGGGGACTACGGGCGGCTCGACCTCGGGGCGAAGGGCGTGGACCTGCGTCCGGACGTCAAGCTCGACGTACGGCTGAGCCGGAAGATCGGCGACGACGTCTTCCGCGAGTCGGTGCGGATCGGCCCTGTCGCCTCGCTGGCCCTGCGCCGCTACGACCAGCGGATGCGCCGCATCGGCGCCAAGCAGGAGATCAGCGCCGCCGGGGTGCGTCTGGCCTGCCTGACCGTGGACGCCAGGCCCGGCTTCGCCGCCGCCCAGGTGCGCGACTCCATCACGCTGCGCGGCTCCGACGGCCCGCAGATGGTCTCGCTCCTCGACCCGGGCGGCAAGGCGCCGGACTACGCGGTGGACCTGCTGACCCACTTCATGTCGCCGTTCCCGGGCGCCGAGTGGAGGGTGGCCGGTGCCCGGGCCGGGAGGTGCCCGGGCACCACCGGCTCGGCGTCGCGCTGAGCCGGACCATGCGGGGACTCCCGCCGGAGCGTGCCCCCGTGGCCGCTCGCCGGGACCCCGTTCCGGGCTGCCTGATGGCCGGTCCCCGGTTCAGAACCGGTCCCCGCCGTGCAGGGTCAGTCCGAACGCCAGGCCGATGTTGCGTGCGGCCGACACCACGCGGGCGCTGCCGACCACCGGGGCGATGGCCACCAGCGTGCCCTGGATCTTCTCCAGGGGGACCCCGATCTCCTCGGCCGTGCCGATGTTGAGCAGGTACGAGACGGGGGCGGCGTCCATGGCCACCAGCGCCGCGATACGTGCCAGCAGGTAGGTCTCCGGGTCCAGCCCGGACCGCTCGAACGTGTTGAGCGTCATCTGGACGAGCGACTCGAATACGGGGGCGTCCGCCTCCGCGAGGGCCGCCACGCCGCCCGCCCCTGGGGTGTCCTGGGTCATCTCCCGCTCCCTTCACGGGTTCGGAAACGCTGACGTGCACCCACCAGTGCACCCTCCAAAGGAACCTCCCGTCCGCCGCGACGGGCATCGCCCGCCGGGGGTGAAACAGTGAGGGTCAGCTCACGGCCTCAGAGAGGGAGCCGGTCAGCCGGTCCAGGATGCGGCGGAGGTCGCCCAGGTCCTCGCGGCTCAGACCGGTGGCGGCGACGAGACGCAGGGGCACCGGCTCGGCCCGCTCCCGCAGCCGCGCGCCCTCGGCGGTGGGCCGTACCAGCACCGAGCGCTCGTCGCCCGGGTCGCGCTCCCGGCGCACCAGCCCGGCCGCCTCCAGCCGCTTCAGCAGCGGCGACAGCGTGCCGGAGTCGAGCCGCAGCGCCGCCCCCAGCTCCTTGACCGACGCCCGCTCGCGCTCCCACAGCACGAGCATGACGAGGTACTGCGGGTAGGTGAGGCCGAGCTCCGCCAGCTCACGCCGGTAGAGCGCGTCGAGCGCGCGGGAGGCGGTGTGCACCGCGAAGCAGAGCTGGTCGTGGAGGATCAGGCCCTTCATGCCAGAAAGCCTACCGCACGACTTGACTGCTGCCAATTCAATTGCGCACAATCGAGTTGTCCCCAACAGAATGGAGTTCTGTCATGCTGTACACCGCCGTCGCCACCGCCTCCGGCCGCGAGGGCCGTGCCGTCACCTCCGACGGCAGCCTCGACGTGCGGCTCGCCCCGCCGAAGGAGCTGGGCGGCTCCGGCGAGGGCACCAACCCCGAGCAGCTCTTCGCCGCCGGGTACGCCGCCTGCTTCGCCAGCGCGATCAACCTCGCGGGCAGGCGCGCCAAGACCGACGTGTCGGACGTCTCGGTCACCGCCGAGGTGGACCTCGGCGCGTTGGGGAACGGCAGGTACGGGCTGTCCGTGGTGCTGCGCGTGGAACTCCCCGAGCACCTGCACGGCGAGGCCGGACAGGCCCTCGTCGAGGCCGCCGACCTGGTGTGCCCCTACTCCAACTCCACCCGGGGCAACATCCCGTTCGCGATCGTCATCGAGTAGCGGCGCGAGTCGTCCCCGTCATGGAGGCGGGAGTGCGCCATCCGGACCAGGTGACCGTTCATCCACCCGGCCCTAACCTGGAACTCCCCCTACAGGCTGGAGATCTTCGTGGCCCTGTTCGACCTGCCCCTGGAACAGCTCCGTACCTACCGACCCGACCGTGACGAACCCGCCGACTTCGCCGATTTCTGGTCCCGCACCCTCGCCGAGGCGGCGGAGTTCGACCTGGAGGCGGAGTTCACGCCGTACGACGCGCCGTACACGGCCGTCGACGTGTACGAGGTGTCGTTCGCCGGGTGGGGCGGGCACCGGATCAACGGCTGGTTCCTGGCCCCGCGCGGCGTGGACGGACCGGTGCCGTGCGTCATGCACTACATCGGCTACAGCGGGGGCCGCGGCTTCCCGCACGACCACCTGATGTGGCCGGCCGCCGGGTACGCGGTGTTCGTCATGGAGACGCGCGGCCACGGCGGCGCCAATCCCACCAGCCCCGGCCTGACCGGCGACCCGCATGGCACCGCCCACGCCCAGGCGCCCGGCATGATGACCCGCGGCATCCTCGACCCGGACGACTACTACTACCGCCGGGTCTTCACCGACGCGGTCCGCGCGGTCGACGCGGCGGCCGGGCACCCGTCGGTCGACGCCTCCCGCATCGTCGTATCCGGCGGCAGCCAGGGCGGCGGCATCGCCCAGGCGACGGCCGCCCTGCACCCGCGGGTCGTCGCCGCGCTCGTCGACGTGCCGTTCCTGACCCACTTCCGCCGGGCCGTGGAGATCACCGACCGCGACCCGTACCAGGAGATCGTGCGCTTCCTGGCGAGCCGCCGGGACGCCGAGGAGCAGGTGTTCGGCACACTGTCCTACTTCGACGGCCTGCACTTCGCGGCCCGCGGCGAGGTGCCGGTGCTGTACTCGGTGGCGCTGATGGACGACGTGTGCCCGCCGTCGACGGTGTTCGCCGCCTACAACCACTGGCAGGGCCCGAAGGAGATCACGGTCTGGCCGTGGAACCGCCACGAGGGCGGCCAGGGCTACCAGCGCGAGGAGCAGATCCGCTACCTGCACAAGCTGCTCTCGAAGGGCTGATCCGGGCCCGTCGGCGCGCTGCCAAAAGGGGCTGATCGGCGGCGCGCCGCCGATACGGGCTGATCGGCTGCGCCCGGCCCGCCTCCGGCCGGGCACGCGAACCCGCCGGCCCGATGCGGCAGGTGCACCGGACCGGCGGGCGTGAAAGGCATACCACGACCCGCCCACCGGCTCACGGCGGGCGTGGTGGCCGGGACGGCGTCAGGTGGTGGGCTGGTCGGTGACCAGGAAGGACACGGACCCCTGGTCGTCGGCCCCGGCGTCCAAGGACTTGTCGTCCAGGACGCTGGCGGCCACCGGATCGAGGTACACGCGGGCGCCGTCGGTCTCCACCACCTCGTCGGCGGGCTCCGGCTGGGTCGCCAGGGACAGAGTGAGCGCGCCCGTGCCCTCTCCCTGCGAAGCGATGCGGATCCCGCTCTGCGCGGGCTCGGGAGCGGAGGCCGTCAGGTCCCGGATGGCCTGGGCTGCATTGGCTGTCAAGGTGAGCACTACGGCTCCTCCTCGTACTCGACGTGCATGAATTGCCTGCCCTTCCCCTTCCTGGGACGTCCAACCCTCTTTCCCCGGATTCTTGGCCGGCGGCCGGACAGCCTCGGGCGGGCGCCTCCGGCCCCCCGCCGTCACTGCTCGACCAGCCGGTCCACCAGCGCCTGCAACGTCACGGCGCCCTGCAGCCCGTCGCCGTCCACGATCGCGACCACCGGGCTGTGCGTGCGCGCCATCAGCGCCGCCAGCTCCAGCACCGTGGCGTCCGGGTCGGCGACGGGCAGCTCGCCCGGCGCCGACGGCAGCGCCTCGCGCACGGTACGGCCCGCGAGCGAGCCCAGGAACCGGTCCGCGTGCGCCTCGTCCACCACGCGCGCCAGCGCCGGGTCGTCGAGACAGTAGCCGGGCACCGCCAGGCGCAGCACCTGCGTGCCCGGCAGGATGCTCGACGGCAGGCCACGATCGTCCACCACGATCAGCCCGGGCAGGTCCTGCTCGGCGAGCAGCCGGGCGGCGTCGATCACCGGGGTGTCGAGCCCCACGGTGGGGAAGTCGCTGACCAGGTCGCCGGCACGCATGACCATCGGCTGCCCGCGGGCGGCGCCTCCATGCCCGGCGCGCCGCTCCGAGCGAGGTGATCCTCCGCACGGGGTGGGGTCACAGGCCGTACGTCTCCAGCAGCCGCAGCCACACCTCGCTCACGGTCGGGAACGACGGAACCGCGTGCCAGAGCCGCTCCAGCGGCACCTCCGCCGTCACCGCGACCGTCGCCGCGTGCAGCAACTCGGCCGTTCCCGGGCCGGCGAACGTCACCCCGAGCAGCACCCGCCGCTCCTCGTCCACCACGGCCTTGGCCCGGCCCCGGTAGCCGTCGCCGAGCAGGTAGGCGCCCGACACCGAACCCAGGTCGTACTCCACGGTCCGCACCCTGAACCCCGCCGCGCGGGCCTGCGCCTCGGTGCGGCCGGCCGAGCAGATCTGCGGGTCCGTGAACACCACCTGCGGCGCGCCGTACCGGTCGGCCGCGTCGCGCATGGCCGGCAGGTCGTCGCGCCCGCCGTTGGCCCGGGCGGCGATGACGTCGCCGCACACCCGCGCCTGGTACTTGCCCATGTGGGTGAGCAGGGCCCGGCCGTTCAGGTCGCCGACCGCGTACAGCCAGCCGCCCTCCACGCCCGTCGCCCGCATGCTGTCGTCCACCTCGACGATCTCCCCGGCCCGCAGGCCGACCGTCTCCAGCCCCACGTGGGAGGTCGCCGGCCTGCGTCCGGTGGCCACCAGCAGCTCGTCCGCCTCGACCGGCGGACCCTCCGGCAGGTGGACCGTGACCTTGCCGCCCGGCTCCGGCCGCTCGACGCGGACCGCGTCCGTGCGCAGCCGCACGTCGATCCCCGCCTCGGCGAACGACTGCGCCAGCAGCTCACCGGCGAAGGGCTCCATCCTGGCCAGCAGCGAGCCGCCCCGCACCAGCACGGTGGTCTGCCGCGCGCCCAGGCCGTGCATGGCCTGCGCCATCTCGCACGCCACCACGCCGCCGCCGATGACGGCGAGCCGCTCCGGCACCGCCTTGGCCGCGGTGACCTCGTGACTCGTCCACGGGGACGCCTCGCGCAGCCCCGGCACCGGCGGGATGGCGGGGGTGCTGCCCGTCGCCAGCACCACGGCGTGCCTCGCGGACAGCACCCGCTCGCCGCCGTCGGACATGGTCACCCGTACGCGCCTGGGCCCGTCGAGCCGCCCGCGCCCGCGCAGGAACGTGGCCGGCAGGCCATCGACCCACCCCACCTGCCCGGAGTCGTCGTAGCGCGACACCGCCTCGTCACGCCTGGCCAGCACCTTGGCCACGTCGACGGGGCCGAGCGACAGGCCGGGCACCCGGCTGACCTCGGCCACCAGATCCACCGGTCGCAGCAGCGCCTTGCTGGGAATGCAGGCCCAGTAGGAGCACTCGCCGCCGACCAGCCGCTCCTCCACGATCGCGGCCGTGAGCCCGCCTCGGACGGCCCTGTCGGCGACGTTCTCGCCGGCGGGGCCGGCACCGATCACGATCACATCGAACTCGTCGCTCATATCCATCTCCGTGACATTCCTCACCGGCATGTCGAACAAGCCTCTCAGACCAGGAGAGCATCCGCGCACACCCGCCCCCTGGCCCCGGCTCCGCCGCGGACGGCCCCCCACCAGCGGCGCAGCACGACCCGGGCGAGCGGCCGGAACGTCAGGCGCGCCTGGCGACTGCCGTGATCAGCGGCTGCACCAGCTTGGCGGCCAGGGGCCCGAACGCCGCCAGAATGAGCACGTACGCGGCGGCCAGCGGCCCGAGGTCCGGGTGCGCGCCGGCGGCCACGGCCAGCCCGGCGATCACGATGTTGAACTCGCCGCGCGGGATCAGCGCGATCCCGGCCCGCGCCTGCCCGGCCTTGGCGATGCCCGCCCGCCGGGCCGCGAACGCGCCCGTCAGCAGCTTGGTGATCATGCCCGCGAACGCCAGCAGCGCCGCGGGCCCCGCCACCGGCAGGATCTTGGCGGGATCGGTCTGGAGGCCGAAGAAGACGAAGAACACCGCGGCGAACAGGTCGCGCAGCGGCTCCAGCAGGGTCCGCGTGTCATGCGCCAGCTGCCCCGACAGCGCGATCCCCACCAGGAACGCGCCCACGGCGGCCGACACCTGCAACGTCTGCGCCAGCCCCGCCACCAGCAGCGCCAGCCCGACCACCTTCAGCAGCAGCACCTCGGAGTTCGGGCTGGCCACGAACGCCTCGATGAACCGCCCGTAGCGCAGCGCGACCACCAGCACCACGCTCACGGTCACCAGCGCGATCCCCACCGTGGCCGCCCCGCTCGCCAGGCTCAGCCCGGCCAGCAAGGCGGTCAGGACCGGCAGGTAGAGCGCCATCGTCAGGTCCTCGAAGACCAGCAGCGACAGCACAGTCGGCGTCTCGCGGTTGCCGAGCCACCCCAGGTCGGACAGCACCTTCGCGGCGATGCCCGACGACGTCGCGTACGTCACCCCGGCCATGGCCACCGCGGCGACCGGTCCCCAGCCGAGCAGCAGCGCGCAGACCGCGCCCGGCGCGGCGTTGAGCACCAGGTCGACGAGCCCGGAGGTGGCGTTGCCCCGCAGGCTGGTGACCAGCTCGTCGGCGCTGTACTCCAGCCCCAGCGTGAGCAGTAGCAGCACGACGCCCAGCTCCGCGCCGACGGAGATGAACTCCTGGCTCGTGGCCAGCGGGACGACGCCGCCGGTGCCGAACGCCAGCCCGGCGAGCAGGTAGAGGGGGATGGGCGAGATGCCGACCCGCAGCGCGAACGCGCCCAGGACCCCCAACCCCAGCAGGACAGCACCGAACTCCAGGAAGACGATCGCGGTGTGCTGCACCCGGGGGCCTACCCGCGCGCCAGGATGTCGGCCACCTCTGCGGTGCTGTCGGCGCCGCCCACCACGACCACGATGTCGTTCGCGGCGAAGACGAAGGCAGGGCCCGGGCTGGCGAACACCGTGCCGCCGCGCACCACGGCCACGATCGAGGCGCTCGTGCGCGTGCGCACCCGCGCGTCGCCCATCGGCCGCCCCACGTACGGTGAGCCGGGCGGGATCGGAAGCTGCAGGCTGACCAGGCCCTCGACCTGCTGGTGCAGCTCGTTGAGCCGCTGCACGATGCGCGGGGCGCCGAGCAGCTCGACCAGCGCCTCGGCCTCCTCGTCGTTGAGCCTGACGGTCTCGCAGACGCGGTCGGGATCGTCCTTGTCGTAGATCACCAGGTCGCGGCGGCCGGTGCGGTGGGAGACGACCCCGACCCGCTTGCCCGACTGCGTGGTGAACTCGTGGCGCAGGCCGATGCCGGGAAGTGCCGTCTGCTCTATGTCCACCGTTCTTCCCATCCACCGGTCCGCGCAGTGTCAGGCCGACCTTACCAACAGTGGATCGAGGCGTTGTCAGAGCAGGGCGAGGGCCTCCTCGAGGGACCCTCACTCCGGCGGCACGGTGGGAAAGGCGCCCCAAGCATCGACCAAGGTGATTGGAACCGTTCTTTCGTGGCAGAGGATGCGACAACCGGCTTAGCGAGGCGTCATGGACATCCGATCGAGAAAGGAAGAGGCGTCCACCATCACCTTCACCGAGGGGGACGTCGCGGGGGCGCGCAGCGCCGTCGAACGGTTCGCGGAGAGACAGGGGATGTCGCCCGAACGGGTCACCGATCTGGTGCTGGCCGCCAACGAGGCGGTCGTCAACGCCGTCGCGTACGGCGGGGGACGGGGAGTGGTGCGGGTATGGTCCGACCGCGGCTCCGTCTTCTGCGACGTCAGGGACTTCGGGCCGGGCATCCCGCTGGACCGGCTCAACCGTGGCCATCCGCCGCGGTACGAGCTGGCGGGCGGCTGGGGCATTTGGCTCATCCGCCGGCTGGCCGATAAGGTCGCCTTCACGACCGGCCCGGGCGGCACCGCCGTACGGATCGCGATGACGCTGTCCGACCACGAGCGCGCCGTGTCGTGAGGGCCCCCACCTCAGGTAGGCGAGCGGGTGAACACCGATCCCGGCGACGCGGACCCCCCTCCGCTGCTCGACATGCCCTTCGACGAGGGCAGCCTGGCCGCGACCCGCGGCGAGGTGCAGCGCCGCGCGCACGAACAGGGCCTGGCCGGCGAGCGGCTCGGCGACTTCGTCATGGCGGTCAACGAGTGCCTCGTCAACGTCGTGGCCCACGCGGGCGGTCGCGGACGGCTCCGGCTCGGGCACGAGGGCACGGGCCTGTTCTGCGAGATCACCGACTCCGGGCCCGGCATCCCCGCCCGCTACCTGGACGAGGCCGACCTGCCCGCCCCGTCCGAGCTCGGCGGACGCGGCATCTGGCTGATCCGCCGCCTCACCGATGGCGCCGCCTTCGCCACCGGCCCGGCGGGCACCACCGTTCTCATGGTCATGAAGCTGCCGCGCGACGGCGAGCCGCCGTTCCGGCCGGGAGGCGGCGGCCCCGCCGTACCCACCGGCCGGGGCCAGGCGTAGCGCCCGCCACCGCCCCCCGGGGCGGGC
>NZ_QNFZ01000203.1 GCF_003313395.1 Nonomuraea lactucae | reverse complement strand
GCGGACACGCAGGACCAGGCGCGGGTGGCCGCGCCGGAGCGGGCGCTGGCGGACGGCGCCGACCTGCTGGTCATCGGCCGCCCCATCACCGCCTCACCGGATCCGGGCGCCGCCGCCGCCGCCATAGCCGCCGCCCTCCGCCGCACCACGCCCTCCTGAGCCCGCGCACAAGCCTTCTCGCCACTCGGGACTACGCACGAACCTTCTCGCCGGTTCGGGACTCGCGAGCCTTCCTGCCGTCCCGGGACGGCTTGCGAGCCTCCTCCCGGGGCCTCGGACGAGCCTCCTGCCGTCCCGGGACACTTGCGAGCCTCCTGCCGTTCCGGGCCTCGTACGAGCCCTTGGGGAATGCTCCGCGTGCAAGATCGAATGATGCCACGAACCCCGTCCCGGCGCCACGGGAATCCCCATCTCCGTGGGTTTGGGACGCAGGTGGGCGCGGGTTTCGGACGTCAATGATCGACAGGAATGTGATCGACGTCCCATTCGGCGCACCTCCCGTGTGCCCGTCGGTGAAGCGGGAAGTGAGGACGATTTGATCAGCTGACTGTAGTTTTACCTGCACGGAAAGTGATGAAGTGGATTTTGTAGCGAGAGAAACCGCCTTTGACGTTGCTTAGGGGGCGATGACCAGCTAGTTTCCCTTCCCGTCCGAGTACATCGACAGAAATTCGAGGTGACCCGGCGTGGCTCTTCCTCCCCTGACCCCTGAGCAGCGCGCCGCAGCCCTAGAGAAGGCTGCAAAGGCCCGTAAAGAGCGTGCCGAGGTCAAGAACCGGCTCAAGCATGGCGCGGTTTCTCTGGCTGAGGTGCTCAAGGATGGGCAGACCGACGACGTCATCGGCAAGATGAAGGTGTCGGCACTGCTGGAGTCGCTCCCCGGCGTGGGCAAGGTCCGCGCCAAGCAGCTCATGGAGCGGCTTGCCATCGCCGAGTCCCGCCGCGTGCGGGGCCTCGGCGCGAACCAGAGGGCCTCCCTCGAGCGCGAGTTCGGTGGCAACGAGAGCTAATCTCGGTTCCACACGAAACGCGGGTTCAGCGGGGGGTGGGAAGTGACCGACAGGTCCCGGTCCGGCGGTGCACGGGTTCACGAGGCGGTCCGCACCGGGACGAAGGTCGGCGGCTTCCTCCCCTCGGCTGACAGGCGGCTGACGGTCCTGTCGGGGCCGTCGGGCGTCGGCAAGTCCACGGTCGTCGCCGAGCTCCGGCGGGCACACCCAGAGGTGTGGCTGTCGGTCTCGGTGACCACCCGGCGGCCCCGGCCCGGCGAGGTGCACGGGGTCCACTACTTCTTCGTCGACGGCGAGGAGTTCGACCGGCTCGTGGGGGCCGGTGAGCTGCTCGAGTGGGCGGAGTTCGCGGGCAACAGATACGGCACGCCGCGCGACGCGGTGCTGGAGAAGCTCGCCGCGGGGGTGCCCACCCTGCTGGAGATCGACCTCGAAGGCGCCAGGCAGGTGCGGCGCAGCATGCCGGACGCCCTCCTGGTGTTCCTGGCCCCGCCCTCGTGGGAGGAGCTGGAGAAGCGGCTGCGCGGCCGCGGCACCGAGCCCGAGGACGTCATCGCACGCCGCCTGGATGCCGGCCGGGTGGAGATGGCGGCCGAGAAGGAGTTCGACCTCACGCTGGTGAACACGGATGTCAAAGACGTGTGCCACCGGCTGATAGCCTTGATGACTGACCCTCTGGGGGTCACGACAACCACCAACCGAGAGGTCTGACAATCGTGGCAGGCATTGCCCCGGTCGCTGAGGGCATCACCAACCCGCCGATCGACGCGCTGCTCGACATCGTCGACAGCAAATACTCCCTGGTGATCATGGGCGCCAAGCGGGCCCGCCAGATCAACGCCTACTACTCCCAGCTCGGCGAGGGCCTGCTCGAATACGTCGGGCCGCTGGTCGAGACGCACGCGCAGGAGAAGCCGCTGTCCATCGCGCTGCGCGAGGTCTCCGAGGGCCTGCTCAACGCCGAGCCCATCGAAGGCGCGGTCTGACCCCTTCGATGAAGGTCGTCCTTGGCGTCAGCGGGGGCATCGCGGCCTACAAGGCGTGCGAGCTCCTGCGCCTGTTCACCGAGTCAGGGCACGAGGTGCGGGTCGTCCCGACCCGAGACGCCCTGCGGTTCGTGGGCGAGCCCACCTGGGCCGCACTGTCGGGCCATCCGGTGACGGCCGAGGTGTGGGACGACGTTCACGAGGTCCCGCACGTCCGCATCGGCCAGGCCGCCGACCTCGTCGTGGTCGCGCCCGCGACCGCCGACGTGCTGGCCAGGGCCGCCCACGGGCTGGCCGGCGACCTGCTCACCAACACGCTGCTGACCGCCCGGTGTCCCGTGGTGTTCGCGCCCGCGATGCACACCGAGATGTGGCAGCACCCCGCCACCCTCGCCAACGTCGCGACACTGCGCGAGCGGGGCTCCATCGTGATCGACCCCGCCGTGGGCCGGCTCACCGGCGCCGACACCGGTCCTGGCCGCCTGCCCGATCCGGCCGAGATCTTCCAGATCTGCCTGCGCGTGCTGCGCGGGCGCCCGCGCGACCTGGCCGGGCGCAAGGTCGTCGTCTCCGCCGGCGGCACCCGCGAGGCCATCGACCCGGTCCGCTTCATCGGCAACCGCTCCTCCGGCCTGCAGGGCTACGCCCTGGCGCGCACCGCGGCGGCGCGCGGGGCCGAGGTGACCCTGGTGGCCGCCAACGTCGCCCTGCCCGACCCGGCCGGGGCCACGGTCGTGCGGGTGGAGTCCACGACGGAGCTGCGCGAGGCCGTGCTGACGGCGTCGGGCGGGGCCGACGTGGTGGTGATGGCCGCGGCCGTCGCCGACTTCAGGCCCGCCACGCGGCACGAATCCAAGATCAAGAAGTCGGACGGCGAGCCCGAGCCCATCCACCTCGTCAAGAACCCCGACATCCTGGCCGAACTGGGCGAACGCCGCCCGTCCCATCCGCAGGTGATCGTGGGGTTCGCGGCGGAGACCGACGACGTGATCGCCAACGGCCGCGACAAGCTCCGCCGCAAGGGCTGCGACCTGCTCGTCGTCAACCAGGTCGGCCCGGGCCTGGCCTTCGGCACGCCCGACAACGCCGCCACCGTGCTCGTCGCCGACGGCGACCCGGTCGAGGTGCCGCGCGGTCCCAAGGAGGACGTGGCCGACGCCGTCTGGGACCTGGTCGCCGCCCGCCTCACCTGACGGTTCTCACATCCCCATCACCTGACGGTTCTCACGTCCCTTCGCCGGTCCCTCAAGGCGCCTGGTTCGCGCCTTCAGGCGCCGTCGCAGCCGTACCGACCGGTATGCGAATCACCTGTTGCGGTGCCCCGAATGCCTACGGATACTTGGCACGAAGGGGGACCAATGCCGGTGAGTTCCGCTGTCTGGGATCGCTGCAGGACGTTGCTGGGCGCCCAGGAGGAGATCCGCTACGTCTTCCCCGCGCTGTCCATCGGGCCGCCGGGAGCCGCCAACTACCTGATCGTGGTCACCGGCAACGGCATCTCGGTGCTCGCCACCAGGATGCTGCGCGGCGACCGCCCCGTGTCGGTGCACGCGACCTTCCCCCGCCACACCAGGCTGGGGCCGATCATGCGGGCGGCCGGGCCGCTGATCGAGCTGGGCTCCATGGCGTTCGAGTTCGACGAGGAGTACGCGGCGGTCGTCGCGGCGGCCGACGCCGAGGTCTTCGCGCCGGAGACGCTCCCGCCCGATCCGCTGCCGGACTTATGAGATCAATGACATAGCCCGTATGGTGTGGCGATTTCGCGACGAGGCGCCGGGTAGGGCTAGACTTCGGCGAGGCCCTGGCCCGTCCACCTGCCGGAGCCGCACATCCGTCAGCAGCCGCTGCATGAGGAGACACCGAGTTGTCACGTCGCCTGTTCACCTCCGAGTCGGTCACAGAGGGCCACCCGGACAAGATCGCCGACCAGATCAGTGACGCGATTCTCGACGCCATGCTCAAGGACGACCCCAGGAGCCGGGTCGCCGTCGAGACGATGATCACTACCGGCCAGGTTCACGTCGCAGGCGAGGTGACGACCGAGACCTACGTCGACATCCCGGGCGTCATTCGCGAGAAGATCCTGGAGATCGGCTACGACGCCTCCCACAAGGGCTTCGACGGCGCCTCGTGCGGCGTCTCGGTGTCGATCGGCGCGCAGTCCCCCGACATCGCGCAGGGCGTCGACGACGCCTGGGAGCACCGGGTCGACGGCGACGTCGACGAACTCGACCGGCAGGGCGCCGGCGACCAGGGCCTGATGTTCGGCTACGCCTGCCGCGACACGCCCGAGCTCATGCCGCTGCCGATCATGCTGGCCCACCGCCTCGCCCACCGCCTGTCGAACGTCCGCAAGTCCGGCACGGTGCCCTACCTCCGTCCCGACGGCAAGACGCAGGTCACGATCGAGTACGACGGCGACAAGCCGGTCCGCCTCGACACCGTGGTCGTCTCCACGCAGCACGCCGCCGAGATCGACCTGCGCGAGATGCTGACGCCCGACATCAAGGAGCACGTGGTCGACCCCGTGCTCGCGGGGCTCGACATCGAGACCGAGGGCTACCGGCTCCTGGTCAACCCGACCGGCCGCTTCGAGATCGGCGGCCCGATGGGCGACGCCGGCCTGACCGGCCGTAAGATCATCATCGACACCTACGGCGGCATGGCCCGCCACGGTGGCGGCGCCTTCTCCGGCAAGGACCCGTCCAAGGTCGACCGTTCCGCCGCCTACGCCATGCGCTGGGTCGCCAAGAACGTCGTGGCCGCCGGCCTCGCCGACCGCTGCGAGGTCCAAGTGGCCTACGCCATCGGCAAGGCCCAGCCGGTCGGCCTCTTCGTGGAGTGCTTCGGCACCGAGCAGATGCCGGTGGAGAAGATCCAGGACGCCGTGCTCCAGGTCTTCGACCTCCGCCCGGCCGCCATCATCCGCGACCTCGACCTGCTGCGCCCGATCTACTCCGAGACGGCCGCCTACGGCCACTTCGGCCGCGAGGGCTTCTCCTGGGAGTCGACGGACCGCGCCGAGGCGCTCAGGACCGCCGCCGGTCTCTGACCGTTCGCTCGCGGATGCCGCGTTCCTGCCCAGGAACGCGGCATCCGCGCGTTCAGGGCCCGCCGACGCCGGGCGCCGGAACGACGCCCCGCGGCAGGCGCCCCTCGGGACGGCGCCCCTGGAAGTGCACTCCGTGAGACGGCGGCCCTCGGGAGGCCAGCCTTTGGGAAGGCGCCTCTCAGGACGGCGCCTCTCAGGAGGGCGCTGTTTGGGACGGTGCTCCCTTTGGGACGGCGCCCCCTTGGGACGGCGTCCCCTCGCGAGGGCATGGGGCGGGAGGGCGCCGCGAGCGGGGGTCGGCCTCTCGTGCGATCGCCGGAGTGGTCTCGCAGGTCGTGGCGTCTGGTAGACGTAGTCCGTGACCGACTCCGAGGACGCCCTCCTGCCGCTCGACGCCGTGCGGCCCGCGGTCGTGCCGTCCAAAGGAGCCCCGGTTCCCGCGCCCTCGCAGCCGGTGGCCAGGGTGGCGGTGGACAACCCGCTGCCCCACCTCGACCGGCCGTTCGACTACCTGGTGCCCGCCACGATGCACGACATCGCCCAGCCGGGGGTGCGGGTGCGGGTGCGGTTCGCCGGGAAGCTGGTCGACGGGTTCCTGCTGGAACGGGCCGAGCACAGCGACCACACCGGCAGGCTCGCGCCGCTGGAGCGGGTGGTCTCGGCCGAACGGGTGCTGACGCCTGAGATCGCCGGGCTGGCGAGGGCGGTCGCCGACCGGTACGCGGGGACCCTGGCCGACGGCCTGAGATCGCCGGGCTGGCGAGGGCGGTCGCCGACCGGTACGCGGGGACCCTGGCCGACGTACTCCGACTGGCCGTGCCACCCCGGCACGCCAGGACCGAGGCGGAGACCCCGAAGCCGGCCCCCGCCACACCCACCCCGCGACAGGCCGCCCCCGCCACACCCACCCCGCGACAGGCCGCGCCGGCCGGCCCGCGTGGCCCCCTCAAGGAGCCTCACACGACCGTGCCCCCCGAGAGCCCCTCGGCTGAGGGCTCCACGGAGGACGTGCCGTCAGAGGGGCGGCCCTCCGACGGCCGCGCCGCGCCTCACCCGGCGAACACCGAGCCACCCCCGAGGCGGGCGGCGGGGGGTGTCGCGGGCGGGAGGCCAGGAGAGAGCCGGAGTGGCGACACCCGGGCCGACCTGAGCGGCGCGAGGGCTTGGGAGGCGTACCCGATGGGGCCTTCGTTCCTCGACGCGCTCAGGAGCGGCCGGGCGCCACGAGCCGTGTGGCAGGCGCTCCCGGGCGGCAGCGGATGGGCCGAGGCGGTGGCGGAGGCGGTGCGGGCGACGCTGGACGGCGGCCGGGGGGCGGTCGTGGTCGTTCCGGACGGCAAGGACGTGACGTCGGCCGACGCCGCCCTGAGCCGGGCACTGGGGACGGGAGCCCATGTGGCGCTCACCGCCGACCTCGGGCCCGCCGAACGCTACCGGAGGTGGCTGCGCCTCCTCAGAGGCCAGGCGCGGGCGGTCGTGGGCACGCGGGCGGCCATGTTCGCCCCGGTGGCCGAGCTGGGGCTCGTGGCCATCTGGGACGACGGCGACGACCTGCACGCCGAACGCCTGGCGCCCTACCCGCACGCCCGCGAGGTCCTCGCGCTCAGAGCGCACCGGTCCGGCGCGGCCATGCTCATCGGCGGCTACACCCGCACCGCCGAGGCGACCCAGCTCATCGCCACCCGCTGGGCCCGTTCGATCCTCGCGACCCGGCAGACGATCAGAGGCCTCGCCCCTCGGGTACGCCCCGCCGGAGAGGATGCCGAGCTGGCCAAGGACCAGGCCGCGCGGGCGGCGAGGCTGCCCAGCCTGGCCTGGCGGGCGCTGCGGCAGGGCCTGGAGGAAGGGCCCGTGCTGGTGCAGGTGCCGCGGCGCGGCTACGTGCCCGCGGTGGCCTGCCAGCACTGCCGCGCCCCGGCGCGCTGCACCCTCCCGCCGACCCGCTTCAGCGGCCCGTCCCGCCTTCTGGACCCCGCGTACGGCCCCGGCACGGGACACGGCCCCGGCACAGGACACGGCCCCGGCACGGCTCCCGTTCCGGCCGGGGCGCCGTCCCTCTTCGGGGCGCATGCCGGTTCCGGACCGCATGCCGGTTCCGGACCGCATGCCGGTTCCGGACCGCATCCCGGTTCCGGACCGCATCCCGGGACCGGAGCTCATGCCGGGGCAGGAGCGGGGGCCGGGGGGATGCGAGAGGGGCAGGGGCTTGCCGCGGGGGCCTACGCCGTGACCGAGGGCGAATCGCTCTGTCACGGGCCTCTCGCCCTCAGGGCCGGGCATGCCGCTCCCTACTGCCGCTGGTGCGGGCGGGTGGACGCCGGGTGGCGGTGCGCGCGGTGCGGTGGCCCGAGGCTGCGGGCCGTGGTCGTCGGCGCGCGGCGCACCGCCGAGGAACTGGGCCGGGCCTTCCC
>NZ_QNFZ01000016.1 GCF_003313395.1 Nonomuraea lactucae | reverse complement strand
ATCCACCAGGCAGAATTCGAGGCCTCACCAGGGCTTGCTCAACGTCGAGGTCGCCCTTCGGGCGGCTCAAGATAACGTTCGATTCTCAACCCTCTGTTGTCTCCGTCGCTCTTGACCGTTGGTCACGGCCAGACGACATGTCTGGTTGGCTCCACAGGCTTTCCAACCCGGGCGAATGGGTGGTTCCCCTGTCGCTCGAGGCCGGTCCGGATGAAGTTGTCGCGATATCTCCCCGTTCCGCACGGCTCTGCGGCATGGTTTCGTTGCGGTAGCGGTGTCCTCTCGAAGGGCCATCATGCACTGGCAGCAAGCTGTACTTCTGGGTGCGACTGGCGGACTGGTCGTCGAGATCATCGCCGTGTGGGCGAACCTGACCGCATGGCAGCGTGACCGTCACCGCATCCGCGCCAACAGCAGAAAACGCGCACTGCCACCCTTGACGAGGTACATCGACCCGCCGGCCGACGCTCTGGTCGCGCTCACCCGATTGCTGATGGGCGCTGGGGCTGGCTGGCTTATGCACGATCAGGTCACCGGCCCCATGGCCGCGATCGCGGTCGGAGCGGCCGCCCCGGCTCTGCTGCGTCAACTCGGTACCGCTCGCACCGTCCAAGAGGCTCTGCAGGCCAGTGATATCTCACAGGTGCCCCGTGCCGCTGACACCGTCGGCGCGTCTTCCAGGAATCTGGCCGAGGGGGCAATCGAATGACTGACCCCAACTGGTCCGCGATGAGACGGTTGGCCCTACGACACCGCTACTTGGCGGGACTAACTGGCGCCTCCGGCGGTGAACAGCCCGTCGGCGAGCGAGGGCGTGTCGGTTACAGCCTGCTGCGCCGCTATATCGCTGCCTTGGTGGGCGTTCGCCTGCCGCCGCGCGACACGCCACCGCCTGGAGGCGCACCGCCGCAACAGGTCACGGAAGCGCCGAAAACCGCCACGGTAAGCCCGCCGGACACCACCACAAGGAGCAGTGCCCGCAACCCTGACATCGATCGTGGGCACCAAGGCGCCGCCCTGCTGTCCACGATCGAGTCGGTGCTTGGCACCGAGCATCCCGACACCCTGACCGCCCGGTACAACCTCGCGCGCTGGACCGGGGAGGCGGGAGACGCAGCCGCAGCCCGCGACCAGTTCGCCGCCCTGCTCCGCATTCGTGAGCGGGTGCTTGGCACCGAGCATCCCGACACCCTGACCGCCCGGTACAACCTCGCGCGCTGGACCGGGGAGGCGGGAGACGCAGCCGCAGCCCGCGACCAGTTCGCCGCCCTGCTGCCCACGATCGAGTCAGTGCTTGCCGTCGAGCACCCCACACCAGCACCGCACCGTACGCCCGAGCTAACCCCGCAGGAGCGCGCGATAGCCAGGCTGGTCGCCTCTGGCATGAGCAACCGGGAGATCGCACGTGAACTAGTGCTAAGCGTTCGGACCGTGGACAACCACCTCCAGAGCGCCTACAAGAAGCTGGGCGTGACCTCGCGCGCCGCCCTCGCTGCCACGCTATCGGCCGCCGTGCGAAGTCAGCCTGAGGCGTAACTGAGGGAGAAGTTTCCCTTCCGGTCAGCGACCAGAGTGGGTTCACCTTCCCTTTGAAGAGGCAGTGACGAATGGCGCGGGGCGGGCACATGGTGCGAGTCATAGGATTGCGCGCTCCGAATCCTTGCAGGCGCGCGGAACTGCTTCCGAGATTACGAAGCGCCGTCCGGGCGCCCGCCCCACCCGGCTGCCACCCGCCTACGACACCGTGCTCGGGGAGTACGCCGCCGCGCTGGAGCGCGCGCCGTTGTAGGCCGAGACCCAGCGCACCTACTGTTCCCGGGTGCGCATGTACCCGGCGTGGCTGGCCGACCCCGCCGCCACCTACACTGCGGACCCCCTCGCCGACCGGCAAGCGCGGGACTGGGCGATGCGCGACTATCGCATGTGGCTGCTGCGCGACGGCCCGGCCAGGCGCAGCCGCGTCTTCGTCAACTCCGCCCTCACCGCGCTGGACGACTTCGGCACCCGGCGCGGCATGGGCAAGGCCGACGTCGCCCGCGAAGACCTGCCCAAGAACGCGCCCCGCGCGTTGGCCGAGCGCGCCCGCATCCGCCGGCTGCGCGCGTGGAGGCGCATCTGTCCCCTCGGGGCCGGTGTATCGCGCTGATCCCGTACTACGCCGGCGCCCGCATCAGCGAGGTCGTCCGCCTCGACGTCGGCGACGTCCAGATGTCGGCCCGCAAGGGCAAGCTGCGCCTGTACGGCAAGGGCGGCAAGTTCCGCGAGGTCGACATCTGCCCCAAACTCCGCACCGAGCTGCAGCTCTGGCTCGACGAACGCCCCGACTGGCCCCACGCCGACATCAGCCGAGCCCTGTTCCTCAACGCCAAGGGCGGACGGCTGAGCGTCCGCGCCGCCGGTGGCATCATCGCTGAGATCGCCCAGACGGCCGGACTGGACGATCCCACCACGGCTAACCGCAGGCTTGCCTGGGGAAACGCGCGTCAAGATCGACTCATGGCCGGTTTGGTCGATATCTCGGCTGGACCCGATGGCGATCCGGTGACCATCGCCAAGTGCATGCGTGAGAACGGCGTGCCGTCGTTCCCCGCCCCCGGCACAGACGGCGCCGTCGTGAGCCGCAGAGCAGCCCGAGCATGACCCTCAGCAAGTCCGGCGGCGATTGAGCGTGACACGCCCGGACGATCACGCTGGTGGCCGGAGGCGGCTTCCGAACCGAAGTCTCCTGGTTCACCGACGTCGCGTTTCTCCACGCCTGGATGAGTCAGCGGGGTCATGTCAGCATCGGGATCGGGATACCTGCGCCAAGTACATCGAGCGCGGGGTCACTTTGCCAGTACCCGGATCTGATCGGCCGGAGGAGCGGCCACGGTCGTGTCACCCCAATGGGAGTAGGTGATTTCCATCGGCGTCTTCGCGGTCAGCCGTTGCCGCACCGGCCGCCCCTGGCCATCGAGCCAGAGCTCGTACGTGGCCTGCGCGCCGAACTCCTTGAGCAACTTGTCGCGCAGCCGCGCCTGCGCCGCCTTGTCGCCGGCCCGGACCATGGCGTACTCGTCCTCGGTGTCCTGCACGAGCGGCTGCGGGTCGTACGCCTCCAGGAACGAACCGAGATCCAACCCGTCGAGTGCCGCCCGCACGTCGATGGTCACCGTGTAATGGTCGAGTCCGCCATCGAGTGCGGGGCTGCTCACTTGTCCCCGCGCTGCCAGCAGTGCGTACACCCGATGGCTGTTCACCAGCGCCATAGCCTCGTCTGTCACCATGCCGATGCCCATGAGGTTGTACGGCTCGTGCTCTTTGGTGATCTTGTCCCAGGTCTTGCCCGGCGCCACCTCTTCCCCCAGCATCTGCATATACGCGGCACCCCCCGTCTGGATGAGCCGTCCACGCAAGCCCCCGCCCAGATCGGCGGAGACATCCTGGTCCTGCCCCTTGATGACCACGGTGGCGCTCTGGGCCCCCTTCTTCGCCGTCCGCGTGACGTCCGGGTGTGCCTGCAAATACGTCCCGACATATCCGGCGATCTCAGGGGCGGTCTTCGCGCCCGAGTCACAACCCGCCACCACCAGCGCCAGCACGATGAACATCACATATCTGCGCACGCCCGGCATGCTCGCACAGCTGCGTGCAGAACCCTACGGGCGCGACGTGCAGATCGCGTGCAGAAAACCTGTCCATACCCCCGAAGCCGCGTCGACTCCGGAGAGTTCTTCCCGTCGGCCAGGTCCCATACGGCGATGTATCCACGGGCGCGAGCATCAGGGGGCGGTTCAGTTGTTGGGGTCGAGCCAGAAGGGGTCTTCCCAACGGGCCTGCCAGGTGAGGCCGAGCAGCCACACCCGGTGCAGGAGATGCTCGGGTGCGCCGTGGGCGCGCAGGCGCTCGGGGGCGTGCCGGAGCAGCCAGGCGGTCAGCGTGGTCCGGGTGGCTTCTTCGTCGTTCCAGGTGTCCCACGGGAGTTGGTCTCGCAGCAGGTCGTGCTCCCAGTAGGCCACGGCTTCGGTCAGCCGTTGGTCGGCGAGGGGGTCGTGCAGCGTCTGCCAGATGGCGAGCCAGGGGTCGAGGGTGGCGAAGGCTTCGGAGCACGCCTCGAGCACCTCGTAGGCGGGGACGGCGGCGTCGGGGCTGGTGAGGCTGGAGACCCACCACGCGTCCAGAAATCTCTGGACCGCGTCGGTCTGCTCTGCGGGCCAGTGCTGCCAGTCGGCGTGGGCGAGTGAGCGGCCGACGTTCACCATGCCGATCAGGGGTTCTGCCTGGCCGTTGACGAGGACGGAGGCGAGCTGGGGCAGGATGCGGCGCAGGACCGATGCGTAGTCGTCCCAGTCGGAGGTCCACCAGGTGCGCCGCAGGAGGTCGGGGTCAAGTTCCACGTCCGCCGTCTTGAGCAGGGCGAGTTCTTCGGCACTGCCCCAATGGCACTCGCAGTTGTGCTCGTCCGGGTGGGCGGTCATTCCGCGGAAGGTAGTGGCCAGGTCGTCGAGGGCAGCGTCGAGGGGGCGGCGTGCGAATGTCTGGTCGGGGTCGGTCATAGGTCGGCCTTGGAGGACTCCGGGGACTCGCGCCCGCCGAAGATCGTTACCTTACCGGACTTGGGGCCATGAGCGTCTGTTACGGCATCTGAGCTCCCCGGGGCACCACCCCCAGTCACCGAGTCCAGCATTTGGCGCACCGTCGCGGTGATCAGATTGTGAAAGGCGGCGCCGCGGCTGCCGGCGTCGATCTGGTCGGCGAAGGCGAGCTCGGCGGGGTGGGGCGGGTTAGCGTGGGGCATCTCGGAGGGGCCATCCGTTTTGATGGCGAGCATGGCGAGCATGGCGAGCGCGGTGCGCAGCTGGTCGATGCGGTGCCGGGCGTCCGGCCCAGCGATGCCGATCGTGATCGTGGAGTCGGTGGCCTGGTAGGTGGTGTGGCGCTGTTCGGCGGCGGTGCGGGCCGCGGCATGGACGCGGCATGGACGCGGCATGGACGCGGCATGGACGCGGCCGCGCAGCCGGGTCGCCTTGACCGGGTCGGCTTCGCGGTCGAGGCCGTCGATGGTCAGGTAGCACAGGAACGGGCCCGGCGCGTCGAACCCGCGAGTAGGGCCCCGGAGCCCCGGTCGTCCTATTCGGGGATGATCGCTACCGCGTCGATCTCCACGAGCGCGCCGGGGCGTGCGTGTCCCGCGGTGGAAACGACTGTGATGGCGGTGCGGTGATCACCCCACACTGAGCGTGAGGCCGCGTATCCCACCTGTGCGTCGACCCCATGGACGAGGTAGATGTTGAGTTTGACGACGTGCTCGGGATCGGTGCCCGCGGCGGCGAGCACGGTCAGCACGTTTCGCATTGCCTGGATGGTCTGCGCCTCGATACCGTCGAGCAGGTTTCCGGTGCGGTCGGTGCCGAGCTGGCCACCGACATAGAGCGTCCGGGCAGCGGGTGCGATCACGCCCTGCGTGAAGGCGGGGTTGCTGTGGAGTTCTTCAGGGTCGAGGTGTGTCGTCTTCGCGGTCATGAGTCTGCCCTGGGGTTGCCGGGTTTCGTGTGCAGGTAGAGGTCGCGCAGCAGGCAGACCTCGGACAGGTGGTGGATCAGCTCGCGGTGGATGTGCAGCACCAGATCGGCCATGGGCGCCTCGGGGAAGGGCTCCTTCGCGCCGATCGGGACCCGGAGCCCGGCCTCGCCGAGGCCGCGCACCCCGCTCAGCCAGACGTCGAGCTGGGCTTCGAGCTGGTCGAGCGCGCCGGCCGCGCTGCCGGCGTACTCCCAGCTCTGGTACGACGCCGCCGGCGCGCCGAAGTGCGCCGCGTTGCGGGCGGCGAGCACGCCGACGATGACGTGACCCAGTCGCCAGGCGATCGTGGTGAAGGCCGCGGGGACCGGTTGGGGGAAGGCGTAGTCCATCGTGAAGTCGCCGGCACCGGCCTGCATGGGCGCCGTCGAGGTGTCGCGCGGCCGCACGCTCCAGGCGTCCGGCGCCGGCGACCAGAAGTACTCGTCGTCGGTGAGGCCGTCGAGCCGGCCTCGGAGCTGATGGTTCCAGTGGACCTCCCACTGCTCGCGCAGCGTCCGGTTCCAGTCGAGTTCGTCTGCGGTCATGGAACCACCCTGACACCTCTAGCGGACACGATCGGTCCGCTTTCCTGGCAGGGTGGGCGATATGGACGTGGCGCGCGGTGATGAGCGGGGGATGACGGAGCGGGTGCTCACCCTGCTCGGGCTGCTGGAGCGACGCCGGGTGTGGACCGGCCCCGAGCTGGCCGATCGGCTCGGGGTGACGCCGCGCACGGTCCGGCGTGATGTCGAGCGGCTGCGCGCGCTCGGCTATCGGGTGCATGCCAGCCAGGGTGTCGGAGGCGGCTACCAGCTCGGCCCGGGACAGGATCTGCCGCCGCTGCTTCTCGACGACGAGGAGGCGATCGCCACCGTGGTCTCGCTGCTCGCCGGTGCGGGTGGCGCGGTCGCCGGCGCCGGCGACGCCGCACTCCGGGCCCTGACCAAGCTCGACCGGGTGCTGCCCACCCGGCTGCGGCACGAGGTGCGCGCGCTCTCCGGCTCGGTGGAGTCCTTCGGCGCAGGCCGCACGAGGGTCGACCCCGAGATGCTCATGACGCTGGCCAGAGCCTGCCGCGACGAGGTCGAGGCCGGCTTCGACTACCCGTCCGGGGGCCAGGTGCGACGGCGGCGGGTCGAGCCGTACCGGCTGGTCGCCTCCGATCGGCGCTGGTACCTCCTCGCCTACGACCTCGATCGCGACGACTGGCGCAGCTTCCGCGTCGACCGGATGAGCGATGTGTCGGCACGGACCTGGCGTTTCCGCCCGCGCGAGGCGCCCGACGCGGCGACGCACGTGCAGGAGGGTGTGGCGAGTCGGGTCTACGCGCACCAGGCGCGCTTCCTCGTGCACGCGTCGGCCGACACGGTGCGCGCGCAGATTCCGGCGTCGGCGGCCGTCGTACGACGGCGAGGGGGCGAGCTCTGCGAGGTGCTCAGTGGCGCCGACAGCCTCGACTTCGTGCTCATGCACGTGCTCCTGCTGGGGCACGACTTCGAGGTACTCGACCCTCCGGAGCTCGCGAGACGCTGTCGCGCGCTGGCGGAGAGACTCCTGTCGGCCGGAGCGACGATCTCACCGGTGCCGGACATGGAGGGGTCATGAGCCGCGACCACGCCGGCGCCGAGGAGCGCTTCCAATGCCCCTGTCCCGATGATCCGGTCCTCGGCAAGGCGCTGTTCCGCATGTCGGCCTTGAGGACAGGGCGACCTGGCGACAGGAAGGGCGGCCAAGCCGACCAGGCGAGTGCGGCTGTGGGAACGACCGTGCCCACGCGAATCTCGGGCATCGGGCGATATGTCCCGTACCGTGTACGATCAAGGCGGCTTCTGGGCGTGCTCGAGATCGGCTGGCCCGTCCTGCGCCCTCGGAGGCCGCGCGACCTGTTCTTACCTCGGCCGGGGGAGGGAGATCCGTGAACGGTGCCGGCGAATCCCCGCCGCGCCGCCACGGCGACGTGCGGGGGCTCGACGCGACCCGGCCGTGCCTCGAACCACCCGAAGGGCCGGCGTGGGCGACGACCTGATCCTGTCCGTCGTCGTGGGATCGCGGGCGTACGGCCTCGACACCGAGGGCTCCGACACCGACCGGCGCGGGGTGTTCGTGGCGCCGACCGAGGGCTTCTGGCGGCTGGACAAACCACCCACCCACCGGAACGGCCCGCTGCCGGAGCAGTTCTCGTGGGAGGTGGAACGGTTCTGCGTGCTGGCCCTCGCCGCGAATCCGACGGTGCTGGAGTGCCTGTGGTCGCCGCTCGTGGAGGTGGTCACGCCGGACGGCGAGCGGCTGCGCGCGCTGCGGGGCGCGTTCCTGTCGCGGCGGGCGCACGAGACGTTCGCCGGCTACGCCGACGCCCAGTTCCGCCGCCTCGACCCGGCCGCGCCGAAGTGGAAGCAGGCAATGCACATGATCAGGCTGCTGCTCAGCGGCCTTCACCTGGTCCGGCACGGCGAGCCGCTGGTGCGGATGGACGCCCATCGCGACCGGCTGCTGGCCGTCCGCCGGGGCGAGGTGCCGTGGGCGGAGGTCGACGCCTGGCGGACCTCGCTGAGCGCCGACCTGGCAGGCGGGCCGGGTGTGCTGCCGGACGTACCGGATCGGGAACGAGTGGAGGGCTTTCTGATGGACGTGCGCAAGGGGCACCTGTGAACCTGCCCGCCTGGCTGCCGGAGCTGCCCGGCGAGCAGCCGCACCCGCTGGCGTTCGCCACAGTCAGCGGCGCCCACCTGTACGGCTTCCCGTCGGCCGACTCCGACGTGGACGTGCGCGGCGTGCACGTGCTGCCCGCCGAACAGGTCGTGGGACTGCGCACCGGTCCGGAAACTCTGGAGCGGACGTGGACCCGTGAGGGCGTCGAGGTGGACCTCGTCACGCACGACCTGGCCAAGTTCTGCCGGTTGCTGCTGAACCGCAACGGCTACGTGCTGGAGCAGCTCCTGTCACCGCTGGTCGTGACCTCCTCGCCGCTGCACGGGGAACTGGTCACGCTCGCCGCGGGCTGCCTGACCCGGCACCACGCCCACCACTACCTCGGTTTCGCCCGGACGCAGTGGCGGCTGTTCGAGCGGACGGGCGAGCTGAAGCCGTTGCTGTACACGTTCCGGGTGCTGCTGACCGGTCTCCACCTGATGCGGGCCGGGGAGGTGGAGGCCGACCTGACACGCCTGTACGGGTACGGCCCGGCGTACCTGCCGGACCTGGTCGCCGCCAAGCGTGAGGCCGAGCACGGCGCCGCGCCGGAGGTGCCGGGCGCGGCCGAGGACGTGGCCCGCCTGACCGCCGAACTGGCCGAGGCAGGCGGGACGTCGGCGCTGCCGGACGCGGCCACGGCCCAGGAACCCCTGCACGAGCTGGTGGTACGTACCCGGCTCCGTCTCGGCGACCCGTGGCAGGTGACACCGTCGCTGTCCGGCAGGTGATCAAAACTATCCTGTTGCGTGAACTACCGGGTCGACGACTCCGGCGAACTGGCCCTGGGCTGAGCCGCCCTCAGGTTCGGGGAGCGGCGCCGACCGCCATGCGCTACGTGGCGAGCGGTTTGGCGCGGACGTGTACGCGCTCGCCCTGCGGCCCGAACAGGCTCAGGATCTCCACCTGCTCCTCCCCGGTGCTGCCGAACCAATGCGGCAGCCGCGTGTCGAACTCCGCCGCCTCTCCGACCTTGAGCACGATGTCATGCTCGGCGAGCACCAGCCGCAGCTTCCCGCTGAGCACGTACAGCCACTCGTAGCCCTCATGCGAACGCGGATCGGGTTCGCGGCGGGTGGTGGCGATGACCATCTTGAACGCCTGCACCCCGCCGGGCTGCTGGGTGAGCGGCACGACCGTCGAGCCCACGAGCTTGATCGGCTTCAACCGCACCCGTGGGTCGCCCACCGCCGGCGCGCCGACGAGCTCGTCGAGCGGCACCTGGTAGGCGCGCGCGAGCGGCAGCAGCAGCTCCAGGTTGGGTCTGCGCTCGCCGGATTCGAGGCGGGACAGGGTGCTGGCCGAGATGCCGGTGGTCTCCGCGAGCTGGGTCAGTGTGGTGCCGCGCTCCTTGCGCAGGGCGCGCAGCCGCGGGCCGACGGAGGCCAGGACCGCGGCGTCGTCATTTGCCATATTGGCAAGTTTACTTGGCGGACTTTGCCGGTCGGGAGCACCCTTGGCGAGGAGCGAAGGGAGACCCACGGTGGAAGAAGCGTACGACGTGGTCGTGGTGGGCGGAGGCGCGGCCGGGCTCGGCGGCGCTCTGGCGCTGGCGCGGGCGCGGCGGTCGGTGCTCGTGGTCGACGCCG
>NZ_QNFZ01000194.1 GCF_003313395.1 Nonomuraea lactucae | reverse complement strand
GGCGTGGACCGAGGCGAGCGGGCGGGCGTGGACCGAGGTGAGCGGGCAGGCGTGGACCGAGGCGAGCGGGCGGGCGGGTTCTGGCACGCGCTGGCCACCCGGGTGACGCGCCGCCCACTGGTCGCCGGCGGGGTGGCCACGGCGCTGCTGCTCCTGCTGGCCTCGCCGTTCCTGAGCCTCGGCTTCGGCACGGCCGACGACCGGATCCTGCCGCCCACGGCACCCGCGCGGCAGACGCAGGAGGTGATCCGGCAGGGCTTCGCCGCCGAGGAGTCCGACGCGGTCCAGATCGTCTCCCGGGGACCGGCCGGTGACGTGGGCGCGTACGCCGCCGAGCTGTCGCGGCTGCCCGGCGTGGCCCAGGTCGACTCGGCGGCCGGCTCGTACGCGGCCGGCGCCCGGAGCGGTGACGGGGAGCCGGGGAGGTTCGCCGGGACTCGGGGCACCTGGCTGTCGGTGGTGCCGTCGGCCGGCGCGCTGGCCGAGGACCCGGTGCGGCTGGTCGAGGCCGTGCGGGCCGTGGAGCCGCCGTTCGCGGTACTGGTGGGCGGCTACCCGGCCGAGCTGGCCGACTACCGCGCCTCGGTGGTCGGCCGGCTGCCGCTGGTGCTCGGCCTGATGCTCGGCGTCACGTTCGCGTTGCTGCTGGCCATGACCCGCAGCGTGCTCATCCCGGTCAAGGCGACGCTGCTCAACCTGCTCAGCATGGGCGTCATGCTGGGCGCGCTGGTCTGGATCTACCAGCAGGGCCACCTGTCGGGACTGCTGGGCTTCACCCCGACGGGCACGCTCGACCCGAGCATCCCCATCCTCATGCTCTGCGTGGCGTACGGCCTGTCGATGGACTACGAGGTGTTCCTGCTGTCGCGCATCCAGGAGGAGTACGAGAGGACGGGCGACGCCGCGGACGCGGTGGCGGCCGGCCTCCAGCGCGGCGCGCCGCTGATCACGGCCGCGGGCGGCATCCTGGCGCTCTCGTTCGCCGCGTACGCCACCGCGCGGGTGACGTTCGTGCAGATGCTGGGCGTCGGCATGGCGGTGGCCGTGCTGGTGGACGCGACGGTGATCAGAGCGGTGCTCGTGCCCAGCCTGATGCGCCTGGCCGGGCCGCTCAACTGGTGGCCCGGCAAGCCGCCGGAGCGCCGGTAGAGGTCGCGGGCGGCGGCGAGGGCCGGTGGGTCAGAGCGCGCGGGTCCACACCTCGTCGGTCACCTCGATCCCGCTCTCCATCCCCTTCCGGGTGGACTCCAGGGCGAATCCGACGCCCGCGTAGATGCGCCGGGCGCTCACCAGGCAGTCGCGGGTCCACAGCGTGATCCGCTCGTAGCCCGCCTGCTTCGCGTGGCGCACGCACTCCTCGACCAGCCGCCGCCCGAGGCCTGCCCCACGGGCCGCCGGCTCGACGAGCAGCAGCCGCAGCTTGGCGGTGCTGGCGTCGCCGTGCTCGCAGAAGACGCATCCCACGCGCTCGCCGCCCGCCTCGGCGATCCAGCCCGCGTCGCGGGTCAGGTCGAACCCGCCCACGATCCTGGCCACGAGCTGCTCGAAGTCGACGCCCCAGCCGTATTCGCGGCTGTAGAGCTCGGCGTGGCGCTGGACGACCCAGCCCAGGTCGCCGAGGCGCGGCGCCCTGATCACGAACGGCTCGCGCGGCGCGGGCCCGCCGAGCAGCCGCCTGATCGCCGCCATGCTCGACACCAGCCGCTCCTGACCGTCCTCGGTCAGCCCGCCGAGCAGCCGCTCGACCTCCTCGGCGGACCGGGCGTCGATCGTGGCGAACATGGCCGCGCCCGCCTCGCGCAGCCGCACCACCTGCTTGCGCGCGTCGGCGGCCGAGCGCTCGCGCGTGATCAGGCCGTCGGCGTCGAGGCGCGCGAGGATCCTGCTGAGGTAGCCCGCGTCCAGGCCGAGCAGGGCGCGCAGCTCGCCGGTCTCCAGCTGCCCGGCGTGCGCCAGCTCGAAGAGCACTCTGGCTTCGGCGAGCGAGTATGGCGAGTCGTGCATCCCCGCCTGGAGAACCCCGATGACCTTCGTATAGAACCGGTTGAACGCTCTGATCTCAGATATCCTTGCCTTCGTCAACGAATTCATTGCCCCAGTCAACCACGAAAGGAACGGTTTGTGAACGTGTACATAGGCGGGTACGGCCCCGGCATCGTCACGGCCGGCGGTGAGCTCACCCGCCTCGCCTCGCCGTCGTTCCTGGCGGCCCACCCCGCCCTGCCGGTGCTGTACGCCGTAGGGGAACTGGGGCGCGGCTGGATCACCGCGTTCACCACCGAGGGCGGGCTCAGGCCGCTGGCCGAGCGGTCGAGCGAGGGCGAGGCCCCCTGCCACCTCGCCGTGCACCCGTCGGGCGAGCTGCTCGCCGTCGCCAACTACGGCGACGGCACGGCCATCCTGCAGCGCCTCGACCCGCGGGGCGCGTTCGCCGGGGCGCCGATCGTGCTGCGCCACGAGGGCTCGGGGCCGGTCGCCGACCGCCAGGAGCGCGCGCACGCCCACCAGGCCGTCTTCCACCAGGACGTGCTCCACGTCACCGACCTCGGCACCGACGAGGTCCGCCGCTACACGCTCGACGGCACCCCGCTGGAGCCGCTGGCACTGCCCCCCGGCACCGGGCCGCGCCACATGGTCTTCGACGGCTCGCGCCTGTACGTGGTGGGCGAGCTCGACGGAGCCGTCCACGTCATCGACGACGACCGCCGCCCGCCCGCCCCCGCGTCGCGGGCCGAGGGCCCCAGCTACCCCTCCCATCTCGACCTGGCGGGCGGGCTGCTGTACGTAGGCAACCGCGGGCCGAACACGATCTCGGTGCTGCGGGCCGACGACCTGACGCCGGTGGCCGAGGTGCCGTCAGGCGGCGACTGGCCGAGGCACTTCGCGATCGACGGCGACCGGATGTACGTGGCCAACCAGCGGTCCGGGACCGTCACCGTGTTCGCGCTGAAGGACGGGGTGCCCGAGCCCACCGGGCAGGCGTACGAGGTGGATAGCCCGGCCTGCGTGCTGATCGCGTAAGCCTTTGTCACGTGAGGGCAGAGCGCGCTCAAGGAATCGGCCAAGTCGGCGTGGCGGCCGGCGGGCCACGTGACGATGGGGTCCCGTGCGCAAGACCCTCGCCGCCCTCGTCCTGCTGGCCCTCGGCTGCGGTGCCGCCGCTCCGCGCGTAAACGCGGCACCCCGGGCCGGGCTCGCACCCCGGGCCGGGCTCGCACCCCGGGCCGGGCTCGCGCC
>NZ_QNFZ01000205.1 GCF_003313395.1 Nonomuraea lactucae | reverse complement strand
GCCCGCTCCGGCGCGGCCACCCGCGCCTGGTCCTGCGTGTCCGCCCCCGCCGGGCGCACGCCGGGGGTGATGAGCGTGATGTCGGCGCCGACCTCCGAGCGGACCGCCGCCACCTCGTGCGGGCTGCAGACGAGCGCCGTGGCGCCCGCCTCCACCGACATGGCGGCCAGGCGGCGCACGGCGTCGTCGGCGGGACCCACGAGCCCGATGCGGGCGAGGTCGGCCTCCGTGAGCGACGTCAGGACCGTGACGGAGGCGATCTGGGTGTGCGGCGCCGCCTCCACGGCCGCCCTGATCATCTTGGGGCCGCCGGCGGCGTGCACGGTGAGGATGGCGGGGCGCAGGCGGGCGACCGCCTTGGCGGCCCCCGCGACCGTGTTGGGGATGTCGTGGAGCTTCAGGTCGAGGAAGACGCGCACGCCGCTGGCGCCCCGGACGGAGGCGATCACGTCGGGGCCGTAGCGCAGGTAGAGCTCAAGGCCCACCTTCACCGTGCTGACGTGGGGCGTCACGAGCCCGGCCCACCGGGCGGCGGTCTCCAGGTCGGGTGCGTCGAGGGCGACGGCGATCGGTGCGGGCGTCACGGGGAGCTCTCCTCGGAGTCGACGAGCAGGTGCCGGGGAGCGCTCCCCGGCGGGCGGTGGGCGAGGCCGACGGCGTCGGCCAGCCGCTGGAAGCCGCGCGCCTCCAGCAGGTCCTCGAGCTCGCGCTCGATGCGCAGGCACGCGTACGGGTCGTGGAACAGCGCCGTGCCCACCCCGACCGCGCAGGCGCCCGCCAGGATGAGCTGGAAGGCGTCCCTGCCGGTCATCACCCCGCCGACGCCGATGAGCGGGACACCGGGCAGCGCGGCGTGCACCTGCCACACGCACCGCACGGCGAGCGGCAGGACGGCGGGCCCGGACAGCCCCCCGGTCACGGCGGCGAGCGCGGGCCGCAGCGCCTCGGTGTCGATGGCCATCCCGAGCGGGTTGTTGATCATCGAGAGGGCGTCGGCGCCGGCGTCGACGCAGGCGCGGGCCACGGAGACGATGTCGGCCACGTCGGGGGCGAGCTTGGCGACGACCGGCACGTCGTACCGCATGATGGACCGGACCGACGCGATCACCTCGGCGGCGGCGCTGCCCTCGCGGGCGAAGACCCGGCCGCGGTCCTCGATGTTGGGGCACGACAGGTTGACCTCGAGCGCGGTCACTCCGGGCGCGTCGGCGAGCCTGCGGGCCAGCTCGCTGTATTCGGCGACGGTGCCGCCGCCGATCGAGACGATGGTCCTGATGCCCCGCTGGGCGAGCCAGGGCAGCTCGCGTTCGAGGAAGGCGTCGATGCCGGGGCCCTGGAGCCCGACGGCGTTGAGCATGCCGGAGGGGGTCTCGGCCATGCGCGGCGTGGGGCGGCCGGCGCGCGGGGCCATGGTGATGGACCGGGTGGCGAGCGCGCCGAGCCGGTGCAGGTCGAAGAACTGGGCGAGCTCGCGGCCGGAGGAGGCGCATCCGGCGGCGGTGGTGATGGGGTTCGCTAGCTCCACGTGCGCGAGAAAGGTCCGCATATCGACCGACATGTCAGGCCACCGCCGCACACAAGGCGAGCGACGGGGACGGCTCAGCCCGCATGGCGCGCACCGCCCCCGGGCGCGCCCAGGGCGTCGAACGGGATGGTGCCCACGTCCTCGAACCGCACCCGCTCCCCCCTGAACACCGGCCCCTCGGCGCAGGCGCGGACCATCCTGGTCACCCCGTCGTCCCCGATGACCGGGATCACGCACGTCATGCACACCCCGATCCCGCAGGCCATGGCCTCCTCCACCGCCACCTGCACCGGGATGTCGAACTCGATCGCCACCGCGGTGACCGCCCGGAGGGTCTCCATGGGCCCGCACGCGTAGACAACGTCGGCCCGGGTGTCGGCGATCACGGACGGCAGCGCGTCGGTGACCTTGCCGCGCAGGCCGAGCGAGCCGTCCTCGGTGGTGAGCGTGGTCGTCTCGGCCATGCGGCGGGCCCGCATGGCGCCGAACACCCGCTCGGCGCCCGCCCCGCCGAGCAGGAAGTCGACCCGGCAGCCCCGCTCCAGCAGCGCGTCGGCGACCGGGAAGAGCACCGCCGAGCCGTACTCGGCGCCCACGAGCACGCAGTGGACGGGGTCGCGGGGCAGCGGGAAGGGCCGCCCCAGCGGGCCGACCAGGTCGAGCGTGTCGCGGGCGCGGCGTTCGGCGAGCCAGGCGGTGCCGGGCCCGCGCACGGTGAAGACGAGCTCCACCGTGCCGCCGTAGTCGGGCTTGACGTCGTGGACGGTGAGGGCGCGGCGGGTGATCATGGACGTTCGGGCTCCCCCGACCGCGACGGACACGAAATGGCCGGGGCGGTGGCGCTCGGCGATGCCGGGCGCCACCACCGTCAGCGCATGGTAGGCGTCGACCCGGCGCGTCGTCAGCACCGTGCCCGTCACCTGCACAGGTGTGCCGGCCAGTGTCCTTCACCTCCCGAGGGGCTATCCCCGAAGCGCCTGCGCGTGCTCCTGGAGGGACCGTACGCCGACATCGCCCCGCACGATGGCCTGGATGCCCGCGGCGGCCGCCGCGAGTCCCGCGACCGTGGTGATGCACGGGACGCCGCGCAGCACCGCGGCGGTGCGGATGTCGTAGCCGTCGAGCCGCGGGCCGGAGTGGCCGGGGCTGCCGAAGGGCGTGTTGACGATCAGGTCGACCTCGCCGTCCAGGATGCACTGCACGATCGTCGGCTCACCTCCGGGTCCGGGTCCCTCGCTGTGTTTGCGCACGATCTTGGCATGGACGCCGTTGCGGCGCAGCACCTCGGCCGTGCCCTCGGTGGCCAGGATCTCGAAGCCGAGGTCGGCCAGCGCCCGGACGGGGAAGATCATGGCCCGCTTGTCGCGGTTGGCCACGGACACGAACGCCCGCCCCTTGGTGGGCAGCTCGCCGTAGGCGCCGGCCTGGGACTTGGCGTAGGCGATGCCGAAGAACTCGTCGATGCCCATGACCTCGCCGGTCGAGCGCATCTCGGGACCGAGCACGATGTCGACGCCGCGGAACCGGTTGAACGGCAGCACCGCCTCCTTCACCGCGATCGACGCCTCCAACGGCAACGTGCCGCCGTCTCCCGAGGCGGGCAGCATGCCCTCCTCGCGCAGCGAGGCGATCGACGCGCCGAGCATCACGCGGGCCGCCGCCTTCGCCAGCGGCACCGCGGTGGCCTTGGAGACGAACGGCACCGTACGGCTGGCGCGCGGGTTGGCCTCCAGGACGTAGAGGACGCCGGCCGACATCGCGTACTGGACGTTGAGCAGCCCGCGCACGCCCACGCCGCGGGCGATGTCCTCGGTGGCGGCGCGGATGCGCTTGATGTCGTTGCCGCCGAGCGTGATGGGCGGCAGCGCGCACGCCGAGTCGCCGGAGTGGATGCCGGCCTCCTCGATGTGCTCCATGACGCCGCCCAGGTAGAGCTCGGAGCCGTCGTAGAGGGCGTCCACGTCGATCTCGACGGCCTCGTCCAGGAACTTGTCGACCAGCACCGGGTGGCCGCCCTCCTGGGTGGCCATGTAGCGGGTGAGGGTCTCGTCGTCGTAGACGATGGCCATGCCGGCCCCGCCGAGCACGTAGGAGGGCCGCACCAGCACGGGGTAGCCGATGTCCTGGGCGACGCCCAGCGCCTCGGCGACGGTGGTGGCCGTGCCGTGCCGCGGCGCGGGCAGCCCGGCCTCGGCCAGCACGCGGCCGAACGCGCCCCGCTCCTCGGCCAGGTGGATGGACTCGGGCGAGGTGCCGACGACCGGCACGCCCGCGTCCTTGAGCGCCTGCGCCAGGCCGAGCGGGGTCTGCCCGCCGAGCTGCACGATGACGCCCGCGACGGGCCCCGTCCGCTGCTCGGCGTGCACGACCTCCAGGACGTCCTCCAGCGTGAGCGGCTCGAAGTAGAGCCGGTCGGAGGTGTCGTAGTCGGTCGAGACGGTCTCGGGGTTGCAGTTGACCATCACGGTCTCGAACCCCGCCCTGGACAGCTCGAAGGAGGCGTGCACGCAGGCGTAGTCGAACTCGATGCCCTGCCCGATGCGGTTGGGGCCGGAGCCGAGGATGATGACCTTGCGCCGCTCGCCGTACGGGACCTCCGTCTCCTCGTCGTAGGTGGAGTAGAGGTAGGGGGTCTTGGCGGCGAACTCGGCGGCGCAGGTGTCGACCGTGTTGTAGACGGGGCGCACGCCGAGCGCGTGGCGCAGGTCGCGCACGCGGGCCTCGCCGACGCCGCGGATCTCGCCGATCTGCGCGTCGCTGAAGCCGTGGCGCTTGGCCCGCTCCAGCACGGCCGGGGTCAGCTCGGGCGCGTCGCCGAGGGCGACGGCCTCCTCGTGCAGGAGGAAGAGCTGGTCGAGGAACCACGGGTCGACGCTGGTCGCCTCGTACAGCTCATGGGCGGTGGCGCCGGCCCTGATGGCCTGCTGCATGGTGCGCAGCCGCCCGTCGTGCGGGGTGCGGCAGGCGGCCAGCAGCTCGTCCTTGGCGGGCGGCTCGCCGGGCCCCCAGGAGAACGACGACCCGGACTTCTCCAGCGACCGCAGCGCCTTCTGCAGCGCCTCGGGGAAGGAGCGGCCGATGGCCATGGCCTCGCCCACCGACTTCATGTGGGTGGTGAGCGTCCGGTCGGCGCCCCGGAACTTCTCGAAGGCGAAGCGCGGAACCTTGACCACGATGTAGTCGAGGGTCGGCTCGAACGAGGCGGGGGTCTCGCGGGTGATGTCGTTGGGGATCTCGTCGAGGGTGTAGCCGATGGCCAGCTTGGCGGCGATCTTCGCGATGGGGAAGCCGGTGGCCTTGGAGGCGAGGGCGGACGAGCGCGACACCCGCGGGTTCATCTCGATGACGATCATGCGGCCGGTGCTCGGGTCGACGGCGAACTGGATGTTGCAGCCGCCGGTGTCGACGCCGACCTCGCGGATGACGGCGATGGCGACGTCGCGCATGTTCTGGTACTCGCGGTCGGTCAGGGTCAGCGCGGGGGCGACGGTCACGCTGTCGCCGGTGTGCACGCCCATCGGGTCGATGTTCTCGATGGAGCAGACGATGACGACGTTGTCGGCCTTGTCGCGCATGACCTCCAGCTCGTACTCCTTCCAGCCGAGGATCGACTCCTCCAGGAGCACCTCGGTGGTCGGAGAGGCGTCGAGCCCGGCCCCGGCGATGCGCCGCAGGCCGGACTCGTCGTAGGCGAAGCCGGAGCCCGCGCCGCCCATGGTGAACGACGGCCGCACGACGAGCGGGTAGCCCAGCTCGCCGGCGGCGGCCAGGCACTCGTCCATCGAGTGGCAGATGAGGGAGCGGGCCGACTCGGCGTTGAGCCCGTGCTCGCGGGCCACCTTGGCGACGATCTCCTTGAACCGCTCGCGGTTCTCGCCGGCCTGGATGGCGTCGAAGTCGGCGCCGATCAGCTCGACGCCGTAGCGCTCCAGCACGCCCGACTCGTGCAGGGCGACCGCGGTGTTGAGCGCGGTCTGGCCGCCCAGGGTCGGCAGGAGCGCGTCGGGACGCTCCTTGGCGATGATCTTCTCGACGTACTCGGGGGTGATGGGCTCGACGTAGGTGGCGTCGGCGAACTCGGGATCCGTCATGATCGTCGCCGGATTGCTGTTGACGAGGATCACGCGGAAGCCCTCGGCGCGCAGCACGCGGCAGGCCTGGGTGCCGGAGTAGTCGAACTCGCACGCCTGCCCGATCACGATCGGCCCGGAGCCGATCACCAGGACCGACCTGATGTCCTCACGCTTGGGCACGGGTCATGACCTCACAGAACTCGTCGAAGAGATAGGCCGCGTCGTGGGGCCCGGCGGCGGCCTCCGGGTGGTATTGCACGCTGAAGGCCCGCCCGTCGAGCAGGCGCAGGCCCTCGACGCAGCGGTCGTTGAGGTTGACGTGGCTGACCTCGGCCGGGCCGAACGGGGTGTCGAACGGCCCGTCGAGCGGCGCCTCCACGGCGAACCCGTGGTTGTGCGCGGAGATCTCCACCTTGCCGGTGCGGACGTCCTGGACCGGCTGGTTGACCCCGCGGTGGCCGTAGCGCAGCTTGTAGGTGGACAGGCCGAGGGCGCGGCCGAAGAGCTGGTTGCCGAAGCAGATGCCGAAGAACGGCGTGCCGCTCGCCAGCACCGCGCGCAGCGGCTCGACGTCGGCGGTGGCCGGGTCGCCGGGGCCGTTGGAGAAGAACACCCCGTCGGGCCGGATCCCGAGGATGTCCTCGGCCGTGGCCGTGGCGGGCAGCACGTGCACCTCGCAGCCGCGCTCGGCCATGCGGTGCGGGGTCATGCCCTTGATGCCGAGGTCGACGGCCGCGACCGTGAACCGCTTCGCGCCGATGGCCGGCACGACGTAGGGCTCGGCGGTGGCCACCTCGGCGGCCAGGTCGGCGCCCTCCATGCGGGGCGCCAGCCGTACGCGCTCGACCAGGGCCTCCACCGGCTCGGCGGGCGCGGTGAAGATGCCGGCGCGCATGGCGCCGCGCTCGCGCAGGTGGCGGGTGAGCGCGCGGGTGCCGGCGATGGCGATGCCGACGACGCCCTGCTCCTTGAGGTAGTCGTCGAGCGAGCGGTTGGCCCGCCAGTTGGAGACGACGCGGGACGGCTCGCGCACGACGTAGCCGGCGACCCAGACGCGGCCCGACTCGGGGTCCTCGTCGTTGACGCCGGTGTTGCCGATGTGCGGGGCGGTCATCGCGACGATCTGGCGGTGGTAGGACGGGTCCGTGAGGGTCTCCTGGTAGCCGGTCATGCCGGTGTTGAAGACCATCTCGCCGAACGTCTCGCCCTCCGCGCCGTAGGGGGTGCCGCGGAAGACCCGCCCGTCTTCCAGTACGAGCAGCGCGTCGGTCACCAGAACCTCACCAGAGAGCCGTGGTCTGCGGAGCTTGTGCGAATGGCCATGTTCTCTGGACTCCGTTCACTAGCTGCGAACCGCGAACCGCCCAGGGAGACCCGGGAAACCCGGTCCGGCGAGGACAGGGTGGATGTCAAGTGAGCTTCCCTTCGAGGACGGTGGGCCGGCCGCGCAGGAACGTCGCCACCACGCGGCCGGGCAGCGTCATGCCCTCGTAGGGCGTGTTCCGGCTCTTGGAGGCGAAGGCGGCCGGCTCGACCGGGGTGCGGGCGGACGGGTCGTACAGGGTGAGGTTGGCCGGCGCGCCCACCTCGATCGGCTGCCCGTGGCCGGGCAGGCGGCCGATGCGGGCCGGGGCGGCGGACATGCGCTCGGCGACGCCCGCCCAGTCGAGCAGCCCGGTGTCGACCATGGCCTCCTGCACGACGCTGAGCGCGGTCTCCAGGCCGACCATGCCCATGGCGGCGGCCGACCACTCGGTCTCCTTGTCCTCGACCGGGTGGGGGGCGTGGTCGGTGGCGACGACGTCGATCGTGCCGTCGGCCAGGGCCACGCGCAGCGCCTCGACGTCGGCTCGGGTGCGCAGCGGCGGGTTGACCTTGTAGATCGGGTTGTAGGCGCCGACCGGGGAGTCCTCGACGAGCTCGTCGGTGAGCAGGAGGTGGTGCGGGGTGACCTCGGCCGTGACGTTCCAGCCCTTGGACTTGGCCCAGCGCAGGATCTCGACGGACCCGGCCGTGGAGACGTGGCAGACGTGCAGCCGGGAGCCGACGTGGGCGGCGAGCAGGCAGTCGCGGGCGATGACCGCCTCCTCGGCGACCGCGGGCCAGCCGGTCAGGCCGAGCCTGCCGGAGACGACGCCCTCGTTCATCTGCGCGCTCTCGGTGAGCCTCGGCTCCTGGGCGTGCTGGGCGACGACGCCGTCGAACGCCTTGACGTACTCCAGGGCGCGGCGCATGAGGACGGCGTCGCTGACGCACTTGCCGTCGTCGGAGAAGACCCGGACCCGGGCGGCGGAGTCGGCCATCGCGCCGAGCTCGGCGAGGTGGCGTCCCTCCAGTCCGACGGTGACCGCGCCGACCGGCTGGACGTCGCAGTGGCCGTGCTCGCGGCCGAGCCGCCACACCTGCTCGACCACGCCGGCTGTGTCGGCGACGGGCGAGGTGTTGGCCATGGCGTGCACGGCGGTGTAGCCGCCGCGGGCGGCCGACTGGGTGCCGGTCTGCACGGTCTCGGCGTCCTCGCGGCCGGGCTCGCGCAAATGGGTGTGCAGGTCGACGAGGCCGGGCAGGACGACGGCGCCGCCGCCGTCGACCACCTCGCCGTCACCCGCGAGGCCCGGGGCGATCTCGGCGATCAGCCCGTCGGCGACGCGGATGTCCACGGGCTCCCCGCCGAGAACCCTCACATTCTTGATGATCATGCTACGGTCTCTCCCCCGAGCAGCAGGTAAAGGACGGCCATGCGGATGGTCACGCCGTTCGCGACCTGCTCGACGATGGTCGAGCGGGGCGAGTCGGCCACCTCCGCGGCGATCTCCATGCCGCGGTTCATCGGGCCGGGGTGCATCACGATGGCCTGGTCGGGCATCTTGGCGAAGCGGTCGCGGTCGAGGCCGTAGCGCCGGGAGTATTCGCGCTCGCTGGGGAAGTAGGCGGCGTTCATCCGCTCCTTCTGGACCCGCAGCATCATCACGGCGTCGGACTTGGGCAGCACCGAGTCGAGGTCGTAGGACACCTCGCACGGCCAGGTGTCGACCGAGACGGGCAGCAGGGTGGGCGGGGCCACCAGCGTGACCTCGGCCCCGAGTGTGGCGAGCAGCAGCACGTTGGAGCGCGCGACCCGGCTGTGCAGCACGTCGCCGACGATCGTGATGCGGCGGCCTTCGAGGCCGCCCAGGCGGCGGCGCATGGAGAAGGCGTCGAGCAGCGCCTGGGTGGGGTGCTCGTGGGTGCCGTCGCCGGCGTTGACGACGCTGCCGCGCACCCAGTTGGCCAGGCGGTGCGGCGCGCCCGAGGCGCTGTGGCGGATCACGACCGCGTCGGCGCCCATGGCCTCCAGGGTCAGCGCGGTGTCCTTGAGCGACTCGCCCTTGGAGACGCTGGAGCCCTTGGCGGAGAAGTTGATCACGTCGGCGGACAGCCTCTTGGCCGCCGCCTCGAACGAGATGCGGGTCCGGGTGGAGTCCTCGAAGAAAAGGTTGACCACCGTGCGCCCGCGCAGGGTCGGCAGCTTCTTGATGGAACGTTCCGAGACCCTCGCCAGTTCCTCGGCGGTGTCGAGGATGAGCAGGGCGTCGTCCTTGCCGAGGTCGCTCGCGGAGATGAGGTGACGGATCACTTGGCGTCCTCCTTCATGAGCAGCACGGCCTCGCGCCCGTCGGTCTCCTGGAGGTAGACCTTCACCTTCTCGCTCTTGGCGGTGGGGAGGTTCTTGCCCACGTAATCGGCGCGGATCGGCAGCTCGCGGTGGCCACGGTCGACCAGCGTGGCGAGCTGGACGGCGGTGGGGCGGCCGAGATCGTTGAGCGCGTCGAGCGCGGCGCGGACGGTGCGGCCCGAGTAGAGCACGTCGTCGACCAGGACGACGATCTTGCCGTCGATCCCGTCCGGGGGAAGCTCCGTGCGGCCGAGCGGGCGGGCGGGCTTGAGCCGGAGGTCGTCGCGGTACATCGTGATGTCGATCGAGCCTACGGGGATCTTGACCCCTTCGAATCGCTCGATGCGGTCGCCGAGCCGGCGGGCCAGGGTCGCGCCGCGGGTCGGGATGCCGAGGAGGACGACTTCGTCGGCGCCCTTGGTGCGTTCGAGGATCTCGTGGGCGATGCGGGTCAGCGCCCGGTGGATGTCCGGGCCCTCAAGGACGGCCCTGGATTCGGACATGCGGAGGTCACCACCTTTCCCGCCTCACGGGACGGGTCTTAAAGGGTGTTGGTCGCACACACAGTATCAGGGCCTACCAGCCACAACAGGGGGGCCGCCCGCCCCCGGCGCGGCGCCGGCCGCCCGGCGGCGGCGAGAGAAACACCAGATTTGGCAAAAACGGCATGAAACGGTATAAAACCTCCTCAAAGTACCTTCTGGGAGGTCACCCATGACGCTGTCCGCACGTGAGCGGCTTGTCCTGAAGGACATCGCCCACCAGATCAAGGCCGAGAACCCGGGCCTGGCGAGGAGCCTCACCAGGCTGGGCACGGGCCCGGTGACGGCCGAGCGCATCGCGCCGTCCGGCCGCACGCCCTCCGGCCCCGCCCCCTCCGGCCCCGCGCGGGAGGAGCGGGTGGCCCACATGCGCGCCACGGACGAGCGTGACAGGCAGGAGCGCGTCGCGCGGGAGCGCATCCCACCGGCGGAGTACGGCCGGACGGTCGGGCTGCTCGCGGCCGGCCTGGCGGTGCTCGCCCTGGCGATGCTGTTCACCCCCGCGCCCAACCCCGCACCGCGCACCTCGAACCGCACCTCGAACCGCACCTCGTCCCGTACGTCGCCCCGCACCTCGAACCGCCGGAGGCCGCTCTGACGTGACGGGCGGGTCCTATGTGGGGATATAGGACCAATGACCTTTCACGTCGATTCGGAGGTGGGCCGGCTGCACCAGGTGCTCCTGCACAAGCCGGACCTGGCGCTCAAGCGGCTCACCCCGACCAACAAGGACGAGTTCCTCTTCGACGACGTGCTGTGGGCGCAGCGCGCGATGGAGGAGCACGAGGAGTTCCAGCGGGTGCTGCGCGGGCGGGGCGTCACGGTGCACCTGCTGGCCGACCTGCTGCGCGAGACCGTGGACATCCCCGAGGCGCGCAAGCACATCCTCGACGCGATCGTGGACGAGCGCTTCCTCGGCCCGCTGGCCATCGATGACATCCGCAACACGCTCGACGCCATGGACTCGGACACGCTGCAGACGTACCTGACCGGCGGCATCACCAAGCGCGAGCTGGTCGAGTGGGGCTGCGACCCCAAGTCGGTGGCCTACCACGCCGTGCACGACGACGGCTTCGTGCTGCCGCCGCTGCCCAACCACATGTTCACCCGCGACACGTCGTGCTGGATCTACGACGGCGTCTCCGTCAACGCCATGAGGAAGAAGGCGCGGATGCGGGAGACGGTCGACATGGAGGCCGTCTACCAGTTCCATCCGACGTTCGCCGAGGGCTACGACCGGCCGCAGAAGGGCGGCTACCACGTCTGGCTGCCCGGCCACGCGATCGCGCCCGCCACGCTGGAGGGCGGCGACGTGCTCGTCATCGGCCGCGGCGCGGTGCTCGTCGGGATGAGCGAGCGGACCCAGCCGCAGGCCGTCGAGATGCTCGCCCGGCGGCTGTTCGAGGCCGGGTCGGTCACCCGGATCGTGGCGCTGGACATGCCGAAGGCACGCGCCTTCATGCACCTCGACACCGTCATGACCATGGTCGACGTGGGCGTGTTCACCAAGTACGCCGGGCTCGGCATGCTGCCCTCGTACACCATCGAGCCGGGCGACACCGACAAGGAGATGAAGGTCACCGACCACCCGCCCGAGGACATGCACCGGGCGATCGCCCGCGCGCTGGACCTGGACGACATCAAGGTCCTCATCGCGACCCAGGACGTCTACGCCGCCGAGCGCGAGCAGTGGGACGACGGCTGCAACGCCCTGGCCGTCGAGCCAGGCGTGGTCATCGCCTACGAGCGCAACACCACCACCAACAACCACCTGCGCGCCAACGGCGTCGAGGTGATCACCATCCCCGGCAGCGAGCTCGGCAGGGGCAGGGGCGGGCCGCGCTGCATGAGCTGCCCGCTCGAGCGCGAGGGCATCTGACCGCCGTGCGCGTCATCGTCGCGCTGGGCGGCAACGCCGTGCTCCAGCGCGAGCAGAAGCCGGACGCCGAGTCGCAGATCGCCAACGTGGCCGGCTCCGTCAAGACGCTGGCCAAGCTGGCGGAGAAGCACGAGCTGATCATCACGCACGGGAACGGACCGCAGGTCGGCCTGCTGGCCCTGGAGAGCGCCAGCGACCCCCAGCTGAGCAGGCCCTACCCCTTCGACACCCTCGGCGCGCAGACCCAGGGCATGATCGGCTACTGGATGCTGCAGGCCCTGCAGAACGCGCTGCCCGGCCGGCAGGTGCTGGCCATGATCACCCAGACGCTGGTGTCGGCCGTGGACCCCGCGTTCGAGAACCCGACCAAGTTCGTCGGCCAGGTCTACGACCGCGAGGAGGCCGAGAAGCTCGCCGCCGGCTACGGCTGGACGGTCCGGCCCGACGGCGACTACTGGCGCCGCGTCGTCCCCTCCCCCGCGCCGCGGCGCGTGGTGGAGACCCGGCTGATCCGCAGGATGCTGCGCGAGCAGGTCGTCGTGATCTGCGCGGGCGGCGGGGGGATCCCCGTCATCCGCGACGAGCGCGGGCGCCTGTCCGGCGTCGAAGCGGTGATCGACAAGGACCTGACGGCGTCGATCCTGGCGGAGGCGCTGGATTGCGACGCGTTCCTGATCCTCACCGACGTGCCGCGCGTCATGCGGGACTACGGCACGCCCAGGCAGAGGGAGATCGCGCACACGACGCCGCACGAGCTGCGCGCCCTCGACTTCCCGGCCGGGTCCATGGGGCCCAAGGTGGAGGCGGCCTGCCACTTCGTCGAGACGACCGGTGACATGGCCGCCATCGGCAGGCTCGACCAGGCCGAGCGGATCCTCGGCGGCTCGGCGGGGACGATCGTGACGCCCAACGCCCGCTGGCCGCTAACGAGCACGCTGTAAGGGCTTTACGCGCCCATGGGCGCGCCGCGGGCGACTCGCGGGGATGTCGCAGGACCTAAGGAGGTCTCCAGTGACACTGGCTCAACGGCTCTTCCGCACCAAGCCGGCCGACCAGATCGTGGCCGAGGGCGGCAGGGGCGAGGGCGGCGAGCTGCGCCGCACGATGACCCTGTGGCAGCTCACGCTGTTCAGCGTCGGCGCCACGCTCGGCACCGGCATCTTCGTCATCCTCGGCCAGGCCGTGCCCAAGGCCGGCCCCGCCGTGGTGCTGTCGTTCGTGCTCGCGGCCATCACGGCGCTGTTCTCGGCGCTGTCGTACGCGGAACTGGCCGGCACGATCCCGGTGTCCGGCTCGTCCTACTCGTACGCGTACGCGACGCTGGGCGAGATCGTCGCCTGGGTCGCCGGCTGGTGCCTCATGCTGGAGTACGCCGTGTCGGTCGCCGCGGTCGCCGTCGGCTGGGGCCAGTACCTCAACTCGTTCCTGGAGAGCCTGTTCGGCTGGGAGCTGCCCGCGGCGATCATCGGCGCGCCCGGTCAGGAGGGCGGGGTGGTGAACCTCACGGCGATCCTCATCGTCGTGCTGTGCACCTGGCTGCTGCTGCGCGGCGCCTCGGAGAGCGCCACGGCCAACGCCGTGTTCGTGCTGATCAAGGTCGTCGTGCTGGTGTTCTTCTGCGTGGTGGCCTTCACGGCCTTCCGGGCCGGGAACTTCACGCCTTTCGCGCCCATGGGGGTCGCGGGGATCACCGCGGCCGCCTCCCAGGTGTTCTTCTCCTACATCGGCTTCGACGCCGCCTCGACGGCAGGCGAGGAGGCCAAGAACCCCAGGCGCGACCTGCCGCTGGCCATCATCCTGTCGCTCGCGATCGTCACGGCGCTCTACGTGCTCGTCGCCGTGGCCGCCATCGGCGCGCTGCCGTGGACCGAGTTCGACCCGGAGAGCACCGAGGCCGTCCTGTCGCAGCTCGCCGACCTCGCGACCGGCTCGACGTGGGCGGGCCTCATCGTGTCCTTCGGCGCGTCGATCGCCATCGCCAGCGTCGTGCTGACCGTCATGTACGGCCAGACCCGCATCCTGTTCGCCATGTCGCGCGACGGGCTCATCCCGCGCGTGTTCCAGAAGGTGCACCCGCGCCACCAGGTGCCGGTCGCCAACACGCTCATCGTCGCGACCTTCATCTCGGTGCTCGCCGGGCTGGTGCCGCTCGGGCAGCTCGCCGAGGCGACCAGCATCGGCACGCTGTTCGCGTTCGCCCTCGTGAACATCGGCGTGCTCGTGCTCCGCTACCGCAGGCCCGACCTGCCGCGCAGCTTCCGCACCCCGCTCTTCCCCGCCACGCCGGTGCTCGGCACGATCTTCTGCGGCCTGGTGATGGCCGGTCTGGCCGGAGTCACCTGGGTGGCGTTCGGGCTGTGGATGCTGCTGGGGTTCGCCTGCTACTTCCTGTACGGCTACCGCAAGTCGCGGCTGAACGCCGAGGTGCTCTGACCATGAGATTCGACAACGTACTGGCCGGGTTCGTCCCCGGGGCGCGGGGCCGTGACGGGCTCGTGCTGGCGATGCTCCTCGGCAGGCAGGCCGGCGGGCGCCTGACGGTGGCGACCGTGCAGCCGCCGGCCTCCTGGCCCGTCCCGGGGCCCGCCCGCGCCGAGGAGAGCGCCTGGCGCGGCTATCTCAGGGAGCAGGCCGAGGCCACGCTCGCGAAGGCGCGCGAGCTGGCCGGCGACGACGCCGACTACGTCGTCCACACCAACAAGGGCAGCGGGCGCGCGAAGGCGCGCGAGCTGGCCGGCGACGACGCCGACTACGTCGTCCACACCAACAAGGGCAGCGGGCGCGGGCTGGTGGAGCTGGCGCGCAGGATCGGGGCGGACGCCGTCGTCATCGGGTCCGCGCCCGGCGGCGCCAAGGGGCGCATCGCGGTCGGCAGCACCGCCGACCAGCTGCTCCACGCCTCCACGGTGCCGGTGACGCTCGCGCCCCGCGGCTACTCCGACCAGCCGCCCGTCGCGTTCGAGCGGCTCACCCTGGCCTACCGCCGCGGTCCGTGCGCCGACGCCGCGGTCGCCTCGGCGGCCCAGGCCGCCGCCCTGCTGGACGTCCCGCTCCGGCTGGTGACGCTGCTCGTCAGCGGCGGCAGGCGGGTCAAGATCGAGGAGAAGATGCTCGAACGGCTGCGCGAGCAGGCCGCCGCCGACCTCGCCGCCGCCGCCGAAGGACACCGGCGGCGCGTCGAACCGGAGATCGAGGTGCTGGAGGGCCGGAGCGTGTCCCGGGCACTCGCGGCCACCTCCTGGCTGCCGGGAGAACTGCTCGTCTGCGCGTCCAGCACCGGCGGCCCGCTGCGGCGGGTCTTCCTCGGCGACACTTCCGTCAAGATCGTCCGCGCCGCCACCTGTCCTGTGATCATCCTCACTCGCCAGCCGTGAAGGAGGCGAACATCCTCGGCAAACTATGACGAAGTCTCGTTATTTCTGGGACATGTGGGGCTTTTGCGGCGTAGCCTCCCGGATCGGATTCGGCATCTTTTTTCCAATCAGCTTGACCTTGAGCGTCCTCCCCTTTACCGTCACTGTGCGTAACCAGCACCGCGCGGCGTTTTGGGGCGAACCCAGGGCCACCGCCACCGACGGAGCCGAGTCCGGCACCAGACCCCCGGTGGCCGGGGCGATCGTCGCGAGGGAGCACAATCTACTGAGAGCAACACATAGAGAGCCGGGGGGCCAACCGATGCCGTCTGAGTACGCAAAGTCGCTGGGTGCACGACTGCGCGCCATCCGCACCCAGCAGGGCCTGTCCCTGCACGGGGTCGAGGAGAAGTCGCGCGGCAGGTGGAAGGCAGTGGTCGTGGGCTCGTACGAGCGTGGCGACCGTGCGGTCACGGTGCAGAAGCTTGCCGAGCTTGCCGACTTCTACGGGGTGCCCGTCTCCGAGCTGCTGCCCGGCGGTGCCGCGCCCAGCCCGCTCGGGCCGACGCCGAAGCTTGTGATCGACCTTGAGCGGCTGGCCACGCTGCCCAAGGAGAAGGCGGGCGCACTGGCCCGCTACGCCGCCACGATCCAGAGCCAGCGTGGCGACTACAACGGCAAGGTGCTGTCGATCCGCCAGGAGGACCTGCGCTCCCTGGCCGTGATCTACGACAAGTCGCCCAGCGAGCTGACGGAAGAGCTCATCAGCTGGGGAGTCCTCGACGCCGAGGCCCGCCGCGCCGTCGAGTCCTTCTGACGACACCCTGCCGTGAGGGGCGCGCCACCGCACAGGCGCGCCCCTCACGCATGTCCGGGCACATACGTTCCCGCCCGCCGCCGGACGTACGTTCCCGCCCGCCGCCGGGCGCGCGGGAGCGCCTTCACCGGGCGCGCCCTCCCTGGCGTGCGGGAGCGCCCCGCACCTGGCGCGACCCC
>NZ_QNFZ01000193.1 GCF_003313395.1 Nonomuraea lactucae | reverse complement strand
GCCCCCGCCGCCGAGCAGCCGGTCGGCCCCGCGGCGGCCACCTGATCGGGCGCGAGGCGGAGAAGGAGGCGGAGAAAAGCCGCGGAGAAAACCGGAGGCGCGCCCGCCGCCGGTCCGTGCACAATCCCCCACATGGGATCCCTCAGACGCCCGCGGGCCGAGGACGCCGCCGCCATCCACGAACTGGTGGCCGCCTGTGACCTGGCCGTGCTCGGCAGGGTCGACGCGACCCTCGACGACATCGCCGACGAGCTGGCCGAGCCCGGCTTCGACCTCGACCGGGACGGCTGGCTGGCGCACGACTCCGGTGGCCGCCCGGTCGGCTGGGCCTGGGCGTTCGCGCAGGGCGGCAGCGACCTCGTGGAGATCGACGTGTACGTCCGGCCGGGGTCGGAGCACGTGGCCGGCGAGCTGTGGGACACCGTGCTCGGCAGGGCCCGCGAGCTCGGGCGCGAGCGCGGCCACGACAGCGTCACCGTGGACGTCGGCGTCCACCGGGCCGACGAGGCCAAGCGGGCGCTGGCCGCACGGCACGGGTTCGAGCCGGGCACCAGCTACCACCGGCTGCGCGCCGACTTCGACGGGCCGGTCGACCCGCCCGTCCCGCCGCCGGGGGTGACCCTGCACACCGGCGAGAGCGACGAGGTGCGCCGGGAGGCCCACCGGGTCCACCAGGAGGGGTTCGCCGAACACTTCGGCTTCGTCCCGGCCGCCTACGACGACTGGTACGCGCGCCGCCAGTCGCGCAGCACCACCGACTGGAGCCGGCTGGTCCTCGCCCGGATCGACGGCCGCCCCGCGGGGCTGCTCGTCTGCAACGACCAGTTCGTCTCCGACGAGGGCTGCGGATACGTCGCCACGCTCGCCGTCCTGCCCGCCTACCGGGGGAGGGGGCTCGGCGGGTTCCTGCTGCGGCACGCGTTCGCCGCCGACGCCGCGCGCGGCCACAAGGGCACGATCCTGCACGTCGACTCCAACAACACCACGCCGGCGCTCGGCCTCTACCTGTCGGCGGGCATGCGCAAGGTCATGGTCATCGACGTCTGGCGCCGCCGCCTCTAGCGCGGTGGGCGGCGCTGCGGGCGGTGGCCGATGCGGCCGGGCGTATCACCTGGGATGCCGGCGTCGATTCCCCCATCGCCCGCGCGCATCACGGGAAAGCGGCTGGACGGCTCCGGTCTCACCCGGCAAGAACCGCACGCCGGTGCGGTGTGGCGGTGACCGTCACGGGCAGCACGGTCACCATGGACATCCCAGGGCTGGCCGAGTCGTACTGGATGGACTCCACCGAGCCGACGTCGTACCCGCTGCCGGCCGCTGACGTCCAGGTCGATGTGGCGGTGGTGGGCGGCGGTATCGCGGGCCTGTCGACCGCCTGGGAGCTGGCGCGGGGGGGCCGGTCGGTGGCGGTCCTGGAGGCGGACCGGATCGCGGCCGGCGTCACCGGATACACGACGGCGAAGCTGTCCGCCCTGCACACGCTCGTCTACGCCGACATCCGCTCGTCGCGGGGGGCCGACGCGGCGCGGCTGTACGCCACGTCACAGCAGCAGGCGATCGAACACCTCGCGCGTACGGCCGGAGAGCTGGGCATCGACTGCGAACTCGAACGGCTGCCGGCCTTCACGTATGTCGAGTCGGCCGACCAGGTCCAGCGGGTCAAGGAGGAGGCGGAGGCCGCCACGTCCGCCGGCCTGCCCGCGTCGTTCGTCACCGGCACGGGCCTGCCGTTCCCCATCGCGGGCGCGGTACGGGTCGAGCGGCAGGCGCAGTTCCACCCGCGTCGCTACCTGCTCGGCCTGGCCGGCGCCGTCGTCGCCGGCGGGAGCGTCATTCACGAACGCACGAGGGTGGTGGGTCTGGACGAGGGCGAACCGTGCCGCCTGACGACCGAGGCCGGCTCCACCGTCACCGCCGCCGACGTGGTGGTGACCACCCACTATCCGGTCTTCGACCGGGCGCTGCTGTTCGCCCGGCTCGTGCCGCACCGCGAGCTCGTGGTCGCCGCCCCGATCCCCGCCGACCACGATCCGAACGGCATGTACATCACCCAGGCCGACAACATCCGTTCGGTGCGCACCGCCCCGTACACCGAAGGCCGTCGGCTGCTCATCGTCACCGGCGAGTCCTTCACTCCAGGCGCCGGCGGGGTCAGCGGCCGGTATGACCGGCTCATCGCCTGGACGCGGCAGCGGTTCGGCGTGAAGGAGATCGCCTACCGATGGGCCGCTCAGGACAATCGGACCACGGACGGGATTCCCTACGTGGGCCGGCTGCATCCTGTGGCCAAGCACGTGTACGTGGCCGGCGGCTTCGGTGGCTGGGGCATGAGCAACGGCGTCATGTCAGGGTTGCTGCTGGCCGCTCTGATCGCCGGCGAACCGGTGCCGTGGGCCGGACTGTACGATCCGCGGCGTCTGCATCCCCTCCGGGAGGCGGCGCCGGTGCTGAAGGCCCAGGCGAAGGCCGCCGGGCACTTCATCGGCGACCGGTTGCGTTCACGCGCGGACTCCGTGGACGACATCGCCCCGGGCGCCGGCGCGGTGGTGAGAGTGAACGGCGAACGGTGTGCGGTCTACCGCGACGAGGGCGGCACGCCGCACGCGCTATCAGCCACCTGCACGCACCTGGGCTGCATCGTGGCGTTCAACGACGCCGAACTGGCATGGGAGTGCCCCTGCCACGGTTCCCGCTTCGCCACCGACGGCTCGGTCATCCAGGGCCCGGCCAACCGCCCCCTTCAGCCCCGCCCCATGTGAGGAGCGTTGACGCGAGGACTTACACGTACTGGTACCCGAGCCGGCCGGGCAGCTCGGCCGTCGGGGGCAAGGTGAAACCATGGGGTACATGGGCGTCCCAGCCGGCCACTCCTGCGTGTTCTGCGACATCATGGCGGGCCGAGCGGAAGCGAGCGTGCCATACCAGGATGATCTGGTAATGGCGATCATGGACATCAATCCCGTTGCTCCGGGGGACACGCTCATCATCCCGCGGATCCATGCCGTGGGGCTGGAGGACCTGGACGAGGCGACCGGGATCCACATGTGGCGGATCGGCCACCGGCTGGCGCGTGCACTGCGGCGCTCAGGGTTGCGCTGCGAGGGCGTCAACGTCTTCCTCGCCGATGGCGAGGCGGCGTTCCAGCAGGTCTTCCACGTGCATCTGCACGTGTTCCCGCGTCACGAGGGGGACGCGTTCCGGCTCGACGTGACCCCGATCGCCAGAGGACGCCGTCTGCTGGATCACGACGCGTCACTGCTGCGGGATGCGATCAACTCGCCAGGCGGCCCGGAAGCCCGGACCGTACGGCATGACGTCGCGGCGTGCCCGGACGCATGACGATCGGTCCCGGGGCCCTGAACGTCTCTAGACGCGGTGCGCCGCCAGGTGGTCCAGCACCGACTGGTTGGCCTCCCAGCCGTCCGGGAACTTCACCGGCACGCCGAGCTGCACCGGCTCCGCCGACGGGTGGGCGTCGAGGAGCTCGGCGATGCCCGCCCTGGCCACCACCACGCACGCGTGCCGGTGCCGGGAGGCCAGCACGCACAGCCGCCCCGACTCCAGGTGGAACGCGGTGGCGTCCCGGCGGCCCGACAAGGGGTGCAGCACGATCGTCACGTCGTACTCGCGGCCCTGCAGCCGGTTGGCCGTGTCCACGGTGATCTCCGGCGGCAGCCCGGCGTTCCTGATCGCCGCCACCTGGTCGCGGTGCGCCGCGCCCACCGCGATCCGGTCGGCCGTCACGGGCCGCTCGCCCTGCTCCGAGGCCGCCACCGCGCCGCGCTGCAGCAGCCGCGCCGCCAG
>NZ_QNFZ01000195.1 GCF_003313395.1 Nonomuraea lactucae | reverse complement strand
CGGGCGGCCTCGCCCGGGGGTCGCCCGGGGCTCAGGCGAGGGTGACCTCGACCGGGAGCCGCTTGATGCCGTTGACGAAGTTCGACCGGACCCGGGGGACGTCGCCGGTGACGCGGATGTCGGCGATGCGCGGGATCAGCTCCTCGAACATGATCCGCATCTCGGTCCGGGCCAGCAGGTTGCCCAGGCACAGGTGCGGGCTGCCCTTGCCGAAGGTGACGTGGTCATTGGGCCGCCTGGTCACGTCGAACGCGTACGGGTCGCCGAAGACCTCCTCGTCACGGTTGCCCGAGGCGTACCACATGACGACCTTGTCGCCCTCCCTGATCCGCTTGCCGCCGAGCTCGACGTCGCGGGTCGCGGTGCGGCGGAAGTGGTAGACGGGGGAGGCCCAGCGCAGGAACTCCTCGACGGCGACGGGGATGAGCGAGGGGTCCCGGCGCAGCCGGTCGAGCTGTTCGGGGTGCTGGATCAGGGCCAGCATGGAGTGCGAGATGGCGTGCCGGGTGGTCTCGTTGCCCGCCACGACGAGCAGCAGGAAGTAGTTGTCGAAGTCCCGCTCCGACAGCGGCACGCCGTCGCGGGGCGTCTCGTTGACCAGCCTCGACACCAGGTCGGTGCCGTCGCCGCCGCGCCGCCGCCGGGCCAGGTCGCGGCCGTACGCGAAGACCTCCAGGGAGGCGGGCGAGCGGAATGGCAGGTCGCGGTACTTCTCGCTCTCCACGCTGTGCAGCAGCACGTCGGCGTAGTCGGGGTCGGTGTTGCCGATGATGCGGTTGCCCCAGGCGATGAGCCGCTGGTTGTCCTCCTCGGGCACGTCGAGGAGGCGGGCGAGGACGTTGATGGGGAAGTCGGCGGAGATCTCCTCGACGAAGTCGAAGGCGCCCTTGACCAGCGCCGCGTCGAGGGTCCTGGCGGTCAGGCCGCGCAGGAAGTCGGCGTAGCCGTTGATGACGCTCGCGCCGAAGTGGCGCTGCAGCAGGCCGCGCAGCGCGCGGTGGCGGACGCCGTCCATCTCCAGGAGGGAGGCCCGCTTCTTGATCTGGTCGTCGTCGACCTCCTCCAGGTTGACGAACCTGGCCGAGGTGAACGTCTCGGTGTCCCGGTCGACGCGGACGATGTCCCGGTGGCGGGTGAGCGCCCAGAAGCCGGAGTTGGGTCCGGGCTCCGGCTGCCAGTGGACGGGGTCCTGGTGGCGCAGGGTGTGGAACATGCGCCACGGGGTGATCCCGTCGGTGAAGTTGTCGGGATCGGCGAGGTCGACGCCGTCCAGGGGCAGCGGCTCACGGAGGTCGGGGAGCAGCGGGATCATACGGATTCCTTCACGTCACAGGTGGGTGGCGTACTCGGCGAACTCCCAGTCGGTGACGTGCCGTTGGAAGCGTTCGACCTCGTCGCGCTTGTAGGAGAGGAACGAGGTGGTGAAGTCCTTGCCGAGGATCTCGGTCAGGGCGGTGTCGGCCTCGAGCGAGTCGAGGGCGGCGGGCAGGCTCATGGGGAGGACGGCGGCCCTGGCGGGGTCGTAGCCGTACCCTTCGAGCGGAGCGGGCGGCTCCTGGCCCGCCCGGACCCCCAGGAGGACGGCGGCGCACAGTGCCGCCAGGGCCAGGTAGGGGTTGGCGCTGGCGTCGCCGAGACGCAGTTCGAGCCTGGCCCCACGGCCCCGCTCGGGCGGGATGCGGACCATGGCGCTGCGGTTGTCGAGGCCCCAGTCGACGAGCCACGGCGCGAGGGTGCCGGGGCCGAAGCGCTTGTAGGAGTTGACGGTCGGGTTGAGCAGCGCGGCGAGCGCCGGAGCGTGGGCCAGGACGCCCGCGACGGCGTGGCGCGCGGTCGCGGACAGGCCGTAGGGAGCCGACGGGTCGTCGAAGGCGTTGCCGCCCGCCCCGTCCTCGCAGGAGAAGTGCAGGTGGAAGCCGGAGCCACCGGCGTCGTTGAACGGCTTGGCCATGAACGTGGCCAGCCTGCCCTCCTTGCGGGCCAGCTCCTTCACCGCCGCCTTGAAGCGGAAGGTTCGATCGGCCGCGGACATGGCCTCGGAGTGGATCAGATTGATCTCGAACTGCGCGCCGTCGAACTCGTGGTTGCCGCTGATGACGCCGATGCCGGTGTCGCGCAGCGTCCGCAGGACGCGCAGCAGGTGGTTGTCCGGGTCGGCCCGCAGGCCGGCGGTGTAGACGTGGCCCGCATCCGCGGTGTACCTGCGCCAGCCGCTCATCGCGTCGGGGGCCGGTGAGCACAGGAAGTACTCCAGCTCGGGACCGGCGATCGGCCGCAGGCCGTGTTCGGCGCACTGGGCGAGGACCGAGCGGAGCAGGTCGCGCGGCGACTCGGGGGCGGGGGCTCCGGTCGCCGGGTCGATGACGTCGCCCAGGCACCAGGCCACGCCCGGCTCCCAGGGCAGCGCGGCCAGCGTGCCCAGGTCGGGGCGTACGGCTATGTCGGGCAGCCCGGCGTCCAGCCCGCCGGTGACCGGGACGACGCCGCCCCGCGGGGTGGTGTGGTAGACCGCGCGGCAGAAGGCCAGCCCGTGCTCGCATGCGGCGGGCAGGTGGTCGAGCAGCACGTCGCGGGCGCGGTCGGTGCCGATGAGGTCGGGAAAGGTCACGCGGACGACGTCGACGCCCTCGGCGGCGAGCCGGTCGATGTGCTGGCGGACGTACGCGAGGTCGTGGGCGCTCACCGGTGTCTCCTCGGACGGTCTGGACGGGTGGCGTTGCGGCGGTGACTGGAGGATCTCTTGTTTGACTCCAAACGATATGAATCGCGAGAGCCTCCCGCAAGAGGGTCCGGCAGCATATTTATCCATCCGGATAGCCATTGACCAGAGTCCGCGCTTCTCCCTATCTTTGTTTGGAGTCAAACGAGATGGAGGGGCCGGCCATGAAGGTCGTCGTCGACATGAACAAGTGCCAGGACCACGGGCAGTGCGTCTTCGCGGCTCCTGACGTCTTCCAGTTGGACGACGACGGACGCCTGGCCTACACCGGCGAGCCCGGCGACGCGCTGCGCGCCGAGGTCGAGGAGGCCGCGGACGTCTGCCCCCTCCAGGCCATCCGGATCGAGGGCTGAGCGATGACCGGGCGCGTCATCGTGGCCGGCGCCTCCATGGGCGGCCTGCGCGCCGCCGAGCAACTGCGCGCGGCCGGCTGGCACGGGGCGATCACGGTCATCGGGGCCGAGCCGCACATGCCGTACAACCGGCCGCCGCTGTCCAAGGAGGTGCTGGCGGGGAAGGCGCCGTGGGAGTCCTTGGCGTTCACGCCGAGGGAGAGCGCCCGCGACGTGGAGTGGCGGCTCGGCGTCACCGTCACCGCGGCCCGAGTGGAGGAGCGGGTGGTCGAGCTGGAAGGCGGTGAGACGCTGCCCTTCGACGGCCTGGTCGCCGCCACCGGCATGCGACCCCGCCGGCTGTCCTGCGACGGGCCGTCCGGGCCCGGCAGCGGCCGGCACACGGTCCGCGCCATCGCCGACGCGCGGGGGCTGCGCGACGAGCTGACC
>NZ_QNFZ01000192.1 GCF_003313395.1 Nonomuraea lactucae | reverse complement strand
GGCCGGGTACCCGGCGGCCATGGTGGGCGTGCCCGGCGCGCCGGTCTCCAACCTCAACCCGCCCTCCCTCGCGGCCGTCACCTTCGGCCTCGCCCAGTGCGGGGCGGCCCTGCTGCTGCTCGGCCCGCTGCGTCGGGCGCTGCGCCGCCCCGCGGCCTGGGCGGCGGTGGCGCTGGTGAACCTGTCGGCGATGACGGTCTACCTCTGGCACCAGACCGCGATGATTGCCGTCACTGCGGTCGGCCTGTTCGCGGGCGGCCCTCTGCCCGGCTTGCACACCGTCCCCGACGGGCTGGGCTGGGTGCTCGCCCGGCTGGCCTGGCTCCCGGCGTTCGCGCTGGCGCTGGCGGCGTGCTGGGCCGCGTTCGGCGCGTACGAGCGGGGGCGGACCCGCGGGCGGAGCGGGGGGCTTGGAGGCTGGAGTTCCGGCGGGAGAAGCGGCGGGACCTTGGAGCCGGGAGCGGTCGGCGGGAAGAGCGGGCGGGCGGGATTGGAGGGGAGTGGCCCCGAGCTCATCCCGCGTCCGGGGGGTGGACGACAGGGGTGAGCACGGGGCGCTTGGCCGTGCGGCCGTCGCCGGAGGAGCGGCCGCGCAGGCGCCGGTGGATCCACGGGCCGGCGAACCCCGCGATCCAGCGCAGCTCCGTGGCCGTCGCCTGCCAGGCGGTGGGCCGGGGCAGGGCGGGCAGGGGCAGCGTCCAGCTGTCGTCGCTGTCCGGCAGGCCGAGGGCGTGCGCCACGGCGGCGGCGATGCGGGCGTGGCCCAGCGGGCTGGCGTGCAGCCGGTCGCTGCTCCACATGCGCGCGTCAGTGGCGAACGCGTACGGGAAGGTGTCGACCACGGTGACGCCGTGGCGGGCCGCCGCAGCCCGGACGCGGGCGTTGTAGGCGAGCACCCGGGGCAGCAGCGGGCGGGCCAGCGGGGCGACCCGGCTCATGTCCGGGAAGGTGACCGTGACCACCTGCGCCCCCGCCGCCCTGAGCTCGGCGAACATCTCCTCCAGGACCCCGGCGACCGCGGCGGCGTCGAAGCCGGGGCGGACCAGGTCGTTCATCCCCGCCATGACGGTCGCCAGGTCTGGACGGAGCTCCAGCGCCGGCCCGAGCTGCTCGTCACGGATCTCGGCGGCCAGGCGGCCGCGCACGGCGAGGTTGGCGTACAGCAGGCCGGGGCTGCGCCTGGCGAGCCGCTCGGCGAAGCGGTCGGCCCAGCCGCGGTGGCCCCGCACGTCGTCGCCGTCTCCCAGCCCCTCGGTCTGGCTGTCGCCGAGGGCGACGTAGCGTTCGTAGCTCGGCGTGCCGCTCATTCGGGGCTCCCCTCCGCCGTTCGGATCCGGGCGCGGGCGGCGCGCTCGCCCAGCGTGCGCGCGGTGGACAGGCACCAGTCGCGCATCTCGCGTTCCAGGCGGCAGCCCGCGAGGCAGGACAGGTAGGGGCCGACGCGGTCGCCGTGCCGCAGGAACGACTCCTCGTCCAGCTCGCCGCGCAGGTGGACCAGCGTCCTCTCGAACAGCGCCAGCTTGGCAGCCGCCTCCCGGGCCCGTTCGCGGAGCTGCTCGATCACGGGCGCCGGGTCGAGCAGGTCGACGGCGTGCACCTTGACGGCCAGGTCGTCGCGGATCAGCAGCGGCCTGCCGGGAGCGGCGGCGAAGGCGGCCAGCTCGTCGATCCCCGCCCGTGTGACCGTGAAGACCCGCTTGTTGGGCCTGCCGCGCTGGACGACCTCCCGCCCGCTGATCAGGCCGTCGCTCTCCAGCCGGGTCAGCTCGCTGTAGAGCTGCTGCGGTGCGGCGTACCAGAAGTTGGAGACGCCCACGTCGAAGATCTTGGTGAGCTGGTATCCGCTGTGTTCCCCGTCGAGCAGTGCCGCGAGGACCGCGTGCCGCAGGGCCACGGGCTACCTCTGGTCATGACGATGACTACTCATGGATATGACTATAGCTCTTCACGCTAGAGCGCGATGGCCGAGCGCACCGCCAGGCCCGCGCCCAGCAGCAGCACCATGGCGGCGGTGCCGGTCGGGGCCAGCCGTGACAGCCGTGCCGCCAGCCGCTGCCCGGCTGACGCGCGGCGCTCCAGGCGGCCGGCCAGCTTGACGAGGAGCAGCCCCGTGGCCGTGAGGGTCGCCGCCATGCCCAGGCCGTACGCCGTCACCAGCGCCACCCCGAACCACGTGCGGCCCAGCGCGATCGCCCCGAGCAGCACGATGAGCGCGGACGGGCTGGGCACCAGGCCACCCGCCACCCCCATCCCCACCAGCCCGGCCCGCCGCAGCCCCCCGTCCGCACGCCCGTGCCCGTGCCCGTGCCCGTGCCCGTGCCCGTGCCCGTGCCCGTGCCCGTGCCCATGTCCGTGTCCGTGTCCGTGTCCATGGCCGTGCCCGTGGTGGTCCTGAGCGCGGCGGGTGGAGAGGAGCAGGCGGGCGCCGATGACGCTGATCAGCAGGCCGCTCGCCACCCCCAGCCAGGCCAGCACCGACTCCCCGGCCACCGCAGTGAACGCGCTCAGCAGCAGCCCCACCGCCAGCACCCCCACCGTGTGCGTGGCGGTCACCGTGGCGCCCACCACCAGCGCGTCACGCGGGCGGCCCCGGCGGCCCGCCAGGTACGCGGCCATGATGGTCTTCCCGTGCCCCGGGATCAGCGCGTGCCCGGCGCCCAGCACGACGGCCAGCCCCACGGCGAGGAGCCCGAGCGGCACCGTGAGCCGGTCGGCGCCGATCAGCCCCGTGAACGTCCTGTCGAGCGCCGCCAGCGCGTCCCCCAACGGCCCTCCCACCGAGACACCTCCCAGGCTGACACCGTCGCCACCACCTCCGGGGGCCTGGGCCGGGGACGCCGCGGCGGAGCCGTGGCCGCTCACGGTGACGGTCGCGGTGCGCTGGTCGAGGGGCTCGGCCAGCAGGTCCTCGGGGTAGGCGCGCAGCTCCCTGCTCACGCTGGCCGCCGGCACCGACGACGCCCCGAGCCGTACGCCGTCGCCGACCGCGGTGATCTCCCGCCAGCCGATCCGGTCCGGCTCGAAGCCGTCGGTGAACGACACCTCTCCGGCCCGCCCCGTGGAGGCGGTGAGCTCGCAGGTCAGGCGGCTGGTCCGCAGCCCGCCCTGGCCCGGCTGGTACGCGAACGCCGACCGGGTCACCCGCCACGGCACCGGCACGCCGTCGGCCGTGAGGCGCTGGGCCGCGGCGAGCGCCGCGCACCTGCGTGCCGCGTACGATCCGTCCACCTCCCGCTCGGCCTGCAGCGTGGGCAGCTCGGCCGCGTCCACGACGGCGTGGTTCAGCACCCGGTCGGGCAGGACGCGCAGGCCGTTGTAGTGGTTGACGGTGAAGTTCCCCAGCGGGTGCGCGAGCCCCGCCTCCGCGGCGGCGGGCCTGGCGGGCGACAGCAGCAGGGCCGCCAGCACGAGGCCGGCGACGATGTACAGCGCTCTCATGAGAACCTCGCCAGCGCGGGAAGGGACGGGTCGAAGCCGGGGACGGCGGCGGTGGAGGCGCGTGACGGCAGGCCGAGCGCCTGCTCGATCCGCGCGCGGTGGTGGCGCAGCAGCGGGTTCCGCCAGCCGGTGGACGTCGCCTTCCTGGCGTACGGCAGCGCGTCGCGGGGCCTGCCCGCCTTGAACAGCGCCCAGGCCAGCGCGTCGGCGGCGACCAGGTTGGGGGTACGGGCGTACTCGGCCCTGGCATGCCGCACGGCCAGCGCCGGGTCGCCGTGGTCGGCCTCGAACTCGGCCCACGTCAGGTCGTCCCGCACGCCCGCCGACTCCAGCAGCCCGCGCTGGGCCCGGAGCAGGGTCCAGTCGGCCGGCAGGCCCGCCTTGACGCGGGTCTCGCCCTGCTCGATCAGGTACTGGGGGAGCGGCAGCCGCTGGACCACCCGCTCGTAGAGGTCGAGCGCCTCGGTCAGCCGCCCGCTCAGCGCCGCCACCTTCGCCTGCCCGGCGAGCGCCGGGGTGTAGGCCGGGTACGCCCGCAGCGCCTCGGCGTACCAGTGGCCGGCGGTGCGCAGGTCGCCGCCGTGCAGGGCCAGCTCGCCCAGGTAGTGGCGGACGTAGGCGGCGTCGGCCGGCAGGTAGGCGTCGTCCCGTGCGTACTCCAGGAATTTGCGCGCCCCCTCCCGGTCGCCCCGGAGCTCGGCCGCGTAGGAGGCGCGGGCGAACGCCGCCACCCCAGGCCGCAGGCTCATCATCCGGTCCACCGCGCGCTGCGCCGCGCGCAGGTCGCCGAGCTGGGTCCGCGCGTCGGCCAGCACGCCGTGGGCCGCCGCGCCGTACGGGTTGGCCC
>NZ_QNFZ01000191.1 GCF_003313395.1 Nonomuraea lactucae | reverse complement strand
GCCCGCGCGCGTTCGCGTCGGCCGCCAGGTTCGGCCTCGCGGGCGCGCTGCCCGCCACCACGTACGCCAGGCGGGCGTTCCGGACGGTCGAGGGCCGCGCGGTGCTCGCGGGCATGGCCGCGCACTCCATGCTCGACCTGCGCTCCCCCCTGACCGCCGGGTACGGCCTGCTGCTGTCGGCCCTGGCCCACCTGGTGGGCTGGCCGCTCGTCAGGGGCGGGTCACAGGTGCTGGCCGACGCCCTGGTGGCCAGGCTGCGGGCGCTGGGCGGGGAGGCGGTCAGCGGCCACCGGGTGCGGCGTCTGGAGGAGCTCGACGCGGGGACGGTGGTGCTGGACGTGACGCCCCGGCAGTTCCTGGCGATGGCCGACCTGCCCCCGCGCTACCGCGAGCGGTTGCGGCGCTACCGCTACGGGCCGGGGGCGTTCAAGATGGACTGGGCGCTCGACGGGCCGGTGCCGTGGCGCGACCCCGCCGTCACCGCGGCGGGCACCGTGCACCTGGGCGGCACGCTCGAGGAGATCGCGCTGAGCGAGGCCGAGACCGTGAGCGGGCGCCACTCGCCGCGCCCGTACGTGCTGCTCGTGCAGCCCTACGCGGCCGACCCGACGCGCGGCGGGCACACGCTGTGGGCCTACTGCCACGTGCCCAACGGCTCCCCCGTGGACATGGCGGGCGCGATCGAGGCGCAGATCGAGAGGTACGCCCCCGGGTTCCGCGACCGGGTGCTGGCCCGGCACGCGATGGGACCCGCCGGCCTGGAGGCGTTCGACGCCAACCTGGTCGGCGGCGACATCGGGGGCGGGCTCGCCAGCCTCACGCAGTTCGTCAGGCGCCCGGTGTGGTCGCCCGCCCCGTGGCGCACGCCGCTGCCCGGCGTCTTCCTCTGCTCGGCCGCGACGCCGCCCGGAGCGGGCGCGCACGGCATGGGCGGCTGGCAGGCCGCCCGCCTGGCCACCACCGGGGGGCCTGCCGGCCGCTCCTGAGAGCGTCAGGCGAGCTCCTCCGCGATGGCGGCGGCGAAGGCGTCCACGTCGGCCTCGGTGGTGTCGAAGGAGCACATCCAGCGCACCTCGCCCCTCGCCTCGTCGAAGGTGTAGAAGCGGAAGCGCTTCTGCAGCCGCTCGACGACGTCCCTGGGCAGGGTGGCGAAGACCGCGTTGGCCTGCACGGGCCGCGACACCTCGACGCCGGGGATGTCGCGCACCGCCGCCGCGAGCCGCCGCCCCATCGCGTTGGCCTGGCGGGCGTTGCGCAGCCACAGGTCGCCCGACAGCAGCGCCTCGAACTGGGCGGAGACGAACCTCATCTTCGACGACAGCTGCATGAACGACTTGCGGAGGTAGTCGATCCCCTTGGCCGCCGAGGGGTTGAGCACCACGACCGCCTCGCCGTACAGCATGCCGATCTTCGTGCCGCCGAAGGAGAGCACGTCCACGCCGGCGTCGGTGGTGAGCGCCCGCATCGGGACGTCCAGCGCGGCGGCTGCGTTCGTCAGGCGGGAGCCGTCGAGGTGGACGAGCAGGCCCAGGCCGTGCGCGTGGGCGCAGATCGCGGCCACCTCGTCCGGCGTGTAGACGGTGCCGCGCTCGGTGGAGTTGGAGATGGACACCACGCGCGGCTGGGCGCGGTGCACGTCGCCGAAGCCCCACGCCTCCCGGTCGATCAGCTCAGGGGTGAGCTTGCCGTCGGGGGTGGGCACGGTCAGCAGCTTGATGCCGCCCGTCACCTCGGGCGCGCCGCCCTCGTCGGTGTGGATGTGGGCGCTGTCGGCGCAGATGACCGCCTCCCAGTGGGCGGTCATGGAGCGCAGCGAGATGACGTTGGCGGCGGTGCCGTTGAACACCGGCCAGGCGTGCGCCTGCCTGCCGAAGTGCCGCTGGAAGACGCCCTGCAGCGCCTCGGTGTAGACGTCGTCGCCGTAGGCGGTCTGGTGGCCGCCGTTGGCCTCGGCCACCGCGCGCAGGATGTCGGGGTGCGCCCCGGCGTAGTTGTCGCTGGCGAAGCTCTTGAGTGCGGGGTCGTGCCGGGGTGTCACTGGCTGAGGTCCAATCGGATGCCGTTGACGTCGGCGGCGGGCCGGTCGTACAGGCCGCCGATGGCCTTGGCCAGGTCGCGCACGTCGGTGAACCCGTCGAACCGCGCGTCGGGCTTGGCCGCGCGCATGGAGTCGTTGACCAGCGCCTTGACGACCAGGATGGTGGCCGCGCTGCCGGTGCCGCGCAGCGCGTCGGCCAGCGAGAGCGTCCACGCCTCGGCGGCGGCCTTGGCCGCGGCGTAGGCGGCGCCGCCCGCGGTCGGCCGCTGGGCGGCCTTGGCCGAGACGATCACGAAGCGGCCGTTGGGGCTGCGCCTCAGCTGCGGCTCGAAGGCCAGCGAGACGTGCTGGAGCGTGCGGATCAGCAGGTCGTGCAGGGTGTCCCAGTCGTCGAGCCGGGTCTCCTCGAACGTCTTGCCGCCGCGCCAGCCGCCGACCAGGTGCACGACGCCGTCGACGCCGCCGTGCTCCTTCTCGATCTCGGCGGCGAGGCGGCCCACGGCCTCGCGGTCGAGGAGGTCCACGTCGTCCTTGTCGACGGCGAGCACGGTGTGCCCCTTGTCGCGGAAGTATCCGGACACGGCCTGTCCGGTGGGGCCGCCGCCGCCGGTCACCAGAATGTTCATGCCCGGATCCCCCTCGTCGACTCGACCACCTCGGCCAGCTTACGGCGCAGCGCCTCGTAGAACATGCTGAGGGGGAACTCGTCCGGCAGCACCGCGTCCACCTTGGCCTTCTGCTCCTCCGGCAGCGCCTGGACGCCCTTGGCCCAGGTGGAGGCGGGGTGCGGCTCGACGTAGGCGCTCACCAGCTCGTGGGCGGCCAGCCAGTGGGCCAGCTTGGAGCGGTCGATGCTGTCGCGGTAGAGCTTCTCGACCTCGCCGCGCAGGTCGGCCACGCCGCCCGGGACCCGCTCCCAGTCGATCGTGAGCCGGTTGTCGGTCCACCGGACGATGTCGTTGCGGTGCAGGTAGGCGAAGAGGAGCTGCCCGCCGAGCCCGTCGTAGTTGCGCACCCGTTCCCCGGTGATCGGGAACCTGAAGAGCCGGTCGAACAGGATCGCGTGCTGGACGTAGCGGGCGTACGGCACGCCCTGCTCCTCCAGCCGTACGGCCTCGCCGAACGCGGTCAGGTCGCAGCGCAGCTCCTCCAGCGAGTACAGCCAGTACGGCATGCGCTGCTTGATCATGAACGGGTCGAACGGCAGGTCACCGTGGCTGTGCGTCCGGTCGTGGACCAGGTCCCACAGCACGAACGTGTCCTGGGCGAGCCGCTGCGACTCCAGCAGCCTGGCCGCGTCCGGAGGCAGGTCGAGCCGGAGGGTCCGCGTGGCCGCCCGCGACACGCGCCTGAACCTGGCGGCCTCGCGGTCGGCGAAGATGCCGCCCCAGGTGAACCGCTCGGGCGGCTGCCGCACGGCGACGGTCTCGGGGAAGAGCACGGCCGAGTGGGTGTCGTAGCCGGAGGTGAAGTCCTCGAACGCGACCGGCACGAACATGGGGTTGTCGTAGCCGTTCGCCTCCAGCGCGGCCAGCCACCCCGGCCAGATGGTGCGCAGCCAGACGGCCTCGATGTCGCGGTCGGGGTTGCCGTTCTGGGTGTACATGGGGAACACCACCAGGTGCTCCAGGCCGTCGACGCGCTGGGTGTCGGGGTGGAAGAGGTTCAGCGAGTCGAGGAAGTCGGGGACGCCGAGGTCCCGGCCGGCCCAGGCGGCGAGGTCGGCCCGCACGGCCTGGAGGTAGGCGGCGTCGTGCGGGAAGTACGGCGCGAGCTCGCCCACCTTGGCGGAGATCCCGGCGACGAGGTCCTTGGCCCGTTCCTTGCCCTCGGGCACGGAGCCGTCCTTGACCTGCAGCGGGCGCAGCTCCTCGACGAGCGCCTTGAGCTCGGTGAACAGCGCGGCCTTGGCGTCGTCCTCGCGGCCGGCCGGGGCCGGGGTCGCGGCGGGGACGCGGGCCGCCCAGGTGACGACGTTGCCCCAGAGCCGGCGGTGGTCGTGGTCGTCGATGGAGTCGTCGCCGAAGAGGTCGGAGTCGGCGAACACGACGACGCGGCCGCGGCCGTAGCGGACGGAGACCGCGAGCGGGGCGCTCGCCGGGGCGGCGGTCGGCGCGGTGGCGAACAGGACAGTCGCGCTTCCGCCCATTTCGGGGCTCTCGGGGCTCTCGGCGGGCCGGGCGGTCGCGAGCACGCCGGAGCGGTAGAAGCAGGCGGACTTTACGCCGGCGAGCAGGCCGTCGGACGTGGCTGGCCGCGCGACGACCCAGGTGGCCACGTCGCGGTGCGCGTTGCGGGGGTCGCGCGCGGTGGTGTGCTCGACGCGGACGCCGTACGGGGCCAGCAGCTCGGCGAGGTTGTTGCCGTACTTGTCCTGCTCCTCCTCGGCCAGGACGACCAGCCCGCCGCCCCCGGCGACGAACTCGCGGACGGCCTCGATCTCCTCGGCGGTGAAGACGGGACTGCCGAGCCCGGTGGTGCGCTCCCACCGCTCGCCGGACGGGTGCGCGACGACCAGGACGTCATGGTCGTGGAGCGTCGCGGCGGTGAGCGGGCCGCCGGTGTGGGCCGTCACGGTGTGCCCCAGGTGCCGCAGCAATGCGGCCGCGCGGGCGTAGCTGTTGTCGTCGGGGTGGGCGGGGTTGATCGCCTCGGCCACCTCGCGCCGGATCGTCCACGACTCGCTGTGGGCCTCGTCGAACAGCACCCTCGGGAAAGCCTGCATGAAAGATCTCCTGTAACTCCCGCTTCCAAGCGGAAAATATACACACAGGAGAGTCGAAAACCCCAAAAAGGGTTTCGGATGATGAGACCCAGACCTGGCTCGCGCGGGGTGAGCCCGAGGTCACGAAAGCCGGACGCTCTGCCGGACGTGCGCCTGGGTGGTGTCGTCGCAGCTGTTCCTGGCGCAGAAGTACAGCAGCAGGAGAGGCTTGGGGTCGCGGTCCACCACGTAGCCGACGAAGCCGAGCCGGGCGCCGCTGTCCCGGTCGGTCAGCGAGCCGATGTAGCGCGTGGCCGGGGTGGTGCCGGCCTGCTCGGGGACCGGCCCGCCCACGTCGATCTTGCCGGGCAGCAGGCCCTCCAGCATCGCCTTCATCTGGACGTCGGTGGCGGTTGTGCTCAGCGTGTCGGACAGCTGCACGTACACGCCCGTGGCGCTGTCGGGCTCCTCCGTGATGATCGGCACCACGGCCGTCCAGTCGGCGCCCGCGCCGGAGACGAACAGCGCCTCGAAGTCGGCGGCCCGCGGCGAGACCAGCGCGAAGAGGTCCTCGTGCGTGCGCGCGTTCCACCCGGCCGGGTACTCGAACGTGATCGGCGCCGCGGCCGTGCTCCGGTAGCGGGCCCACGAGTCGCCCCGCTGGCTGACGACCAGCAGCACGACGAGGACCAGCGCCGCGACCGCCGCGGTGATCGTGGCGGCGATGACCGGCAGCCTGCCGGGGCCGCCCGGGCGGAGCCGGCGCCCCGCCGGGGAGCC
>NZ_QNFZ01000189.1 GCF_003313395.1 Nonomuraea lactucae | reverse complement strand
CCACCCCGACCCCCACGCCGACTCCGACCCTCACCCCCACGCCGACGGTCACGCCAACCCCGACGATCACCCAGACGCCCACCCCGGCCACCTCGGTGGCGGCGCTCGCGGTCGGCGGGCTCGCGGTGAACTCCGACGCGGTCGCCAGCGGCACGGTCACGATCCGCGCCACCGGCACCGCCCCGATCACCGCCACCGCCACCTGGTCGGTCGGCGGCGCCACCGTCCACACCGAGCGGGTACGGCTCACGGGCGACACCTCCTACACCCGCACGTTCAGCCATGATCTCGGCGAGCGCCCGTGCGGCAGGACGGTCTCCCTGACCGTCGCGACCACCCCCGCCGCGCCGGGCGGCGCCAGGACCGCCACGCTGGACGTGCCGCCCTGCCCCACGACGGTCACCGGGCTGAGGGTGGCGCTCGGCATGGCCCCCGCGCCCGGCTCCGCCGCCACCGCGAGGATCCGGGTCTTAACCAGCGGCACCGCCGCCGTCCCGGTGCGCGCCAGGTTCGCGATCAACGGCGACCCGGTCGGCACCAAGGAGGAGACGCTCTCCGGCCGCACCTCCTACGCCAGGTCGTTGGGTCACGCCTTCGCGAACCGGCCGTGCGACTCCACGGTCTCCGTCCTGGTGACCGCCGGGGACCGGCAGGCCACCGCCCGGACCCGGGTGACCTGTCCGCCGGGCGTGCGGAAGGTGTCGATCGTGCGCGCGGCCCTGAGCGCCCGGGGATCCGCCGTCGCGGTGGTCGCCGTCGCCACGGTCAACGACCGGCCGGTACGGCTGAACGTCTCCTTCTCCCTGGCCGGTGGGCTCTCGCACACCGAGCAGCTCACCCTGTCGGGCGACACCGCCTACACCAGGACCCTGAGCCACGTGTTCGGCAAGGTGCCGTGCGGCGCGACGTGGCAGGTGCGCGCGTCGAGCGTGCCGCGGGCGGGCAACGGCGGCGACAGCGCGAGCGGGCGCACCCCCGACTGCCCGCCGCAGGAGGAGGAGCCGGATCCCGTCCCCAGCGAGCCGGGCACCGACGAGGGCCGGACCGAGGATCCCCCGGCCGGCGATTCGGACCATTCGAGCACCGGATGACACTGTCCGCTGACCTGTGATTTCAGACTCATTCATCTAGTTATGGACGGAAAGCGGTCGACTCTGGTTAAGCTACGGTGCGTTTGTTCGGGGTGGGGGCCCAGAAGACTCCAGAGGAGACCGTTATGCACGGTGATGGGCAGTGGGAGGTCCCTGGGTACAGCGCCGTCCGCGAGCTGGGGAGCGGTTCCGCCGGTCGGGTGGTCCTGGCGAGGCGCGACCACGACGGCGCAGAGGTCGCCATCAAGTACCTCGCCGACGAGCTCAGGTCCGACGTGGGCTTCGTCGCCCGGTTCCGGCACGAGGCCAGGCTCCTCGGCACCCTGCGCAGCCCGTACAACGCCCGCCTGATCGAGTATGTCGAGAGCGGCGCCGGCGCGGCGATCATCATGGAGCTGGTCAACGGGGTGTCGCTGCGCCAGATCATCAGGTCGGAGGGTCCCACCGGCCCCGAGGCGGCGCTAACCGTGCTCAAGGGCTCGCTCAAGGGCCTGGCCGCCGCGCACGCGATCGGCGTGGTGCACCGCGACTTCAAGCCCGAGAACGTCGTCGTCCAGGGTGACGGCGCCAGCAAGCTCGTCGACTTCGGCATCGCGGCGCGGTCCGGCGAGGGCACGAGCGCCGCCGGGACCCCGCCGTACATGGCCCCCGAGCAGTGGTCCGGCTCCCCTGCCGCCCCCTCCACCGACGTCTACGCCGCCACCGTCGTGTTCTTCGAGTGCCTGACCGGCACCCGCCCCTTCCGCGCGCCGGCCCTCGCGGCGCTCGCGCGGCAGCACCAGAGCGCGCAGCCGCCGGTCGAGGAGGTGCCGGCGCCGCTGCGCGGGCTGATCGAGCGGGGCATGGCCAAGACCGCCGGCGAGCGCCCGCCGACCGCCGAGGCGTTCCTCACCGAGCTCGAGGCCGTCGCGGCCGAGGCGTACGGGCCCGACTGGGAGCAGCGCGGGCGCCGCCGCCTGGCCAGGCTCGCCGGGCTGCTCGTCATGCTGTTCCCCAGCGTGCCGGACCTGGCGCCGGAGACGCAGACCTCGCTCGCCGAGACGACCTTCGGCGGGCCGTCCAGGCTGCTGGCCAAGCTCTCCTCCAAGATCGTCATCGGTACGGCCTGCGTGGGGATCCTGGTCGGGGTGACGCTGGTCGCGGTCAACGCGTTCGACGGCGACCCGGCCCTGCGGGCGCAGAGCAGCGAGGCGACGCCCAGCACGGTCGCCCCCTCGACCATGGAGCCGATCGAGGACCCCACCGACGAGCCCGTGGACGAGACCGAGGAGCCCACGCCCACCCCCAAGAGCTCGACCTCCGGCACGCCGACGCCCGCGCCGACCACCTCCTACAGCGCCGCGCCGCCGCCCTCCACGAAGGCACCCACGCCCAAGCCCTCCAGGACCCGGCCCGTCAGGCCGACGCCCACCCCGGCCAGGACCACCAAGAAGCCCATGCCGAGCGAGTCGTCCGCCCCCGAGATCACCGGCACGGTGGACGACCCGCCCACCGCGACCCAGCCGCCGTCGCCGCCCCCCAGCACGACCGCCCCGCCCACCTTCTCCCCCGCCCCCACACGCACGGTCACGCCCAGTGGCGAGCCGAGCGGGGGCGGCACGACCACGCCGAGGGAGCCGCGGGCCGGGGCGAGCACGCCGACGGAGCCGGGCGCTCCGGGCGGCGAGGAGGGGGCCGGGGCACTGCTGGCGCTGGGGCTGGTGACGTGGGGCGCGGTTCCGGTCACACTTGCGGTGAAACGCCGCGTGGCGGGTCGGCATCGGAGGAAGCGCTAGAAGCGCCGGGGGGCTGCGGCGATGGAGAACTCACGAGACGGTATCGCCGGCTTCCGGCTCACCGAACACACCTGGATCACCGAGCTCGGCAACTGGATAGACGCGATCTCGCCGGACGGCCGCCGGGCCGGGGCGCTGCTGTTCGACCCGAAGGTCATCGGGCTGCCCGGCGTGCGCGACCGGGTCGTCGCCGCCGTGCTGACCGACCAGCGGCTGGTGCTGGGCGGGCTCGGTGGCCTGATCCCGGTGGCCGACGTGGTCGCGGCCGGCGACCAGGTGTGGCTGCTCACCGCCCAGGCGGTCAAGCCCACCCTGGCCGACCTGCTGGCCGCGGGCCCGATCGACGCGGGCGGCGCGGCTGCGGTGCTGCTGGAGACCGCGCAGACGCTGCTCGCGCTGCACGCCGCCGGGCTCACGCACGGCTCGCTGCATCCGGGCACCGTGGTCATCGCGCCCGACGGGGCCGCGCTGATGTCCGAACGTGGGCTGGCCGACGCCATCCGCGGCCAGACCTCGCCGCCCGAACGCGACCTGGCGGCGTGGGCCTCCATGGCCCGCGGGCTGGCCTCGTCGTCGTACGGCGCTCCGGACGCGCCCGAGCTGTTCGAGCGGGCCGCGGCCACGGCCACCACGCACGGCCTCGCCGCCGCCAGGGAC
>NZ_QNFZ01000188.1 GCF_003313395.1 Nonomuraea lactucae | reverse complement strand
GGCCTCGTGGTGCTGTCGGCGTGCGACTCCGGCATGGCGCGCACCCCGGCCGACGGGGCGCCGCTCGGGCTGGCCGGGACGTTCCTCGCGCGGGGCGCCGCCTGCGTGGTCGCGGGGCTGGTGCCGGTGCGGGACGAGGACGCGCTGGCCGTGATGACGTTGTTCCACGAGCTGATCGCCACCGGTCAGTCCCCCGCCTCGGCTCTGGCGGCGGCGTCGGCCAAGACGGGGGTGGTGGGGTTCGCCTGTTTCGGGGCGGGCGATCAGCCGGTCGCGACCGGCCTGGATTGATCCGCCACCCAGTGGGACCACGAGCCCACGTACAGCGCGGCCGGTAGCCCCGCGAGCCCCATGGCCAGCACCTCGTGCGCGGCGGTCACCCCCGAACCGCAGTAGGCCCCCGCCGGCACGCCCTCGCGCACGCCGAGAGCGGCGAAGCGCTCCCGCAGCTCCTCCGAGGGCAGGAACCTGCCGTCGGGGCCGACGTTCCCGGTGGTGGGGGCGCTGACCGCGCCGGGGATGTGCCCCGCCACGGGGTCGACCGGCTCGACCTCACCCCGATAGCGTTCGGCGGCCCGGGCGTCGAGCAGCACCCCGTCGGCGGCGAGCGTCGCCGCCTCCTCGGCCGTCAGCACCGGCATCCCGCCCGGCCTGGCGGTGAAGTCACCCGGCTCCACCTCGGGGAACTCCTTGTCCGTCGGCAGGCCCGCGCCGGTCCAGGCCGGGAAGCCGCCGTCGAGCACCCGCACGTCCTGGTGACCGAAGTAGCGCAGCGTCCACCAGGCGCGGGCGGCGACGGTCGAGCCCGCGTCGTCGTACACGACCACGGTCCGCCCGTCTCGCACGCCGAGCCGCCGCATGGCGCTCTCGAAACCCGCCGCGGAAGGGAGCGGGTGCCGTCCGTCGGCGCCCGCCGGCCCGGCCAGGTCGGCGTCCACGTCGCAGAAGACGGCTCCCGGCAGGTGCCCCTCCCGGTAGAGCTCGACGCCGGGCGGCCCGCCGAGCCGCCACCGCACGTCGAGCACGGTGACGCCGGCGAGCGCGGCGAGGTCTTCGGGACTGATCAGCGGGCTCATTAGATCTCCTCCAACTGGCTGGTCAACTGGCTTTTCCAACTGAAACGGGTCAGCGCGTGCTCACCTCGAGCAGCGGCACGTACTGCTCGGCGGCGGTCATCGAGCCGTGGTAGCCGATGAACGCCGCCTCGATCTTGTGAACGCTCGGGGCGATGATGGCGAGGTCGGCGTACGGCACGGCCAGCACATCGCCGATGCGCGGCAGCCACTCGGCCCGCACGCCCGGCCCGAACCAGCCCGACTCGACGGCCTCCTGCCTGGACGCCACCCACGCGCGGCCCGCGAGCGTCTCGCGCCAGGCGTCGAGCACCTCGCCCGCGGCGCCCACCTCGGTGTAGACGTGCCGCGCTCTGGCCTCGCCGCCCAGCATGGCCACGCCGCGCTTCAGCGCGGGCTCGCTCTCGGCGTCGAGCTTCGTGGTGACGTTGACCATGCCGTGGTCGGCGGTGACGTAGAGGGCGGCGCCGGCGGGCAGCGCCTCGGCCAGCCGCTCGGCCATCCGGTCGACGATCGCGAGCTGCCGCAGCCACTCCTCGCTGCCCCACCCCGTGCGGTGGCCGGTCGAGTCGAGGTCGCCATAGTAGACGGTCACGTACGCGGGCGAGTCCGCCATCGCCTGCCGTACGGCTGCGACGCGGTCGTCGACGCTTTCGGCGGCCAGGTAGCGAACGCCCCGGTAGACGGCCTCGGTCAGCCCGGTGCCCTCGAACTCGCCGGGGGCCACGTAGCTCGCGGCGACGCCCGCCGCGCGTGCCCGCTGGAAGACGGTGGCGGCGGGCTGCCACCGGTCGGGATCCATGACCATGCCGTCGGGCAGCTTCCACCTCAGGCAGTTGAACAGGTGGCCGGTGCCTGGGACGGCCAGCATCAGACCCAGCATCCCGTGCTCGCCCGGCGGGACTCCGGTGCCCAGCGAGCACAGGCTGGTGACGGTGGTGGCGGGGAACCCGGCCGTGAGCGTCCTGCCCGCGGCGGCGGAGAGGAAGGGGGCGATGCCCGCGTGAGCGCGCAGCAGCTCGGCTCCGAGGCCGTCGACGAGGAACAGGCAGATGCGCCTGGCGGGCTCGATGCCGAGCGTGTTGGGCTCGTCGAGTCCGAGGGCGGCAAGGAGCGAGCGGGGCAGGTCAGCCAGCGACGCTCCGCCGTAGGCGGGGATGAGGGGCGCGTTGTGCACCATCCCCCGAGCTTATCGACCGACGCACGCGCGGGACGGGTGTCATGCGGAGGGCGGCTCACGCGGGCGAGGCGACGCGGGCGCGGAAGGCCAAACGGCGGGAGGCCAGGACGGGGCGGGAGGCTAGGACGGGGCGCGGGCCGTGGCCTCCGACAGGGACTTGGCGAAGGCGAGCACGTGGCCGACCGCCTCCGCACCGTCGGCCGCCTCGCTGACGCGGAGCGAGAGGTCGTCGGCCGTGATGGCGCCGGTGTAGCCGTGGTCGGCCTCGCAGTTGTCGTCGCCGCAGGTGGCCGGCTCCAGATCGATGTGCGAGATGGCGCCCCAGCCGATCGTGAGTGTGACCTCTGTGGGCGGCGAGCCCGGCGCGTACGAGGCGGGGTCGGGGACGACGCGGGTGACCGCGACCGACTGGACGCGGCTGAGGCGGACGGCCTCGGTGGTGGTCGAGGCGTGTGAGGTGGAGACGCCCTCGACGGCCGGGTGCTCGTCGGTGTGGCAGACCAGCAGCCTCGAGCCCGTCAGCACCAGGACGGTGACATGCCTGCGCACCTCCATGGCGGGATCGAAGGTGGCCTCGTGGTGGACCACGAACGCGGTCACGGCCTCCTTGCCCAGCGCGGATTCGACCGCATCGGTGACGAGGTCGGGATAGTAGCCGCTGCGCTCGATCGCTTCGCGCAGGCCCGCGGCTGAGACTCGGGTTTCCCTCATGGGTCCATCCTGCCAGGACCGCGCTGCGCCCTCACCCACCACGCATAACGCTCTATAACGGTCTTCGCGGTGCTCCAATCGCCCGTACGGAGCGCCGGCAAGCTCCCGCTCAGGCCAGCCTGCGGGGCCCCGCGTCCAGCCGTGGGCCGGGAGGGGTGCGCAGGCCGGCCCGGGCGTCGAGGACGACGACCTCCGACTCGCCCACCAGGACCGGGTCCAGGTCGAGCCAGGCCACCTCGGGCAGATCCCCGGCCAGGCGGCCCACCCGTACCAGGAGGTCCTCCAGGACGGCGACGGCGACGGGCGGGTAGCCGTACTCGCCGAACAGGAGCGGCGCGGCGCGTACCGACCGCACCAGCGCGGCGGCGTCCTCGCGGGTGAGCGGCGCCAGCCGGTACGCCTGGTCGAGCAGCAGGCGCGCCGTCACCTCGCCCAGCCCGAACGACACGACGGGCCCGAACCCCGGGTCGTCGGCGACGCCCACGACGGTGGGCACGGCCGGCTGGGGCGCCATGCGCTGCACGGCCAGCTCGGCGTCCTCGCCGAGCTGGGCGGCAAAGTCGGCGTAGGCGTGCCGCACCATGTCGGCCCCGGCCAGACCGACCCGCACGGTGCCGGCGCGGCGCGCGGCGTCGGGGCCGGTGACCTTGAGCACCACCGGCCAGCCGAGCCGCTCGGCCGCCTCGGCCGCCTCCTCGGGGGAGTGGACGACCTCGGCGGGCCACACGCTCAGCCCGTAGCAGGACAGCAGCTCGGTGGCGTCCACCTCGACGGCCGGGCCCGGCTCGGCGAGGGGCACGGGCTCCTCGGCGCGGTCGTCGCGGGGCTCAGGTGCGAGCGCCCGCTGGACCAGGTCGCGGGCGCGTTCGGGGTCG
>NZ_QNFZ01000187.1 GCF_003313395.1 Nonomuraea lactucae | reverse complement strand
CGCCTGCCGCACCTCCTCCTCGGCCAGCACCAGCGCCTCGCCCGGCAGCCAGGCCAGCCGCCGCATGGCGTCGGGCAGGCCCGGCAGCCCGGCGGCCGACGAGCGCAGGGCCACCTCGCTCATCCACTCGGCGAGCATCGGCCGCCCGCCCGGGGATCTCGCGAGGAGGAGCACGGTCCGCCGACCGGAGTCGTCGTCGCTGAACGCGTCGGCAGCGCGCTGGAACGCGGGCCGGTAGCGGGTGTCGGCGGACAGGGCGAGCAGATCGCGCTGCCCGTCGCCTCTCGCCCAGTGCTCCAGGGGCAGCGAGCTGTGCTTGTTCGGATCGGCGACCGGGATGCCGTGGGCGAGCAGCAGGTCCAGCAGGTCGACGTCCTGGTTGGCCGTCAGCGCCCGGCCTGAGGCGGCGAACTCGGCGCGCACCCGGTCGGCCATCCGCTCCACCAGGGCGTAGAGGGCTGGAAGGCGGGGCGGGAAGCCCCAGGTGGTGTCGCGTGCTCTCAGGAAGCGCTCAAGCCAGCCGGCGGCGCCGTCATCGGGCAGCTCGCCCTCCGACCCACCGTCCACGTGACCCTCGGCGCTGCCCGTACCGGCCTCGCCTTGGCGGCCGCCCGAGCTCGCGTGAGTGAGGGCGGCGGTGGCGCCGGAGGTCTCGAGGATCTCCAGCCAGATGCCCGGCATCTCGCTCTCCCGGACCTGCGGCATGCTGCTCAGCAGCGTCGCGCGCACCTCGGGCCACCGCCGCCCCAACGCCGCGATCGCCGCGCTGTGCGCCTTCCACCAGCATGTCGCGGCCCGCATGGTGGCCGGTAGGCTGAGCAACTCGGCGAGGTATGCCTGCTCCTCCTCGTCGGCGTCCGCGCCCGCGGCCCTGGCTAGCCTGCGCAGGTCCGTCGCCATCTGCACCGACGGCGACAGCCCTCCCGCGGTGCGCCGCACGCACAGCCGGGCGAAGCGCCGCAGCGCCTCCTGCGCGGGCATCCTGGCGGCCAGGTCCTTGGCGTATCCCGACAGTACCTTGACCGGCAGCGCCCCAGCCAGCGCGAACTCCAGGAACACCTCGTCGAGCCGGTCCTCGTCCACCGCCAGCCCGTGCTCGGCCTCGGCCCTGCGCGCCTGGCCGAACATCTGCGCGGCGTAGGTGGAGTTCTCGACGCCCAGGAACACCCGGCCGGCCTGCTCGTAGAACGTGGGCAGGAAGTGCGGGACTGAGGCGGAGAGCCGCGCGGCGAGCTCCTGGTAGCCCTCGAGCGCGGCCTTGGGCTTGGACTTGGCCTGCCGGCCCGTGCGCTCCAGCTCCGGGACGACGGCGAGCGCGTGATGCCCGTCCTCGGGGTGGTGGGCGAGCACCCACTCGGGGAAGCCGAGCGAGCGCCGGGCGCCCAGCCCGACGACGGCGGGCTCCCCGTCCGGCTCCATGCCGAGGAAGCTCGCCGCCAGGTCCTCGGCCGCGCCGAGCTCGGCGGCGACCAGGCGCACGACGGTCCGGCCGTCCAGCCCGGGATGGCGGTAGGTGCGAGCGGTCAGCGGCACCGCCCGCTCGCCCGCCTCCTCGGTGCCGGGTGGCAGCACCGCTCCGGCCTTCAGCAGCTCCTCCGCGGGCGACATGTCGCTGGTCACGCGTCCTTCCCTTCCTCGACCCGCCGTCCGGCGTAGAGCGCCGCGGCCATCCGCATCCCCTCCGACCAGGCCACCGGGCCGACCTCGCGCAGGTGGAGCGACCTGCCGTCCTGGTCGCGCCAGCAGAGGTTTCCGGTCGTCACCTCGTCCTCCCAGTAGGGCTCGCCGATCCACACGGCCGCCTCCGCGATGCGCTCCGCGTCGCGGACCCGGCTCGTGGCATAGCCTCCGGACACCTTGTAGCCGAGCGACGTGGCCCGGGCGGCGAGGCCGAACCGCGAGTCGAATCTGCCTCCGGCGAACTCCGTCACCTCGGTCACCTCGGCCGCCTTCCCAGCGGATCCGCTCGCGCCGGACCCGCTCCCGCCGGATCCGGCCAGGTCGGCCGGCTTGCGCCAGATGGCGCGGTGGATCTGCTCGACCCTCTGCGTCACCCCCAGCTCGGCGGCGAACTCCCGCAGGTCGTCGAGGTCGGGCAGCAGCACGGGGTGCGGCAGGGTCACCGTGCGCGGGGACAGCCGGACCGTCTCGCCGTCCAGGTTGACCACGCGCAGCTCCCCGGAGTCGGTGGCGTCGCGCAGGAAGCCGACCTCGTCGGGGTCGTCGCCGACCACGGCCATGTCACGCAGGGCCGACCGCCACGCCTCGTCCGGCCACACGCTCGCCAGCACCCCGGTCGGGACGGGCAGCGAGGACACCATCCAGAGATCCACCTGGGTCACGCACGCCGCCGCGTGCCGGTCGAGCCACTCGGCCAGCCGCCGTAGCCGGTCGATCTCGGGATGCTCCCGCAACGCCTTCGGCAGGGACTTCAGCTGCCGTCCCGCCGCCCGGCCGGAGGTCGCTCTCGCCGCGACCCGGCCCTCTATGAGGGCGACCTCGTATCCGTCACCCGCCGCCAGCCAACCCAAGGCTGCCGCCTTTCGCCGTGAATGTTTGCGTGAATGAGTGCGTCAGAAGACGGCAGGCACCGCCGGTCCTGCCGCCGTGATGATGCGCGGAACGCTAACGGCCTCCACCGACAAACGCTCCTGCGGCGGCCTCTGGAGTCCGCTCGCCCAGCGCCTGGGACCCCATCCCGGTGCGGCAGACATGCGGACGACCGGCGTGGCCGCGGCCCGTGCCCGCAAGACGCTCGCAGACGGCCGGAGCGGCGGGCATCCGTAGAACTGCTTAACCCTGCTACGTAAAGCGACGGAGCTCGTGCGGAAGCGAGACATTGTCGCCGGGCGGGTCGACAGGAGGGGGAGCGGCCGCCCTGTCGGCCGGGATGACGTTCCTGGAGTACGGAAGCGACCTGGTGGGTTCGATCCGCGTACCGGCGAGCTTCTGCGGCGTTTACGGGCTGAAACCGAGCGCCGGGATCGTCCCGCTGAGCGGCTTCGGCCCTCCTGGCGTGCCGCCCACCTTGACCGAGTCGGCGTACATGTCGTCGCTGGGGCCGTTGGGCCGATTCGCCGCCGACCTGCGCACGGCGCTGCGAGTGACAGCCGGGCCCGAGGCGCCCACGGCCTACACCTGGGCGCTGCCGCGGTCGCGGCGTACCAGGCTGGCGGACTTCCGCGTCGGGTACGTGCTCGACCACCCCGGGGCGCCGGTCTCCAGCGAGGTGGGCGCCCTGCTGTCCGACGCGGTGGACGCCCTCGCCGCGACCGGGGCCACGCTTGCCGAGGGGTGGCCCGGCGGTGTGGAGCCCGTGCGCGAGGCCGAGTCGTTCGGCGTGTTCCTGTGCCCGTCGAACTTCACGCCCGCCTTCCCGCACGACGCCCGCCCCTTCGACCAGCGCACGATCCTGACCCCCGAGTGCGAGCGTCCCTACACCGACCAGCCGTTCTGGATCTCGCACGCCTCGCTGCCCGGCCTGCCGGCCGTGGTCGAGCCCGTCGGCCGCACCCCGGCCGGGCTGCCGGTCGGCGCGCAGATCGTGGGACCGCTGTACGAGGACGACACCGCGATCACGTTCGCCGAGTTGCTCGGCGACGTGGTCGGAGGGTACGAACGGCCGCCGCTCTGAGTTCCGCCGGGCGAGCGGCCCGGTGGTCAGCAGGCAGGCCGGCGGGCGGGCTCGGGGACGGACGCCGGGCTGAACTCGAGGCGGAGCGAGTCGCTCATGGGGAGCAGGAGGGCGACCCCGTTCTCGCGGGACCAGCCTCTCGGGAGCAGCAGGTACTGGTCGCCGGACCGCAGCACCAGCTTCAGGCCGTCGTAGCGGAACCGGTAGGCGGCGTCGGGGTCCTGGCAGCGGGACTCCCGGACGCTCGGGGCGCGCAGGCTCAGGCTTCGGGCGCTGTAGACGACGGCGTCGGGCGCGTTCGGGAGCTCGGCGACGAACTGGCGGGCTCGTGAGCGGCCGACCGCGGCGGAGTAGTCGTTCGCGGCCCAGAAGAGGCTCAGGCCGACCAGCACGAACACGACCGCCCATTCCAGGAAGGCGACCCAGTGAGGGCGCGCGACACCGCTCAGGTGAGGCGCGTACACCAGCAGCAGCACGCCGCAGGCCAGGCTCAGCGGGGCGATCGCCAGCTGCCTGTTGAAGATCGTTTCTGTGAAGATGCGCGAGACGCCGTTGAGGCAGAGGAGCAGCCCTGCCCCGGCCATCAGCGGGACGAGGAGGCCGGGGGCGGGGGTGGCGACGCGGACGCGCAGCAGCGTCCGGCCCCACAGCAGGAGCAGCCCCGCGCACGCGGCCACGGTCAGCGGCACGAACAGGCCGTCCACGCTGAGCTGCAGGTAGTCCTGGGTGGTCAGGCCCAGCAGAGTCGAATCCACGCCGAGGTAGTCGTAGAACCAGTACGCGCGGGACCAGCCGAAGTAGAACAGGATCGCGGTGAGCACGGTCGTGGGTGCCACGATCGCGCCGAGGACTCTGACCATCGGCAGGTCGGACGCGAGCCAGCTCCCCGCCTTCCCCTCGGATGCCCCGCTGCCGGCGGGCGGGCCTTGCGCGGTGGGCTCGGCTCCGGCCGGGCCCTCCGTCATGGGCTGGCCTCCTGTCCGGGACTCTCGTCGGGCCGCGAAGGGCCGTCTTCGGAGGGCGTGTCGGGCGGCTCGTCGACCGTGGGAGTCGGAGTGCCCGGGTCGGGGGTCGCCGTGTCTTCCCGGTCAGTGGTCGGCGTGGACGTGCAAGGCTCCTCGCCGGTGACGATCACGACTGTCGAGCCCCGCCTGACCTCGCTCCCCTGCCGAGGATCAGTCGCGACGAACGTGCAGGTCGAGAAGCCCGGAACGTCGCGCGCCTCGACCCGCAGCCGCACGCACAGCCTGTGCCCCGGGCACTGGTCTCGTATGCCGCTCTCGATCAAGGCTTTCATCACACTGAGCGGACGTCCTTGATCTTCCGTTCTCCGGGGAATCTTGATCGGGGCTCCGTAGCCCTCCCCGTCGTCTTCCTTGGCGCTTGGGACCCCGGGCGCACCGGGCTGCTCGGCCTCCGGGTCTACGGGATCACCGCAACCGGACAGCACACAACAGACCAGAAAAAGGGTCATCAGTCGCTTCATGGCACCATTATCCGATACGTTCCGCGACTGCTCGTAAGCAGTGTGTAGCCAGGCCGGGAGCTGCGCGGGAGGCGGGAGATCGCGACCGCGGCCGGGACGATCCTCTATCGTGACGGCATGCGGGGTTGGGAGCCGGTGAGCCCGTTCGAGGAGGATCTGCGGGACGCATTCGCCGCCGGCGACCTGGCCCGGTGCCTGGGGCTCCTGCGCGCCGCCGACTTCGCGCTCCCGATCAGCGAGGCGGCCGCGGCCGGGCGGGAGCGTCCCGCGTGGGCGACGGTGGCCGACGGCGGGCGCACCTGGGTGGCGGCGTTCACCTCCGTCGAGGCGATGCGGGCGGTCGCCGGCGCCGGGACGTACCGGGTGTCCTCGCTCGTGGAGCTGGCCGCCGGCTGGCCGGACCCGCGCTGGGGACTGGTGGTCAATCCGGGCCTGCCGGTCCGCCTTGCGCTGGAATCGGGTACGGTCGCCAGGCTCGCCGTGCCGTCGATGGCCCAGGATCTCGTCATCGAGCCGGGGTCGGGGCTGCCGGTCGTCCAGAAGCTGCTCCGCCCGCGCGACCTGCACGCCCTGCTGGGCGACGGCGAGGCGCGGGTGTCCGGCTACTGCCACCACGCGCTGGACGTGGCGCACATCGCCACGCCCGGCGTGCTCGCCGCGGCTCTCGGGCAGCCCGAGGCGGTGGCGGCCGGCGGTTCGGTGAACATCCTGCGCTGGCGCGCGGCCGGGCCCGCCCTCTACCGCACGCCGTACGGCGGGCTGGACGAGGAGGGCATGGCCGCCGTCGCCGGATGGGTGATCGAGGAGCCGCCCTTCGTCGGCCTGGGGCTGGTGCCCAACGTCGACCAGGTGATCCGCGAGTACAAGGTCGACGGCGTGGTCCTCACGCACGGCGCGGAGATCGTGGAGCTCACGACCGGCGGCGCCGAGCGGCGGCGCGCGGTCTACGACGGCGACACGGGCCGGTGGCTGCTGGTGCGCGCGGCACGGCCGGGAATGCCGACGTGACCTGGTCCGGCTACCGGGCCCGCTGGCAGGGCGCCGAGTACGACGCCGCCCCGGACCCGCGAGACGACGGCCTGTGGATGCGCCTGCGCAGCGGCGAGCCCGGCGAGGGGTTCGAGGAAGTGGAGCCGGGCCGCCACGTCCGGGTCGTCCCGGCGGGCGAGTGCGAGGCGGCGGTCTTCGTCACGACCGTCTGCGAGTGGCGCGGCGAGCCTTTCCAGGTGTACGGCGAGCGCGACGGCGAGCTGCTGCTGGAGTACACCGGCGGCCGGGTCACGGTCGCCGGGCGGCTCGGCCTCGAACGCGCGGAGCGCGGCGTGTACAGGTGCCGCGTCCCCCGGCACGAGATCGCCGAGCTGCGGGAGCAGGCCGTCTCCCTGCTCTCCTAGACGTCAGCCGTTCACCCCTTGTGCAGTTTGTTAACTTTCTGGAAAATCTGACTAAGAAGGGAAAATTGTTGCTGTTGGTGTCGGGGTGAAGCGTGGAGTTCGGATCACCGGAGGCCGCGGGCATGCAGGCTTACGCCGACGAGTTGCGCGCGCTGTTCCTGCGCATGCAGGACGAGGCGCTCGACCTGCACGAGCGGGCCCGTGCCGTACAGGTGACCGAGACCTCCGCCGACGGGCTGGTGTCGGCCACCGTCGGCCCGCGCGGCGACCTCGTCCGGCTCGACATCGATCCGCGCGTCTACCGCAGGCCCGACTCCAGGCACCTGGCCGACACGATCACGGAGACCGTCGGGCGGGCCGCCGCCAGGGCCCGGGAGCGCGTGGTGGAGATCTTCGAACCGCTGGTCCCGGCCGAGCAGATGGCGGCCCACCTCGACGGCGACGTCGAGACCGCGATGCGGCAGTTGGCGGAGCGGATGACCGGGGAGAGGTGAGCACCCTGCTGAAGGGCGTGAGGTTCAGCGAACGGACCGTGGCGACCGGCATCGGCATCTGGGACGAGATGGCCGCCGATCTCAAGAAGGAGTGGGAGGAGGCGGTCGCCGAGATCGAGGGACACATCGCGGCCGCGCCCTGGGGGCAGGGAGCCGAGGGCGTGCGCTTCCACGAGGCACTCATGCGCGGCGGCGGGCCGATGAGGATGATCCGCGCCGGGCGCCAGATCATCGAGCAGATCGAGGCCATGGGCCCGACCATGCGCGTCACCATCAGCAACTCGGTGGCGGCCGACCAGGCCGAGGCCGAACGCATCAAGAAGCTCCTGGAGGCCTGAGACGCGTCCCGGCGCCGCCGCGCGGAGGCGATGAACGAACGATCCTGCAGATGACGAGTTCAGGGCGGGGGGCGGCATGGCGGGCGGGCAGCGGGACGTCAACAGCGACGTACCCGGCGGCGAGGGGTCCGCCGCGGGTGGCGGCACCTCCGCCACCGACGTCCAGCCGGTCTGGGAGACCGAGAGCCTGCCCGACTGGGTGAACCACATCCTGATCCCCCTGCTCGCCTCCGGGCAGCCCTGGCCGCGGGCCAGCGAGAGCGGGCTGTGGGCGATGGCCAAGCCCCACACCAGGGCGACGAACGCCGTACTCGCCGCCTGCGACCCCACGGAGCGGGCCGTCAAGTTCATCGTCGCGGGCTGGGAGTCGCCCGCGACGCCCACCTGCCTCAACACGGTCTCCACGGCCTTCAGCGTGGAGACGGGCGCGGGAGCGGTGGCTACCTGGGCCGACGGCTACCACCGGCAGCTCGACGCCTTCGCGCGCGAGACTCAATACTCCAAGATCTCCATCAACGTGGCGTTCTGGGTGGCCGCCGTCGCGGCGTTCATCGCGCTGTTGAGCGCGTTCTTCGCGGCGGGCACCACCGCCTGGCTGGTCGGCCCGTACGCCGCCGCCGCCCGCCGGGCCATCGGCAGGATCCTCGAGGTGCTCGCCATCAACGCGGGACGGGGCGTCGCCGCCACCACGGCCGCGCGGATGACCACCCTGAGCGGCGTCGCCCAGGGCATCTCGCGGCTGATGGCCTCGCCGCTGCGCCGGGAGCTGTTCGAGGAGATCGGTGAAGAGACCTTCATCGACGCCTACAGCCAGTACGAGCAGATGCGGATGGGCACGCGCGACGAGTGGGACTGGAGGAAGACCGCCGCCTCCGCCGTCGGCGCCGGTGTGGGCGCGGGCGTCGGCCTGAAGGTCGCCAACCGGATCTCCAGGCTCACCAACCAGCTCCCCGGCATCGGGCGGCTCAACCGGATGGCGGGTGATTCGCCGGGAGTCGGCAACGCGTTCATGCGTTTCCCCGGGCGGGCGCTGAACACCGGCCTGAACAACACGATCGCGTCACCGGCCGGCAGTTTCATGGCCAATCTGGCCGTGTACGGTCAGGTGGCGCTGCCGGGACAGGACGCGTTCATCGGCGGCTTCATGGGCGGCGTGGGGCGTACCGGGACGATCAGCCCGTTCAACCCCGAGGTCGCCATGGCCCTGGCCGACCCGGGCGCGGCGCTGGCCCGGGCGAACGACCTGGCGGCGCGGAGCGACGTGGACCGGGCGGTCAACCAGGCGCTGGCCACCAGGACCGACACCCGGACCGGGCCGTCTCCCGGAGCCGCCCCGTCCACTGATCCCGCGGCCACCACTCCCGGGGGCTCCCCGGCGGCCACGACGAGGCCGGGCGCTCAGGCGGCGGCCGCCCCTGGATCCGC
>NZ_QNFZ01000186.1 GCF_003313395.1 Nonomuraea lactucae | reverse complement strand
ACCGGCGTGCCGAGCAGCGCCGCGAGCACCCGCGCCTCGCGGCGCAGCACCTCGTTGCTCTGCCGCCTGGCGTGCCCGGGCGGCCGGCGCAGCACGTACGGCCGGCCGCCGCGCTCGAAGCGGACCATCACGTTCTGCGTGCCGCCGGCGACCGGCACCATGCCGGTGAACGGCCCTCCGGGCAGCCCCTGAGCGTCCATCCAGGCGCCGAGGCCGTCGAAGTCGACGGCGTTGACGTCGATGTGGCTGGTGGAGGTCATGCCGCCCCTCGGCCGAACGATATTCTGGCCGCGACCCTACGAGAGGCCCGCCGCAATGGTCAACCCAGCGCCTGCATGAACGGCAGGAACTGGCGGGCCCGGTCGCCGGGCGGGTCGCCGTCGCGGACCATGAGCGAGACCTGCCAGGGATCGCCGAGGCCGTGCCCGACGGCCCACCGCAGCAGACCGTCCTGGGCCACGTCGATGTCCATGCGCACCCGGCCGCCCGCGCGCAGCGCCAGGTCGCCGATCAGCGCCTGCGCGGTCGCCAGGTCGCGGGCCACCACCGGGCCGATGACGACGTCGGCGTCGTTGCGCCAGCAGTGCCCGAACCCGCCCTCGGCGACGCGCACCTGCTCACCGAACCCGAACATCCGCCGCAGCACCGCCGACCTGTCGGTGCCGAACACCTCGGCGTCCAGCGCCAGGATCGCGCCGAGGTCGTCGGTGGCGGCGGGACGCGTCCGGCCGGAGGGCTCGCCCCGGAAGACGCCCGTGTGCTTGACCACCCGGCCGACGGTGCGGAAGCCGAGCCGCTCGTAGAGGGGGCGGCCCAGGTCGGTGGCGTGCAGCGACACGGTGCGGTCGCCCGCCTCCGCGAGCACGTGCTCCATCAGCTTGCGGGCCAGCCCCCGGCGGGCGTAGCGGGAGGCGGTGAGCACCATGCTGATCACCGCGTGGTCGTCGCCGTAGCGGGTCAGGACGTTCGTCGCCGCGAGCCCGCCGCCGTCGGGGGCGTCGATGCCGTACGCCTCGCCGATGTCGAGGAGCAGGGCCCACTTGTGCCGCTCGGGCGGCCAGGCCCGGTCCGTGGCCAGCTCGGTGCAGCCGTCCAGGTCGTCGCGGGTCAGAGGGCGGATCTCCATCAGATTCTCTCGAGGGGATCGTCGCCTTCAGGCGACGGGGGAGTCGGGAGCGGGAGGGCCGCCAAGGCCCGAGCGTGCGGTGACCTGTCAGATCCGCGCATCAGAGTCTCCTTCCGGGTTTTGTCGGTGCCTGTCGAGTGGCCCAAGGACGGTGACGGCTGCCGGTGGGACTGTCGGCCCGAGCACCCGGTCGCGGCGTTCGTCCTCCTTCAGGGCATCGGGCATGTGCGGGTGCACCGGCACCGGCGGGTGCTCGGCACCGTGAAGACGATCAGCGTCAAGCGGGAAGGCTCCCGCTGGTTCGTGGTCCTGTCCTGCGAGGGCGTGCCCGCCGGGCAGTTGCCCGGCACGGGCGCCGCGGTCGGCTTGGACATGGGTGTCGCCTCCCTGGTCACCACCAGCGACGGCGTGCACGTCGCCAACCCGCGTCACCTGGGCGCGACCGCCGCCCGGCTGGCGGCCGCGCAGCGGGATCTTGCCCGTAAGAGGCGCGGGTCCAGGCGCCGCCGTACGGCCGTGGCCGGGGTCGCCGTGTTGCAGGCGAAGGTGCGGCGAGGTCGACTCGACTCGCCGCACAAGGCCGCGCCGGCGCTGGTCCGCGACTACGACGTGATCGTGCACGAGGACCTGAAGATCGCGAACATGACCCGGTCGGCGTCCGACCGAAGCATCCTGGACGCGGGTTGGGGGGTGTTCCTGCAGGTCCTCGCGTACAAGGCTGCAAGCGCCGGTCGAGAGCTGATCGCAGTCGATCCCCGCGACACCTCCCGCACGTGCGCCGAATGCGGGCACTGCGCGAAGGAGAACCGCGTCACCCAAGCCGAGTTCGCCTGTCAGGCGTGCGGGCACACCGCGCACGCCGGAGCTGCGGAAGCGGCTTGGCGAGAAGCCGCCTCCTTCATGAGGCGGAGGAGTCACTCAGACATCCTGGGGCACGGCCCGTGACGGGCTCAAACGATTTACCGCCGCGCCGGGTGGGCGAACCGGGACCGGCGGCCGATGGCGTTTTCCCAGCGAACATGAGGGACAATATGGGATTGGAGGTGTTGTGGCGGTTGATGTGGGTGGGACAGCCCGCGAGGGTGGCCTCATCAGCCGCGACGGCACCCGCCCGCCTCAGGGCAGCAGGTGCGCCGGGACGTCCACGGGCTGGGCGCGCAGCTCCTCGCCCAGAGCCTTGGCCTGCGGGTCCATGCGGGGGCTCGCCGCTACGCCCCGGCCCAGGAGGCCGTGGACGACGAAGTTCAGCGCGTTGAGGTTGGGGAACTCGTAGCGGTCCACGCGGTGGGCGGCGAGGCCGGGGAGGAGCTCCTTGAGCCTGTCCGTGGTGAGGGCGCCCGCCAGCCAGGCGTACTGGTCCGGCGTGGCGACCCAGACGCCCAGGTTGGCGTTGCCGCCCTTGTCACCCGATCGGGCGCCCGCGACCCGGCCGAGCGGCACGCGCACGGCGGGGTGGACCTCGCGGCGAGCCGCCTGGTCCGGCTCTCCGGCCGCCGGGTCAAGGTCCGGGGGCGGGTCCGGGTCCGGGGCGGGGGTGGGGGCCGGGGGGCGTACGGCGTCGGCGGCCTCGGGCGGCTCGTACGGGAGCCGGACGCCGTCCAGGAAGA
>NZ_QNFZ01000022.1 GCF_003313395.1 Nonomuraea lactucae | reverse complement strand
CGAGCCGCCGTACGGGGCGCTCGGCCCGAGCGCCCGCCCGCGCCGGCGCTCGGAGGCGCCCGGGCCTGGGAAGATCCGGGAGAGGTACGGCGCGCGATGGCACCATGGCAGGAACGGCGGCGAAGCGGCCTCGACCATTCAGAACGGACGATCATGACTTCTCTTCAGACGGTGTTCGCCAAGGCGAAGGCGGACAACCGGGCCGCGCTGGTCGGCTACCTGCCGGCGGGCTTCCCGTCCAAGGACGGCGCCATCACCGCCGCCGCCGCCCTGGTCGAGGCCGGCTGCGACATCATCGAGATCGGGCTGCCCTACTCCGACCCGCTCATGGACGGGCCGACGATCCAGGACGCGGTGCACCGCTCGCTGACCAACGGCACCCGCATCGCCGACGTCATGCGCACGGTCGAGGGCGTGGCCGCCACGGGCGCGGCGACCCTCGTCATGACCTACTGGAACCCGATCGACCGTTACGGCGCCGAGCGCTTCGCGCGCGACCTGGCGAGCGCGGGCGGCGTCGGCACCATCACGCCCGACCTGACCCCGGAGGAGGCTGGTCCCTGGCGCGAGGCGTCGGCCGCCGCCGGCATCGACACGGTGTTCCTGGTGGCGCCCAGCTCGACCGAGGAGCGCATCAAGACCGTCGTCGAGTGCTGCACCGGGTTCGTCTACGCGGCGTCCCTCATGGGCGTCACGGGCGCCAGGGAGGTCGTGAACGCGGCCGCCAAGGACGTCGTCAAGCGCACCCGCGCCCACACCGACCTGCCGGTCTGCGTGGGGCTGGGCGTGGGCACCGGCGCGCAGGCCGCCGAGGTGGCCACCTACGCCGACGGCGTCATCGTGGGGTCGGCCTTCATCCGGCACCTGCTGGACGCCCCCGACGAGGCCGCCGGCCACGCCTTGATCGGCAAGCTGGCCCGCGAGATGGCCCAGGGCGTCCGCTCCCGCGGCTGACCGCCCAGACCTGCCGACCGCGCCCACGCGGGGCCCGTCGGCTCCCTGGTGGCCGTCCCGGCTCCGGCGGCCCGTCCGCTTTCCGAGGGCTGCCCGGCTCCCTGGGCCGGCCTGGGGTCTCTGGGGGCCGCCCGGTTCCCTGGGGCGAGCCGGTCTGTGAGGGCGCGGCCACCCGGTTCTGGCGTTCCTCCCGGGTCGGGCGCGGCTCGCGGCATGGCGTGTGGACAGCGAGTTCGCCTTAGCCGACGCTTATTCGGCCCGTGATCGGATGTTCCCCGGATACTGTGCGCATCCCGGTGCCGAGACAAGGAGATGACCCGTGATCGCGTCGCCAGCGTCACACAAAGCCAGATCGGCGATACCCTGGGTGACGACCGCCGCCCGGTTGGTCCTGGGCGGGGTGCTGATCGTGGCCGGTGGGCTCAAGATCGGCAATCCGTCCGACTCCGTCCTGGCGGTCAAGGCGTACCAGCTGCTGCCCGACTCGATCGCCACGACCGTGGGCTATCTCCTGCCGATCCTGGAGATCGTGGTGGGCGTGCTGCTGGTTGCCGGCCTGCTGACCAGGGTCGCCGCGGCGGTCGCCGCGCTGCTCATGCTCGCCTTCGTCTTCGGCATCGCCTGGGCGTGGGCGAAGGGGCTGCGCATCGACTGCGGCTGCTTCGGGGGCGGTGGCGAACTGAAGGACTGGCAGGAGCCGTCCTACCTGCTCGACATCGTGCGTGACTTCGGCCTCGTGCTACTCGGCGCCTGGGTCGTGCGGTTCCCGCCGGGGCGCTTCGCGCTCGACTCGGCCCTGGGCCTGACCGGGCCCGACCGCACACGTGACGACGAGGAGGAGACAGGTGATGAGCAAGGGTGAGCGTCAGAAGTCGGCGCGGGAGAAGATCAAGGAGCAGCAGGCCGCCGAACGGGTGCGGGAGCAGCGCAAGCGCCTCGTGACCTACCTGACGGCGGGAGCGGTGGCGGTGGCCGCCGTGGGCGCCGGCTGGATGTGGGCGGCGAGCAGGTCGCAGTCGGAGCAGGCGGGGGGCGACCTGGCGCCGATCACCGTGCACCCCGACAACGCGGTGGTGATGGCCAAGAGCGGCGTCACCAAGCCCGTGATCGACATCTACGAGGACTTCCAGTGCCCGGCCTGCAGGCAGCTTGAGAGCGTCAGCGGCCAGACCTTCAAGAACCTCGCCGCCGAGGGCAAGGCCAAGGTGGTCTACCACCCCATCACGATCTTCAGCCAGGAGCCCACGCGCTCCAACTCCCTCCGTGCCGGCGCCGCCGCACGCTGCGTGGCCGACGGCAAGCAGTGGATGGCCTACCACGACCTGCTCTTCGAGAACCAGCCCAGCGAGACCGCGGAGGGATTCAAGATCGACCAGCTGCTGGCCTGGGGCAAGGAGGCCGGGGTGACCTCCCCCGACTTCCAGAGTTGCGTGACGGGCCAGAAGCACGCCAAGGACCAGATCGCCTACACGGGGCAGGTCCAGAAGTCGGCCAAGATCCAGGGCACGCCCACGGTCAAGCTCAACGGCGTCGAGATGGACAACCGGGTCATCTTCACGCCGCAGGAGTTGCGCGATCAGGTCACGAAGGCGGCCAAGTAGCCACGCGTCCGCTACCCTCACCGGCATGCCCCTTGCCTCGATTCCCAGCCCTTCCGAGGGGGTCTGGTATCTCGGATTCATCCCGATCCGGGCCTACGCCTTGTGCATCGTCCTCGGAGTCGTCGTCGCCGTCTGGCTGAGCGAGCGCCGCTGGCGCGCCCGTGGCGGCGAGAAAGGCACGATGATCGACATCGCGGTTCCCGCGGTGATCTTCGGCCTGATCGGCGCGGTTCCCGCGGTGATCTTCGGCCTGATCGGCGGCCGCCTCTACCACGTCATCACCGACTGGCAGACCTACTTCGGCCCGCGCGCGATCAAGGAGCCCTACCGGGCGCTGTTCATCTGGGAGGGCGGGCTCGGCATCTGGGGTGCGATCGCCCTGGGAGGCGTGGGCGTGTGGCTGGCCTGCCGCCGCCGGGGCCTGTCCCTGAGCGCCGTGGCCGACACGGTCGCGCCCGGCATCGCGTTCGCGCAGGCGATCGGCCGCTGGGGCAACTGGTTCAACCAGGAGCTGTACGGCGGGCCGACCACGTTGCCGTGGGGCCTGGAGATCGACCAGGCGCACGGTGGCGAGCCGGGCGTGCTCTACCACCCGACGTTCCTGTACGAGTCGCTGTGGGACCTGGCGCTCGGCTTCGGGCTGATCCTGGCCGGCAGGCGGTTCACGCTGCGCCATGGCCGGCTGTTCGCCCTCTACGTCGCCGGCTACACGCTGGGGCGGTTCTGGATCGAGGGGCTGCGGATCGACCCGGTGGGCGGGGTGGACCACGCGGTGACCTTCCTGGGGCTGCGGATCAACCAGTGGACCTCGATCGTGCTGTTCATCGGCGCGCTGGTCTACCTCTGGGTGACCCGTGGCAAGGACAGCGAGGAGATCGTGGTGCCCGCCTCGCACCCTGGTGACGGCGGGGAGGCCGCTGATCCGGCGCACCCGGCCGACCAGGCCGACGAGGAGGAGGACACCCGCCAGGCCGGCCCGGCCGGGGAGGACGGTCGCCCCGAACCCGCGGGCGGTTCAGCCGGCGAAGGGGTGGCAGAACGTTCCGGAGACGCTGGGACTGATCACTCCGAGGGCGCGGATAGCCTGAAGGGCGTGGAGAGTCCGGCAACCCCGAACGACGCAGCCGCCCCGGATGGCGCGGAAGCCGCAGATGGTGCGGCGGTCGAGCAGGCCGCGCCGGAAGAGCGGGACACCGTCGAGGACACCGTCGAGGACACCGTCGAGGACACCGATGAGCGGGCCGCGCCTGACGAGCCCGCCGCCGCCGGGAAGCTGGCGGGACCGGAGAAGAAAAACGTGTGATGAGCGGGCGCGCGGAGATCCACCACCAGCACCGCGACGTCACCGGCGGCTGGCTGCGGCCGTCGGTGTTCGGCGCGATGGACGGACTGGTGTCCAACTTCGCGCTCATCGCCGGCGTCGCGGGCGGCACCTCCGACACCAAGGTCATCCTGCTCGCCGGCGGCGCCGGGCTGGCGGCGGGTGCCTTCTCCATGGCCGGCGGCGAGTACGTCTCGGTGGCCAGCCAGCGCGAGCTCGCCCTGGCCGAGATCGCCGTCGAGCGGCGCGAGATCGAGCGCCATCCCGAGGCCGAGCAGGCCGAGCTCGCCCAGGCCCTGGTCGACCAGGGGGTGGGGCCGGAGATCGCCGCGGAGGTGGCCGCCGAGATCTCCCGCAATCCCGAGCGCGCCCTGCGGGTGCACGCCCGCACCGAGCTCGGCGTCGACCCCGCCGACCTGCCCTCGCCCAGGCTGGCCGCCTTCTCCTCGTTCCTGTCGTTCGCGCTGGGGGCTGTCCTGCCACTCGTGCCCTATCTGATCGGCGTCACCGAGCTGTGGGTGTCGGCGGTGGTCTCCTGCGCCGCGCTGTTCGGCGCGGGCGCGCTGGTGTCCACGGTGACCGCGCGCAGCTGGTGGTACTCCGGCCTGCGGCAGCTCCTGGTCGGCGCGCTCGCCGCCGGGCTCACGTTCGCATTGGGCAGCCTGATCGGGGCGTCGGGGCTGTGACCGGCGCGCCCACGAGGCAGACCGCGCGCAAGCGGCGCCGCCCGCCGCGTTCCGACTGGCAGTTCCCGCTGCTCACCGACTGGGGGCTCCGGCCCGAGCAGCAGCGGCTCCTGGTCGTCATCGCGTCGGTGCTCGGCGTCGTCGCCGCGGCGTGCGGGCTGGCCGTCGTCGTGACCTCGCTCGGCGGCGGCTACGTCTCCGAACGTCCGGCGAGCGCCGCCGTGGGCGGGGGCGGCGGGCTCCCGTCCGCCTACCAGGGCTGGGCCTCGCCCAAGCTGTTCGACCCGATCCTCGACCGGGCCAAGGACGGCACGCCGCTCACCGAGAAGGAGGTCTTCGCCCACAAGACGCTCGCCGGGGAGAACAAGCTCACGCTCGAACTCGCCGCCAAGCAGCTCGACACCGACTGCTCGGCCGCCCTCTGGGGCTCCAACCTGCTGGAGCAGGTGGCCGACGCCGAGTGCACCCAGGCGGCCCGCGGCCTCTACACCAGCGCCGACGGTCGCTACATCGGCCAGTACACCCTGCTCAACCTGCGCGACGGCCAGGCGGCCGGCCGGCTCGTCGAGGAGCTGAAGACCGGCTACCGGGGCGGCTGGACCCTCCCCCTGACAGCCGGCGACGCCACGTTCCCGGCCGGCGGCTACACCGAGGCGGCCGGCTACGCGCTGGGCCACTACGTGGGGCTGGTCTGGTTCGGCAAGACCGACGGCACCGAACCGGCGCCCCGTGACGACTTCGTCTCGCTCGCGCTGACGCTGCGGGGCGCGGAGAAGGCGGTGTACCGGAGAGTGGTGGCGATCACGGGACCGGGGGTGTCCTGATGCCGCGCCGCCTCGCCGTGCCCCTCGCGGCCGTCACCGGGCTCGCGGTGCTGGCCGCCGGTGCGTGGCTCTGGTTCGGCCGCGAGCGGCCCCGCCCCGCGTCCTTCCGCGGCGAGCCCACGTCCGCCCTCTACTCGGTGATCGACTCCCGCCAGGCGGACGCGGCGCCGCTGAGGCTGGAGGAGGTCTTCACGTCCGCGGGCCAGACCCTCGGCACGCTGCGCCGCGAGTCGGCTGAGGAGCTGGCCGACTGCGACGACGCCCTGTGGGGCGCCTCGGCCGCGGGCTGCACCCAGGCGTTGCGGGCGACGTACACGGGGCCTTCGGGCACCGCCGGGCAGTTCGTCATCTTCAACCTGCCGGACGGGCGCGCGGCCGACGCGCTGGTGGACGCCCTCGCCGGCGACGGGTTCGTACGGCAGGCGGTCCCCTTCGACGCGGCCCACAGCCGCGCGGCGGCCCGGGCGCTGGGCCACTACGTGACGGTCAGCTGGGCGGGCGCGTCCGGACCCGGCGCCGACCTGGTCACCTCGCTCATCGCCCTCGACGGCCTCGGCCGCGTCGTCCAGTCCCGCGTGCTGGCCGCCACCTGAGGCCCCCAGGCGCCACCTGACGCCCTGACGGGCTCGGAGCGGGAGGAGCCCGGTGGCTGGTCCGCCCACTCGGCCAGGTCGCACAGGGCGCCACGGACACCCGCGGCTCGCTCGGCGGGAATCCCCGCGGCGCCCGCGCGGGCGGCGAAGCGGGCCGGGCCGACAAAGAGCCGGGCCGACAAAGAGCGGTGGGGGCAGTCAGGTGATGCGGCCGTGCATGAGCTCCAGGAGCGTCTTGTGGGTCAGCTCCAGGGGCCGGTCGGGGAAGAGGGCCCGGCGCTCGATGGAGACCGTCAGCACCATGCCGAACAGCGCCGTGGCCGCGGTCTCCACGTCCAGGCCCGCCCTGACCTCGCCGTTCGCCACGGCCTCGCGCAGCACGCCGGCGTAGACGCCGAGGGCCTTCTCGCGGAGCTGGGCCACCGCCTCCTGCCAGGCCGTGTGCCACATCTCGGCCAGCAGCACGCGGGCGAGCGGCCCGTGCTCGTCGAAGAAGCGCAGCTGCCCGAGCACCACGTTGTCGAGCGCGGCCAGCGCGCTGCCGCCGACGGCCGCCGCCGACAGCGCCTTGGCCAGCTTCGCGATCGAATGCTCCAGCAGCGCGGCGAACAGCGCCTCCTTGCTGCCGAAGTTGTAGAACACGGTGCCCTTGGCCACCCCGGCCCGCTCGGCGATGGCCTCGACCGTCGTGGCGTTGTAGCCCTGCTCGGCCATCAGCTCGATCGCCGCCGCGAACACCTTCGCCCGCGTGTCCTGTCGGCTCACAACGACAGCTCGGGGTGCAGGCGTTTCACGGACCAGGTGCGTCCGCGCTCCACGGCGAGCGTGGTGAGCGCGAGCCCGAGGACTAGGAAGGTGGTCAGCACGCCGCAAGCCTGCCACACCACGGCGAGATCGCCACCGCTGATCAGCCGGCGCAGCGCCGAGACGACCCAGCTCATCGGCAGCCACGGCGAGATCGTCTGGAAGAAGCCCGGCGAGGTCTCGATCGGGTAGGTGCCGGCCGCCGAGGTGAGCTGGAGCATCAGCAGCGCCAGCGCCGCCACGCGCCCGGGTGGCCCGAGCAGCGCGCTGATCGCCTGTACGAGGGCCATGAACGCGGCGACGGTCAGCAGGAGCAGCCCCGCGACGCCCGCCCAGTGCGCGGCCTCCAGGCCGAGGCCGAACCTCAGCACCCCCAGCAGCACCGCGACCTGCGCGACGCCGAGCGCCATCCCCGGCAGCCAGCCCGACAGGGCGATCCTCGGCGCGCCGGTCGTGCCGGCCAGGCGGCGCTGGTTGAGCGGCTTCAGCACCATGTAGGCGATCATCGCGCCGACCCAGAGGGCGAGCGGCAGGAAGAAGGGCGCGAATCCGGTGCCGTAGTTGGGGACCTCGTTGTCGACCTCCTTGGCCAGCCGCACCGGGTCGCTCATCATGTCGGCCCGGGCGTCGCGCTCCCGCTTGTCGTAGTCGGGGATGCGGTCGGCGCCGTCGCCGAGGCCGTCGGCCAGCTCCTTTGAGCCCTTGGCCAGCCGGTTCATGCCCTTGTCGACCTGGCCGGCGCCGTCGTGCAGCCGGTCGACGCCCGAGGAGAGGCGGTCGGCGCCGTCGCCCAGCTTGACCAGGCCGCCGCCGAGGCTGGTGAGGCCGCCGGTGACCTGGGCGGAGCCGTCGCGCAGCCTGGTGGCGCCTTGGTGGAGCTTCGCGGCGCCCTGCCCGGCCTTGCCGAGCTGCCGGTCCACGGTGGCGGCGCCGTCGGCGAGCTTGGCCAGGCCGGTGTCCAGCGCGTTGACCTGCCGCCTGACCTCGTCCATCCGGGGGCCGAGCTCGGGGGCCACCGTGGCGATCTTCCTGGCGACCCTGGCCAGCTCCTGGGCGCGCGCGGTCAGCTCGGCGGCCTGCGGGTCGTCGATCCGCTCGGCCTGCTCGGCGACCGCCTCGGCGGCGCGGGCCACCTGGGGTCCCCATTCGTTGAGGACGGGGACGTACCTGTCGGCGATCCGGTTCACGGTGCCCGCCTGGGCGTGGACCTGGTCGGAGGCCCGCCGGGCGCCGCGACTGAGCTCGGAGGTGCCGTCGCGGCGCAGCCTGGCGAGCCCGTCGCTCAGCCGGCCGCTGGCCTTCTCGGCCTGGGTGAGGCCATCGGTGACCCGGGCGGAGCCGTCGCGCAGCCGCGCGGTGGCGCTGTTCGCGGTGTCCAGGCCGGCCGACAGCCGCTGCGCGCCGCTCTCC
>NZ_QNFZ01000200.1 GCF_003313395.1 Nonomuraea lactucae | reverse complement strand
GGCCGTCCTCCTTCCCGTCCTCTGAGACGGGAAGGAGGACGGCCCTGACTGCGGCCCACCTGTGTGAGGCGACCATCGCGTCGAGCGACGACACCGCGTAGGGCGGCAGGCAGATGCGGGCCGTCGAAAGGAGCGAGGAACCCCGGTATGGGCATGGCGCAGCGCGCGGTCAGCAGGGCCGTGGCCGTCGCGTTGACTCTGGCGCTCGCCGCCGGTTCGGCCACCGTGGCGGACATCGCCACCCCGGGCGTGGCCGACCTCACGCGCGACATCGACCGGATCCTGGGCGACTCACGGCTGTCCGGGGGACGCGCGGGCGTCGTCGTCAGGAGCGTCCGCACGGGTGAGCTCCTCTACCAGCGGGACCCGGACATGCTGTTCACCCCCGCATCCCTGGTCAAGCTGCTGACCTCGGCGGCGGCGCTGGACGCCCTCGGCCCCGGCTACCGCTTCGCCACCACCGTGCTCGCCTCGGGACGGCAGCGCGGCACCGTGCTGGAGGGTGACCTCTACCTGAAGGGCACCGGTGATCCGACCATGCTGGCCGCCGACTACGACGCTCTGGCCGCCCAGGTGGCCGCCTCGGGCATCAGAACCGTCACCGGCCGGCTCGTCTCCGACGACACCTGGTTCGACCGGGCCCGTCTCGGCGCGGGATGGCTGGTGGACGACGAGCCGTTCTTCTTCTCCGCGCAGATCTCGGCCCTGACCGCCGCCCCGAACACCGACTATGACGCGGGCTCCCTCGTGGTGAACGTCGCCCCGGGCGGCAGGCGGGGCGCCGCGGCCAGGGTGACCACGACGCCGCCGACCGATCACGTCTCCATCGACAACCGCGCGGTCACGGGGCGCCGGACCGACGTGGTCGTCGAGCGGCCCCGCGGCGCCAACAGGGTGGTCGTCACCGGCACGGTGGCCGGCCCGGCCAGCAAGTGGATCTCGGTCGACGATCCCACCGGCTACGCCGCCTCGCTGTTCCGGCAGGCTCTCGCCGCCCATGGTGTCGCCATCACGGGTGGCGGTGCTCGCGGAGCGGCGCCCAAGGCGGCCAGGAACGTGGCCCGGCATGCGTCCATGCCGCTGTCGGAGCTGGTGCGGCCGTTCGTGAAGCTGAGCAACAACATCCACGCCGAGGTCCTGACCAAGGCGATGGGACGGCAGGCGCACGGCGAGGGCACGTGGGAGGCGGGGCTGAGGGTCGTCGAGAGCTTCGCCGCGCGCCACGGCGTGCGGCGGGGCTCGTTGCGCGACGGCTCGGGCCTGTCGCGGCTGAACGCGGTGACGCCCCGTGAACTGACCGGGTTCCTCGTCTCCATCCGTGACGAGCCGTGGTTCGGCGCCTGGTACGCCGCCCTGCCGATCGCCGGCGAGGACGACCGCCTCGGCGGCGGGACCCTGCGCCGCCGGATGGCCCGCACGCCCGCGGCGAACAACGTGCACGCGAAGACGGGCTCGATGACGGCGGTCTCGGGGCTGTCCGGCTACGTGGACAGCTCCGACGGCGAGCCGCTCGCCTTCTCCATCGTCCTCAACAACCATCTGGCTCCATCCGTCAAGCGGGTGGAGGACGCCATCGCGGTCCGGCTCTCCCGCTACAGCCGCGACAGGATGGCGCGCGTGCCGGTGGACCGGATCCAGCCGGACCCGCTCCCGGCCGGCCGCGAATGTTCCTGGCAGAAACCCATCGCCTGCTGACACCGGTACGTCGCCCGCACGGCCGCCACGACTCCCACCGGTCCGCTGACGCCCGGTCGCCCGTTGACACACTGACATGTCACAAATATATTTCCAGCATTTCTACGTGCATGGAGGCTGGCATGTCGCAGCGCACCGTCGATCGCCGAGGGGCCGATCTGTTCGCCGACGAGGGGCGTGACGGTTTCCTCATGAGGGCGTTCATGCGCGGTGCCGGCTTCTCGTCCGAGCACGTGCGGCGCCGTCCGGTCATCGGCATCTGCACGAGCTGGAGTGAGCTGAACCCCTGCAACGCCGACCTTCGCCGGCTCTCCGAAGCGGTCAAGCGCGGCGTCCTGGCGGCCGGCGGCCTCCCGCTGGAGTTCCCGACGATCTCGCTGGCCGAGCCGTTCGTCCGGCCGACGACGCTGTACCTGCGGAACCTGATGGCGATGGATGTCGAGGAGATGATCAGCGCGAGCCCGATCGACGCGGTCGTCCTGCTCGGCGGGTGCGACAAGACGGTCCCCGCCCAGTTGATGGGCTCGATCAGCGCCGGCAAGCCGGCCATCATGCTGACCGCCGGGCCGCGCCCCACCGCCCGCCGGCAGGGGCGGCCGCTCACCATCGACGACATCTGGCCGCTCGCGGACCAGCGCCGCCAGGGCAGGCTCGACGATGACGAGTGGGCGGACCTGGAGGCCCGCCTCAACTGCGGCGTCGGCACGTGCAACGTGCTCGGGACGGCGATCACCATGGCGATGGTGGCGGAGACCCTGGGCATGGCGTTGCCGGGAAGCAGCCTGCCCCCTTCGGGCGGCGCGCAGCGGGCCGCCCTGGCCGAGGCGACCGGCGCCCGCGCGGTGGAGCTCGCCGGGGAGGGGGTCGTCCCCGCCGACCATGTCACACCCGAAACGCTGGAGAACGCCTTCCGGCTGGTCTGCGCGGTGAGCGGCTCCACCAACGCGGTCATCCACCTCGAGGCGCTGGCCGGGCGGGTGGGCCGCCGGCTGGGCGTCGAGGCGATGCGGGAGTGGAGCGCCACCACGCCGGTCCTCGCCGACGTCCGGCCGGCGGGGCGCCACCTGCTCGAAGACCTCCAGGACGCGGGAGGCGTGCCGGCCGTGCTCGCCGAGCTGGCGCCGCTCGTGTACCTCGGCGCCCGGTCCGGCACCGGACGGCCCTGGGCCGAAGTCACCAGGACCGTGTCGCGCTCCCCCGGTCCGGCTCTCCGCACGCTGGACGACCCGGTCTTCCCGGCCGGCGGCCTGGCGCTGCTGCGAGGCTCGCTGGCCCCCCGCGGGGCCGTACTCAAACGCTCGGCCGCGCACCCCGCGCTCTGGCGGCACCGGGGGAGGGCGGTGGTCTTCGACGGGCTCGCGGATCTGAACGCGCGCATCGACGATCCCGCGCTCGACGTGGACCGGGACAGCGTGCTCGTGCTGCGCGGCGTCGGCCCGGTCGGCGGGCCGGGCATGCCCGAGGTGGGGGAGCTGCCCATTCCCCGCAAGCTGCTGGATCAAGGGGTCCACGACATGGTGCGGATCTCCGATGCGCGCATGAGCGGCACCGGCGGCGGCACGGTGGTGCTGCACGTGGCGCCGGAGGCGGCGGCCGGCGGTCCGCTCGGCCTCGTCCGCGACGGCGATCTGATCGAGCTGGACGCCGAGCAGGGGCGCCTCGACCTGCTGGTCGACGCCGCCGAGCTGGCCGCGCGCGCCCCCGCCACCCCACCCGAACACCCGGCGCGCGGGTACGCGGCCCTGTTCCGGCGGCATGTCCTGCAGAGCGACGAGGGCTGCGACTTCGACTTCCTGCGGGCCGCGGCCGAGAGCGGAACCCGATGACCGGGGCGTCGGCGGCCGAGCGGCATCCGACGACCGGGGCCATCGGTTTCGTCGGGCCCGGCGCCATGGGAGGCCGGATGGCGGCCCGGCTGCTGGCCGGCGGGCACCGCGTCGTGGTGTACGCGCGGAGCCCCGCCAAGGTGGCCCGGCTCCGCGAGGCGGGCGCCACCCTGGCCGGTACGCCGGCCGAGGTGGCCGCCGCGACCGACGTCGTGTGCGGCTGCCTGCTCGACAGCGCGGCCGTGTCCGAGGTGTACCTTGGGGCCGAGGGCCTGCTCAAGGCCGCCCGGCCTGGTCAGATCCTCGTCGAGCACGCGACCTTCGATCCTCAGCTGAGCCGGCGGATCGCCGCCGCCGCCACCCGGATCGGCGCCGCGTTCCTGGACGCGCCGGTCACGGGCGGCCCGGAGGGCGCCGAACACGGTGAGCTGGTCGCGATGGCCGGCGGTGACCGATCCGCCTTCGACGCCGTCCGGCCGGTGCTGGCGGCCTACACCCGCGAGGCCGTGTACGTGGGCGGTCCGGGCCGTGGCCTGGAGCTCAAGCTCGTCAACCAGCTCCTGGTGGGCTGCCACGCCGCCGCGGCGGCCGAGGCGAGCGCCCTGCTCCGTGGCCTGGAGATCCCCCGGGAGACGGCGGAGCGAGTGCTGCTGTCGGGCTGGGGGGCCGGCGCCATGCTGGCCCGGGTGCTGCCGCGCGCCTACGACCGCGACTACGACAGCGAGGCCACCGTCGCGGGTCTCGACGCGGTCTTCGATCTGGTGGCCGCGCTGCTGGACCGCCAGGGCATCGAGGCCCGGCTCTTCCCCGCCGGACGGGCCGCCTTCGCCGCCGCGCTGGCCGGCGGCGACGGGGACCGCGACATCTCGGTGGTGGCCGAGTACTACGCCGAGGAACACTGGAATCAGGAGGAACCGCGTGAAACTCGTTAGCTTCGGTCCCCAGCGGGCGGAACGCCCCGGCGTTCTCGTGGATGACACCGTCGTGCCACTGGGGCCGCTGCTCGTGCGCCGTGGCTTCACCGATCTGGACACCAACGCGGTCCTCGCCCTGCTGCCGTTCCTGCAGGAGGAGATCGAGAAGGCGAGCGCCGACGCCGCCGAGCGGATCCCCGTGGCGGGCGTACGCCTCGGCCCGCCGGTGCCGCGCCCGGAGAAGGTGATCGTGGCGGGCGGCAACTACCAGTCGCACGTGGACGAGGCGGCCGGGAGGAAGAACGCGCCCTCCCCGTCCGAGCCGCTGGTGGTCTTCAAACCGTCCAACACGGTGATCGGGCCGGGTGACGCGCTCGTCCGCTCGGCGGAGACCGAGCAGCTGGACTACGAGACCGAGCTCGCCGTGGTGATCGGCCGCGGCGGCTACCGGATCCCTCGTGGCCGGGCGTACGACCACGTCGCGGGGTACATGATCTCGAACGACGTGACCGCCCGGGACCTGGCGTTCAAGGACGTGCACCTCCACCCGATGTTCGCCCAGCTGACCCGGGCCAAGGGCATTCCGACCGGATGCCCGACCGGGCCGTGGCTGGTGACGCGCGACGAGATCCCGGACCCGCACGACCTGCGCATCCGCTGCTGGGTGAACGGCGAGCTCCGGCAGGACGGCCGCACCAGCGAGATGATCGTGGACGTGCCGGGCCTGATCGAGAGCATCAGCAAGGTCGTCGAGCTCTCGCCCGGCGACGTCATCCTCACCGGGACGACCACGGGGTGCGGGGCCTTCCAGGATCCACCGAGCTACCTGTTCGGAGGAGACCGGCTGCGCATGGAGATCACCGGCCTCGGCGTCCTTGAGACGCCGATCGTCGACGAGGTCGCCAGGTGATCAGGACCGGCCTGCTGGTGGTCGGCGGGGGCCCCGTCGGCCTGTCCGCCGCGCTGCTCGCCCACCGGTTCGGCCTGTCCTGCGTGCTCGTCGAGCGCCGGCCCGAGGTCGCGCCGCACCCCAAGGCGCGGGGGGTGCGCAACCGGGCCATGGAGCTGTTCCGCCTCTGGGGAGTCGAGGAACGGCTGCTGGCGGGCGCGCCGCATCGGCCGCACAACGGCTTCGTCTACTGCGAATCACTGAGCGGCCAGGAGTACGGCCGCAGCCCGGCGCCCCCGGAGTCGAGCGAGCACAGCCCGACGGGCGATTCCCGCGTGCCGCAGGACCATCTCGAAGGCGTGCTCCGCGCCGAGCTGGCCGGCCTGCGCGGTGTCGAGGCCCGGTTCGGCGTCGAGCTGCGATCCTTCGCCCAGGACGCCACCGGTGTCACGGCCGACCTGCACGACCCGGCGTCCGGGGAGGACACCCGGATCCGCGCCGACTTCATGATCGCCGCCGACGGCGTGGCGAGCGGCGTCCGGGGCCGGCTCGGCGTCGCGATGGCCGGTGACCAGCTCGGCTACTGGCAGAGCGTCTTCTGGAACGGCGACATCTCCCGGCTCACCGAGCATCGCACCGCGATCCAGTATCTGACCGCGCCGGCGGCGGGCGGGTCCGCGCAGGGCTTCGTCACCGTCGCGCCGGTGGACGGCAAGGAACGCTGGATCACCTTCCGCATGCTGCCGGAGGGAACGGCCAGGCCGGGGGCGCTGACCGACGAGGCCGCGCGAGAGCTCGTCACCACCGCCGTCGGCGCCCCCGCCCAGGAGATCGAGATCGTGGGGACGGCGACCTATCTGGTGGCGGCCCAGGTCGCGGAGCGCTACCGCGACGGCCGGGTGTTCCTCGCGGGCGACGCGGCGCACGCGTTCCCGCCGACGGGCGGCTTCGGCCTGAACACGGGGGTCCAGGACGTGCACAACCTGGTCTGGAAGCTCGCGCTCGTCCTCCAGGGCGCGGCGCCGCCGGCCCTGCTCGACACCTACGAGGAGGAACGGCGCCCGATCGCCGCGTCCAACGCCCGGTGGAGCACCGCGAACGCGGATCGCTTCGCCTCCGTCTGGCAGCGAATCAGGGCCGGTGAGGCACTCGACGACGTCCTGGCCGGACAGCGGGCGCATGTCGGCTCGCTGGGGCGTGACCTCGGCTTCCGCTACCTGTCCGGCGCCCTCATCCCCGACGGCGGCCAGGGGGAGGCGATCCCGGCGTCGTACGCGCCGTCCAGCACCCCGGGCGTACGCGCGCCCCATGTGTGGATCACCTCGGAGGGGAGGCGATGTTCGACGCTCGACCTGTTCGACACGGCGTTCACTCTCATCTCCCGGTCCCGGGACTGGTGCGCGGACGCGACGGCCGCGGCGACGGCGTGCGGCGTCCCGCTGCGGACCTGTCTGGCGGGGACGGACGGCTTCGCCGTGGCGGAGGACACCTTCGAGGCCGCGTACGGACTGGGGGGCGACGGCGCGGTGCTGGTGCGTCCCGACGGGCACGTCGCCTGGCGGACGCGCCGGCCGCCGGCGCAGGCGGAGCCGGGACTCCGGGAGGTCTTCCAGCGCGTCCTGGGCGTGCCGGGGTGACTCGCCGCGACGCCTGGACGGCCACGTACGCGCCCAACCTGTCCATGCTCTTCACCGAGCTGCCCCTGGTCGAACGGCCCGCGGCGGCCGCCAGGTCCGGCTTCTCGGCGGTGGAGATGTGGTGGCCGTTCGACGTTCCCGTGCCGCCGGACCGTGCCCTGGACGGCCTGGTCCGCGCGCTGGACGAGGCGGGGACACGCCTGGTCTCGCTGAACTTCGACGCCGGTGACCTGGGGGCCGGCGAGCGCGGGCTGGTCTGCCGGGTGGACCGGGCGGCACGGTTCCGGGCGAACGTCGAGGCGGCGGTGGCGCTGGCCGAGGCGGCCGGATGCCCGGTGCTGCACGCGCCCTACGGCATCCCCGTGGCAGGCGTCGACCGCCGGGCGCAGGAGGAGATCGCCGTGGAGAACCTCCTCCTCGCGGCGGAGTCGGCCCACGCGATCGGCGCGGTCGTGGTGGTCGAGGCGCTCAACTCTCACGACAACCCCGGATACGGGATCGCCTCGATCGCCGCCGCCGCCGAGCTCGTCGCCGAGGTACGGGCACGCGGCGGCGCCGGCGACGTGGGCCTGCTGGCGGACGTCTACCACCTGCGCCGGATGAGGACGGACCCCGCGCTCGCGATCGCCCGCCACGCGCCGGACATCCGTCACGTGCAGTTCGCCGACGCGCCGCTGCGCGGCCGTCCCGGAACCGGTGACATCGACTTCTCCAGCGTGCTCGGCACGCTGACCGAAGTGGGTTACTCCGGGGCCATCGGACTGGAGTATCACCCTGGGGGTCCCAGCGCCGAGAGCCTGGCCGCCGCGCTCGCGGAGCTCGCGGACCTCGCCTCCCCGGCCCTGGGCCCGCTGGGGCGCGGCGGGGCTCAGACGCCGCCGAAGGCCTGAACCATGACCCGCGCGACCTCGGCGATGTGATCGCGCATGAGGCCGGTGGCGGCGTCACCGTCGCCGGCCTCCAGTGCCGCCACGATCTTCCGGTGCGCCCCGAGCTCGGCCTCCGAGGTGATGTGCTCCTCGACGCGCGGCATGAGATGGTGCAGCCGGCGCGTTTCGTCGAGGAGACCGCCGAGCAGCCGCTGTGCCCGGTTGTTCCCGGCCAGGCGGGCGAGTTCGAGGTGGAAGGCGCGGGCGAAGTGCAGCGCCGCGCGGATGTCCGCGGTGTCCTGCTCGGCCACCAGGTCGCGCAGCCCCGCGACCTCGTCGGGGGTTATCACCTCCGCCGCCGCCGACGCCAGCGTCGGCTCCAGCGCGGAGCGGAGAAAGAAGACCTCCCGCACGTCGTTCAGGCGCAGGGGACTGATGAGGTAGCCCTTCCGCGGCAGGATGGTCACCAGGCCGTCCTGCACGAGCAGGCGCAGCGCCTCGCGCACCGGAGTCTTCGAGACGCCGTATCTCTCGGCGAGCTCGGGCTCCATGAGCATCTCTCCGGGGGCCCACTGGACTCCGAGGATCTCCTCCCGCAAGGTGGCGTAGACCTGATCGGCGAGCGGCTGAGCCCGATCCTTGCGTGGCGGGGGGCCGTTTCTGATCGCGCGCTGGTGCTTGGCCACCTTTCCCGCCCTGGTTCCCTCCGTGTGAGATCAGTGTGAGATCTCACAAGTATACGAGCGCCCTCGGGGGCGTGGTCAGGTTTAGGTCGGTGAATGGACTGCCGACTGATCAATCGTGACCGGCAGGCTGAGGGATGGTCATCACCGATTCGCCCTCAGGAGTCGTGTCATGCGTATCAAGGTCAACGGAGTCAATCTCGAGGTCCAGGTCAGCGGGGAAGGGCCGGCGGTCCTGCTCGTACACGGATACCCCGACACCCACGAGCTGTGGCGCCACCAGGTGGCCGCGCTCAACGCCGCCGGATATCGTACGATCGCTCCCACCCTGCGCGGCTTCGGGGGCTCCGACAAGCCGAGGGACCTGGCCGCCTACGACATGGCCGAACACGTCGTCGACCTGCTGGCGGTCCTGGACCACTTCGGGGTGGAGCAGGCGCACCTGGTGGGCCACGACTGGGGGGCGGCTCTCGCGCAACTGGTCGCGGCCCACGTGCCCGACAGGGCCGTCAGCCTCTCCCTGCTGTCGGTGGGCCACATCAGCGCCGGCGGCCCGGAGGCCGGCCGCGAGCAGTACGAGAAATCCTGGTACATGCTGCTGTTCCAGTGCCAGGACGTGGCCGAGCAGGTGTGGAGCCACGACGACTTCGCGGGCCTGCGCATGTGGGCGGAGACGCACCCGGACCTGGAGGAGGTGGTCGCCCGCATGCGTGACCCCGAAGCCCTCTCCGCGGGATTCGCCATCTACCGCAGGAACATCCCGCCGCGGGCGTTCATCCCCGGGACTTTGCAGGCGCCGCCCATCGCGGTGCCCACCATGGGCGTGTGGAGCAGCGGGGACCGCTACCTCACCGAACAGTCGATGACCGGCAGCGCGAAGTACGTCACCTCGTCATGGCGCTACGAGCGGCTGGAGGGCGCGGGTCACTGGATGCAGCTCGACCAGCCGGAGAAGGTCAACGAGCTGCTGCTCGACTTCTTCATCTCGGTCGAGTGACTCTCTGAGCCCCATCTGGGCGCTGTTCGGTCTGTTGGATGAGCAGCGGTGCCGGCTAGCGTGCGCCGGTCGACTGTCGGGGTGCGCGAAACGGATGGTTCATGCGATACAGAAGGCTCGGGGACAGCGATCTGCATGTGTCGGCTCTCTCCTTCGGCTGCGGCAACTTCGGCGGCTTGGGCTCCGCCGCCCACCTGTTCGGGCAGGGCGACGACGAGAAGACGGCTCGTGCGATGCTCGACACCGTTTTCGAGGCCGGGGTCACGATGTTCGACACCGCCGACTCCTACGGGGGCGGCAGGTCGGAGGAGTGGCTGGGCAGGTGGCTGGCCGATCGCGGCGTCCGCGACCGTGTCGTGGTGGCCACGAAGGTCGGCAACCGGGTGGGGCCGGACCCCGGGGCGGCGGGCCTGTCGGAACGGCACATCCGCGGGCAGGTGGAGACCAGCCTGCGGCGGCTGCGTACCGACCGGATCGACCTCTACCTCACCCATGTCCACGATCCAGGCACGCCGGTGGAGGAGTCCGTGGCCGCGTTCGACCGCCTCGCCCGCGAGGGGAAGATCCGCTACTACGGCATGAGCAACTTCACCGGCGCGCAGTTGAGCGAGGCCGTGGCCGCGGCCGACCGCCTCGGCGCGGCGCGGCCGGTCAACCTGCAGGACGACTACAACCTGATCAACAGCACGGCCGCCTTTGCCGCCTGCGCCGCGGCGGGGGTCGGCTTCACCGCTTACAGCCCCCTCGCGGGGGGACTGCTGACCGGGAAATACCGTACGGGGACACCGGCGGGGTCGCGCCGGGCGCTGCTGCCCGGCTGGTACACCCACCACGGCGACGGGCACGTCCAGCGCGTCGCCGCCAGGCTGCAGGAGGTGGCGGCGGAGCGGGGCCTGCCGCCCGCGACCCTGGCCCTGGCCTGGGTGCTGGCCGAGCCCGCCGTCGTCTCCGCGCTCGTGGCGCCTCGTTCGCAGGCTCAGTTCGCCGCCCTGCTCGCGGCGCCGGAGGTGCCGCTCACCCCAGATGAGCGCGCTCGCCTCATCGCCTCCTGAACGCCGGCGGTTAGTCGTCCTGATCGAGCAGGATGCCGCGCAGGTGCCGGGTGAGCTGGCGGACGAGCTGCTCGTCCGACATCGAGGCCAGAGGTCCGCTCCTGAAGATGTAGCGGGAGAACGTCACCCCGATGAGGTGGGCGCCCACGGCCGCGACGCGTTCCTCCAGCTTCGGGCCCGGGATCACGTGCCGGTACATCTCCAGGCTGTCCTCCTGCATCACCGTGAACAGCCGTTTGGCGGTCTCCTCCTCCGAGGCCACCGCTCGGAGCATGGCCACGAAGGGGTCGCTGCCTCCGCTCTCGGCCATGCGGCGTACGTAGGCTCGGGCGATGCGCGCCGGCAACGTCTTGGGGTCACCGGCCACCTCCGCCATCAGAGTGCGGGGACTGGGAACCGCGGCGAGGAACAGTTGTTCCTTGGATCCGAAGTGCCGGAGCACGAGGCCGTGGGTCACTCCGGCCCGGTGCGCGACGTCGCGGACGGTCGTCTTGGCGAAGCCGCGCTCGGCGAAGGCGGCGCGGGCGGCTTCGAGGATGGCGGCCCTGCGCTCTTCGGGGGCCCGCCTGCGCTTCTTGGTCGGGGCGGCGTCCTGGTTCATGTCTTTTAGTGTACATGCGGTTACAGCAGATCCTGCGATCTGAGGCCCCTGACGCCGACATTTGGTGACCGGCTGGACACTAGTATACAGTTGCTACTGACCAATTGGTCATCAGTGGAGAGGGCGGATCTCCGAGTCCGCGCGGAGAACCCGGAGGCACCCATGCGCACCACCGACACCACACCACAGGGCCCTCGCCTGGCACTCCCCGAAGGTCTCGCCGCGATCGCGACACGGCCGGGTGACGACGGCTACGAGCGCGTACGGCACACCTACACCCGCCACGGTTCACCGGGCGCCGTGCTGAGCGTCCGCACCCCCCAGGACATCGTGGCCGCCCTGACCCATGCCCGCGACATGCGGGCACCCCTGACGGTGCGCAGCGGCGGCCACGGCATCAGCGGCCGCTCCACCAACCACGGAGGCATCGTCGTCGACCTCTCCCGGCTCAACGCCGTCGAGGTCCTCGACGCCCGATCCGGCCTGGTGCGCGTGGAGGCGGGAGCACGCTGGGGAGACGTCGCCGCGTCGCTCGCGCCCCACGGGCTGGCCCTGTCCTCGGGGGACACCGGGGACGTGGGCGTCGGCGGGCTGGCCACCGCCGGCGGCATCGGACTGCTGGCCCGGCTGCACGGCCTGACCATCGACCACATGCGCGCCGCCGAGCTGGTCCTGGCGGACGGCTCCCGGGTGCGGACCGACGCCGATCACGACCCGGACCTGTTCTGGGCGGTGCGCGGCGCGGGAGCCAACTTCGGGGTCGCGACGGCGTTCGAGTTCCACGCGGAGCCGCTGGGCGACGTGGTCGCCGCGATCACCGTCTTCGACGCCGGCGACCCGGCCGCGTTCCTGATCCGGTGGGGGGCCGCCGTCGAGGCGGCGCCCCGAACGGTCACCAGCTTCCTGACACTGGTGGGCGGCCGCGGGAGCGAGCCCGTCGCCCAGGCGATGACCGTGCACGCGGGCACGGACACCGAGGCGGTCCGCGAGGCGCTCGCGCCCGTGCTGTCCGCCGGACCCGTGCTGCGGAACCACGCCTTCGCCACCCCGTACCACCGCCTGCTGCCCGCGACACACGCGGTGCAGCAGGCGCAGCAGCCGCTCGCGGTGTCGCGGTCGGGGCTGCTGGAGCACATCACCGAACCCGCCGCCCGGGCCATCGCGGCGCTGCTGGGGGCCGGGCGCGCGCCCATGGTGCAGCTGAGGTCCGTCGGCGGGGCGGTCAACGACACCCCCTCCACGGCGATGGCCTACGCGCACCGCACGCAGAACTTCTCACTGATGGCCGCCACCCTGCCCGCGCTGCGTGAGAACCTGGACCGGCAGTGGGAGCGGCTCCACCCGCACCTCAAGGGGCTCTACCTGAGCTTCGAGACGGGCACCGGGCGACGGCGGCTGCGCGACGCCTTCCCCGGGGCGGTGCTGGACCGGCTCATGATCCTCAAGTCGCGTTACGACCCTGACCACGTCTTCGACAGCAACTTCGCACTGCCGTCGGAGGGCTGAGGGAGAGGAAAGAGGTTGGCAGCGGAAGAAGGCGGACTGGGGCGGCGCCTGGCGGCCAACCGGTCGCGGACCTTCGTGGGCCGTGCGGCGGAGCTGTCGCTCTTCCGGTCCGCGTTGGACGGGGACCCCGGTTCGTACCCGGTCCTGTACGTGCACGGCCCGGGGGGCATCGGCAAGTCGGGGCTGCTGCGGCGCATGGCCGAGGAGGCACGTGCGGCCGGGCGCACGGTGGTGGAGATCGACGGGCGGACGGTGGGCTCGCCGGAGGTGTTCGAGGCGCGGGCGCTGGGGGCGCTCGCCGGAGGCCAGGGCGTGCTGATGGTCGACACCTTCGAGCAGTGCCAGGGCCTGGAGGAGTGGTTGCGTGAGAGCTTCCTTCCCCGGCTGCCCGCCGGCGCGCTGGCCGTACTCGCCGGGCGGCGGCCTCCGGATCCGGCCTGGCGGGCCGACCCCGCCTGGGCTGGGGTGTTGGGGGTGGCCGGCCTGCGCAACCTGCCGCCGGACGACGCCGCCGCCCTGCTGGACGCCTGCGAGGTGCCCGCGCACCTGCACGAGGCCCTGCTGTCGTACGCGGGCGGGCATCCCCTGGCGTTGTGCCTGGCCGCCGAGGTCGCCTTACGGCATGGCGGCGACGCGGGGCGGTGGACGCCGACCCAGGACGTGGTCGGGACGTTGCTGGCGCGACTGGTCGGCGAGCTGCCGTCGGCGGCACACCGAAACGCCCTGGAGGCGTGCGCCCACGTGCGCTTCACCACCGAGGAACTGCTGCAGGCGGCCCTGCCCGAGCAGGACGTCGGGGAGCTGTTCGCCTGGCTGCGGTGTCAGCCGTACGTGGAGTCGGGTGGCGAGGGGCTGTTCCCGCACGACGTGGCGCGCGACGCTCTGGACGCGGACCTGCGCTGGCGCGATCCCGGGGGATACGAGGCCATGCACCACCGCGTCCGCGCCCACCTGGTGGAGCGCGCCCGGCGCGCCACGGGCCCGGACGTGCTGCCCGCCGCGCTGGATCTGAACTATCTGCATCGCGGCGGTGGCCTCATGCCGAGGTTCGTCACCTGGCGGGGCGACGGCGACGAGGTCGAGGACGCGTTCCGCCCGGAGGACAGGGCGGCCGTGCTGGCGCTGGCCGCCGAGGCCGAAGGGGAGGAGTCGGCCGCCGTCGTGGACTTCTGGCTCGACCGGCAGCCCCTCGCCTTCCACGTGCACCGGCGGCCCGGCACCGGCGAGCCCGTCGCGTTCATGGCCTGGCTCCGGCTGGCGGAGCCGCGCGAAGACGAGAACACCGCTGATCCGGTCGTGGCGTCAGCGTGGGAGCACACCCGGGCCGCGGGACCGATCCGGGAGGGTGAACATGTGGCGCTCGCCCGTTTCATGGTGCACCCGGCCGCTTACCAGAGGCCCTCACCCGTCATGGATCTCATGTTGATGAGAGTCCTGGCCGGGTTCATCCAGGCGGACCGCATGGCCTGGTCCTACGTCGTCCTGACCGATCCCGGGTTCTGGGCGCCGTTGATGACCTACGCCGATCACCGCGCGATCGAGGCGGCGCCCTCCGTCGCGGGCCGGGCCCATGCCCTGTTCGCGCACGATTGGCGGGCGGTGCCGCTGGAGCCGTGGCTGGACCTCGTCGGCTCGCTGGAACTGTCCGGCCCACGGGAGGGCGCGCCCGGGCGGGCCCGCGAACTGGCGGTGCTGTCACGGCCCGAGTTCGACACGGCGGTGCGCGACGCCCTGCGCGGATGGCATCACGCGCGTGCCCTCGCGGCCAACCCGCTCACGCGCAGCCGGCTCATCGCCGACCGGCACTCGGCCGGCGATCCGGCCGAGACGCTGCGCGAGGTCGTGGTGGACGCGGTCGACGCGCTCCGCGAGGAGCGGAACGGGGCGAAGCTCCACCGGGCCCTCGCGACGACCTACTTCCACGGCGTTCCCCGGCAGGAGGCCGCCGCCGAGCGGCTGGGACTGCCGTTCAGCACCTACCGCCGGCACCTCGACGTCGGCGTTAGGCACGTCTGCGACCTGCTGTGGGATCGCGAGCTGCATGGGGTGACAACCGCGTGAGAACCGGATGGTCTGGCGGCTGGTAACCACCTCCGTCCAGTGTGTCCCGCGTCATCTTCGACACAGAGGAGTGGGGCATGGACACAGAGACGCATGTCATCGCCGCGTACGGCACGCTGGCCGGGCCTGTCGAGCTGGGCGGCCGGGAGTGGAGCACGTTCGACTGGGCCGACCGGTGCGGCCGGGCGGCCGAGGCGGGCCTGCGCGGCCTCGGCATCTGGCACGCCGACTTGGAGCACCTGCTCGAACGGCGCAAGCCGAAGGAGATCAGGCGGATCTTCGATGACCACGGTCTGGACCACCTGGAGCTGGAGTTCCTCACCGACTGGTTCCTCGACGGCGACGAGGAGGCGCGGCGGCGCAAGGACCTGCTGTTCGAGGCGGCGGCGGAGCTTGGAGCGCGGCACATCAAGGTGGGTGACATGTTCGGGAGGTCCTGCCCTCCCGCCCGGATGGGCGAGCGGTTCGCGGGGCTGTGCGCGGAGGCCGCGGATCGCCACGGCGCCCTGCTCGTCTACGAGCCCATGCCGTTCGGCGCCGGCGCCGCCCCGCTCGACGACGCCCTGGAGGTCGTCGGCGCGGCCCGCACCGGGAACGGCGGGCTGGCGCTGGACACCTGGCATCTGGCCAGACTCGGCGTCACCCCGGACGAACTGCGCCGGGTGCCACCGCACCTGCTGGCCTACGTCGAGCTGAGCGACGGCACGGCGGGCAACGGGGACGACCTCCTGCTGGAGGCGGCCACGCGGCGCCGCTTCCCCGGCGAGGGCGACTTCGACGTGGCCGGGTACGTCCGGGCGGCGCGGGAGATCGGCTACGACGGACCTTGGGGGGTGGAGGTCCTCTCTGCCGACCTGCGGGACACGCCGCTGCGGGACATGGCCCGCCGCGCGTACGGGAGCGCCGCCGCCGTGCTCGCGCGACCGGAGGCGCGGCCCTGACGACGCGCGGCGCGAGCTTCAGGACTGGGCCGGTGAGAACATCCGGTACGCCGCCACGGGCTCGAAGCCCATCCGGCGGTACACGCGCTCGCCGATGAGGCTGGGCTGCAGCGTCGCGACGCGAAGGCCCCGGTCAGCGGCTTCCCGGAGTGCGGCGGCCGTCAGGGCCGTCCCGATCCCGCGGCGGCGGTACTCCTCGGACGTGGTGACGACGTAGACGCCGGCGACCCCACGCCGATCCAGCAATGCGGCCGTGCCGACGAGTTGCCCGTTCACCCTGCCGGCGAACCGGACGAGACTCCCCGGCTTGTCCGGCCGCCGCGTCTCGGCCAGGACGACCTGGCCCAGCTGATCCGGTGCGACAGCGAACGAGGGAGCGTAGGCGTGCGCCCATTCCCGGAGGGTGTTCGGGCCCGTCACCTGTTCGATCTCCAGCCCGGGAGATCCGTTCACCTCGTCCAGTCCGTTCACCTGGTCCAGACGCACGGCCATCACGGGCAGGGTCCCGATCTCGACGGCGCCGGTGGCCCGCAGATGGTCGGCCAGATCGGGACGACTGTCCGGCCCGACCCACCACATCCACGGCACGCCGGCGAGCCGTCGCTCCGCCTCCGCGACGGCCTCGTTCAGGGACGCGCCGTGCCCGACCCTGAGCACCCCGTTCAACTGGGGGTGGGACACATCGCTGCGAAACAGCGTCAGGTCGCGGTCCGATCGGTCGGCGCTCCCCCAGCCCAGCCAGTAGTCGCGCGCGTTGGCCAGCTGGGCGTCGAGATCAACTATCGAGTCGACCATGGTCACGGTGGGACACTCCCCTTCTCGCTCCGACATGTTCGTCGGCAGAGTCGGGCAGCGAAGTATCCGGTCGACAGCCCGTTTTCTGGCCAGTTGCGGGCGAGAGACCGGGGCCGGGGTAGTCCGGTCTAGGGGCCGGAGAGGGCCGGAGAGGTGGACAGGACGTCGCGGGCCAGGGACAGGTCGCCCTCCAGCTCCGCCGGGAACGACGCGGGGTCGCCGCGCCCGCCCAGCAGGAAGCAGAAGTCCACCACGTCCGCCGTGATGTGCGCCTGTGGCTCCGCTGGGGCGGTGTCCTCCACGCCGAGGGGAACGTGCCACTCCCCGCCACCCGGCCCCGTGAGCGTGAGCGTGATCGCCCGGCCGCCGCCGTCGAGCCCCGACAGGAGCATGGTCCACGGGAGCAGGCGCGCGCAGAGGTCGGCCGTGGGGTGGATGTGCTCGGGGATCGGGTGCGGCAGGCGGACGCCGGCCGTCCTGGCCGCGTCGTCGGTGTGGATCCACGTCTCCAGGCAGCGGGCCAGGATGTGGTCGCGCACCGGGGACTCCACGCCGTCGAGGCGCGCCTGCGAGGCCGGGTCGAGGCCGGCCAGGTGGCGGCAGAGGGCGTCGGCCTGGGCGCGCCAGTCGCGCCTGGTCTGCTCGGGGCTGCGGGCCCGCTCGTACGCCTGCACGTCCGCGGTGCGGCCGAGCGCGTGAGGCGCGCCTGCGAGGCCGGGTCGAGGCCGGCCAGGTGGCGGCAGAGGGCGTCGGCCTGGGCGCGCCAGTCGCGCCTGGTCTGCTCGGGGCTGCGGGCCCGCTCGTACGCCTGCACGTCCGCGGTGCGGCCGAGCGCGTCGGTGGCCGCGACGGGCGGGCCGAGCACGGGAGCGCCGACCGAGGCGGCGAGCAGGCCGTCCTTGGCGGCCAGGTGGGCGATCAGCTCCTGCAGGGTCCAGCCCTCCACGATGACGCGCGACCAGTCGTCGTCCACGGCCGAGGCGAGCAGGGCGTCCATGGCGGCCACCCGGCCCGCGTACGGCTCGGCCCACGGGGCGGTGCGGGCGGCGGGCCTGCGCCTGGCCCTGGCCCCGGCCAGCAGTTGCGGCCGGAGGGAGCCGGTGTGCTCCTCGGCGCCACCCTCCATGAGCGCGTCCAGGTAGAGACGCTCTACAGGCTCCATCACACCTCCTCCTCGGCCAGCGCGTCAGCCAGGCGCCGCAGCGCCAGCCGGATCCGCGACTTGGCCGTGCCCTCGGGCACGCCCAGCTCCTCGGCCACCTGGCGGTACGTCCTCCCACCGTAGTAGGCCAGCTCGACCGCCTCCCGCAGGCCGTCGGGCAGGGCCGTCACCGCCTGCCGTACCCGCTCGGTCTCCTCGGCGGCGAGGAGCGCGTCCTCCAGCCGGGCGGGCGGCGGCTCGAAGAGCCGGGGGCCGAGCGTGGAGACGCGGCGGCGCTCCTCGGCCCGCACGTGGTCCACCGCTCGGCGGTGGGCGATCGTGGCCAGCCAGGCGCGCAGCGTGCCGCGGTCGGGGTCGTAGGCCAGGGGCCGCTCCCAGAAGACCAGGAACACCTCCTGGGTGATGTCCTCGGCGATCACCCGGTCCCTGGTGACGCGCAGCGAGAGACCGAAGATCAGCGAGGAGAGCCGGTCGTAGACCTCGCCGAGTGCGGCCTCGTCGCCGCCGATCACCCGCTGGTGCAGCAGGCGGTCGTCGTACGGCGCCTCCACTGGCACCACGCTCCCGTGATCCGGACCAAGGCGGCGGGTGGGCCGCGACCCGAGCATGCCACTATTCGCGTGAAAAGCCGAGACGGATGACAGACCTGGGGCGGACTTTGTCAGGTCGCCGCTCTCGGTCGCGATAGGGTCGAGGAACGACTACGGAAGGAGCAACTCGATGGCTACTACTCGCACCGCCACCACCCAGTGGAAGGGCGCCCTGCTCGACGGTTCCGGCACGGTCTCGCTCGACACTTCTGGTGTGGGCACCTTTGAGGTCTCCTGGCCGTCCAGGGCCGAGTCCGCCAATGGCAAGACCTCGCCTGAGGAGCTCATCGCGGCTGCGCACTCCTCATGTTTCTCGATGGCGCTGTCCCATGGCCTGGCCGGCGCGGGCACGCCGCCGGAGGCGCTGCGCACCAGTGCCGATGTGACGTTCCAGCCGGGTGAGGGCATCACCGGCATTGTGATCACCGTTGAGGGCCACGTGCCCGGCATCACCGCTGAGCAGTTCCAGGAGGCGGCCGAGGCCGCCAAGGCCGGCTGCCCGGTGAGCAAGGCCCTGACGGGCACGACGATCACGCTCAACGCCCGGCTCCTCTAACGAGACCGCGATCGCGTGCGACAATCGGGTCACATGCGCGAAGTCTGGCCGGGCGAGCCCTATCCACTCGGCGGCACCTGGGACGGGGTCGGCACCAGTTTTTCGGTGTTCTCCGAGGTGGCCGAGCGTGTCGAGCTGTGCCTTTTCCACGATGACGGATCAGAGGAACGCGTCGATCTCCCCGAGGTCGACGGGTTCGTCTGGCATGGCTACCTTCCGGGTGTCACGCCGGGCCAGCGCTACGGCTACCGGGTCCACGGTCCCTACGACCCGTCGCACGGACACCGGTGCAACCCGGCCAAGCTGCTGCTGGACCCGTACGCCAAGGCGATCGACGGCGACCTGACGTGGAACGAGTCGGTGTTCCCCTACAACTTCACCGACCCGTCAAGGCTCAACACGGCCGACAGCGCCCCGTTCATGCCGAAGAACGTGGTCATCAACCCGTTCTTCGAGTGGGGCAACGACCGCGCCCCGCGCACCCCCTACCACCAGACGGTGATCTACGAGGCCCACGTGCGCGGGCTCACCATGTGCCATCCGGCCGTGCCCGAGGCGCTGCGCGGCACCTACGCGGGTGTCGCGCACCCGGCGGTCATCGACCACCTGCTGTCGCTCGGGGTGACGGCGATCGAGCTGATGCCGGTGCACCACTTCATCCCCGAGCACTTCCTGGTGGCGCGCGGGCTGACCAACTACTGGGGCTACAACACGGTCGCCTACCTCGCCCCGCACGGGCGCTACTCCAGCGCGGGCACCAAGGGCGAGCAGGTGCTGGAGTTCAAGGCCATGGTGCGGGCGCTGCACGAGGCGGGCATCGAGGTCATCCTCGACGTGGTCTACAACCACACCGCCGAGGGCGACCACATGGGGCCGACCCTGGGCTTCAGGGGCATCGACAACACCGCCTACTACCGGCTGCACGACGGCGACCGGCGCTACTACCTCGACTACACCGGCTGCGGAAACTCGCTGAACGTCCGGTCCCCGCACGCGCTTCAGCTGATCATGGACTCGCTGCGCTACTGGGTGCTGGACATGCACGTCGACGGGTTCCGCTTCGACCTCGCCTCGGCGCTGGCCCGGGAGCTGCACGACGTCGACCGGCTGAGCGCGTTCTTCGACCTCATCCAGCAGGACCCGGTGATCTCGCAGGTCAAGCTGATCGCCGAGCCGTGGGACGTGGGCCCCGGCGGCTACCAGGTCGGCAACTTCCCGCCCCTGTGGACGGAGTGGAACGGCAAATACCGCGACATCGTGCGAGATTTCTGGCGGGGCACGCACTCGGCGCTCCCGGAGTTCGCCTCCCGGCTGACCGGCTCCGCCGACCTCTACGCGACCTCCGGCCGCCGTCCCGTGGCCTCGATCAACTTCGTGACCTGCCACGACGGCTTCACCCTCACCGACCTCGTCTCGTACGACCGCAAGCACAACCTCGACAACGGCGAGGACAACCGTGACGGCACCGACGACAACCGGTCCTGGAACTGCGGCGCGGAGGGCCCGGTCGAGGACCCCGAGATCGTCCGGCTCCGCCAACGCCAGCGCCGCAACTTCCTGACCACGCTCTTCCTGTCGCAGGGCGTGCCGATGCTCTCCCACGGCGACGAGATAGGGCGCACCCAGCGCGGCAACAACAACGCCTACTGCCAGGACAACGAGATCGCCTGGATCGACTGGTCGCTCCTGCACGCCGAGTCCGATCTGCTGGAGTTCGTCCGCAGGCTGTCGCGGCTGCGCCGGGAGCACCCGGTCTTCCAGCGCCGCCGCTTCTTCCACGGGCGCGACCCGGAGGACGGCAGGCGCGACCTGGTCTGGCTGACGCCGGGCGGGGCGGAGATGACGGCCGGCGACTGGCACATCGGCTACGCCAAGTCGCTGATGGTCTACCTCAACGGCGAGGCCATCACCGAGCCGGGGCCGCGCGGCGAGCGCATCGTGGACGACTCGTTCCTGCTGCTGATCAACGCCCACCACGAGGACATGACGTTCACCCTGCCGGGCGAGGAGTTCGGCAAGACCTGGCTGCCGGTGCTCGACACCAACGACGAGTCGACCCGCGACGACGCCTTCCCCGACGAGCAGTGGTCCGCCGGTGCCCTGGTCGCCGTCACCTCCCGCTCCATCCAGGTCCTCCGCCAGCCCCGCCCCGCCTGACCGGGCCTGTTCGGTAAGGCTCGGCCTCCGTACGGCTCGGCCTCCGTACGGCTCGGCCTCCGTACGGCTCGGCCTCCGTACGGCGCGGCCTCCGTACGGCGCGGCGTTCGGCTCAGCGCGGCCGGAGCGTGCTCGCGGTGAGCAGCACCAGGACGAACGTGGCCACCCCGGCCAGGCCGTGCAGCGCCACGGCGACCAGCGGGAAGCGGCGCTCGGCGCCCCGGGCGTGCCGCCCGCCTCCCAGCCACCGGGTGAACATCACGAACCCGAGCAGCGCCGCCACCGCCAGCACCCCGAACGCCGTCCACGCCAGTGCCCGGTGGCCGGTCACCAGGTGCGCCGCCCAGCAGCCCAGCGCGCCCGCGGCCAGCGCGGGATGCGAGAAGAGCAGCGCCTTGGGGAAGCGGGTGACCTTGGTGGTCTGCTGCCGCAGCCCGCCGCCCGACAGCCACACGTAGAGTAGATAGATCCCGACCAGCGTGGTGAACGACCACGTCACCGTAGTGACCAGCCCCACTGGGCCTCCTTCGGTCCCGATCTCTGCCGACACGTTATGCCCATCACTCCCCGTATGCCACCTGATACCGAAAAGTGCGCTGTCTCGTATCACTTGCCGCAAAGGCGGACGTGCCGGCCGGTTGTCGGGGCTGTGTGCCAAGGTAGAGGGGTGCGTCGCATCCATCCGGACATACAGGACGATCCACACATCGAGCAGGCTTACGCCTACCCGGCGGGGCGGCCGTGGCTGCGCGTCAACATGGTCGCCAGCGCCGACGGCGCCACGTGGGTGCAGGGCCGTTCGGGCGGCCTGTCCAGCAGGGGAGACCGGCGGATCTTCGCGGTGCTGCGCGGCCTGTCCGACGTGATCCTCGTGGGCGCCGCCACTGTCCGCGCCGAGGGCTACGGCGCTGTCAAGCCGCGCGAGTCGTGGCGGACGCTGCGCGCCGGCCGGGCCCCGGTCCCGCCCATCGCGGTGGTCACCCGCAGCCTCGACCTCGACCTCGACGGGCCGCTGTTCCAGGGCGCCATGTCGCGCACGATAGTCGTCACCTGCGAGGCCGCGCCCGGCGAGCGCCGCAAGGACGCCGCCGCCCTGGCCGACGTGATCGTGGCCGGCGAGAGCGAGGTGGACCTGGCGGAGGCCGTGCGCGAGCTGCACGCCCGCGGCCTCACCAAGGTGCTGTGCGAGGGCGGTCCGCGGCTCAACGCCCAGGTGGCGGCTGCCGGGCAGCTCGACGAGCTCTGCCTCACGATCAGCCCGATGCTCGTCGGCGGCGGCGCGGCGCGCGTTCTCGACGGCGGGCCCGCGCAGGCCGGGCTGAGGCTCGGCCACGTGCTGGAGGAGGACGGCGTCCTCTTCTGCCGCTACACGAAGGAGCCGAAGGAGCCGACCGATGACTGAGCCCACCACTCCGGTGCCGGCCGTCGCCGAGGTGGAGCCGGAGCCGGTGCCCAACCTGCCGGTGCGTCCGCCCGTGCCGCCCATGCTGGCCAAGCCGGTCAAGGCGATGCCCAAGCAGGACGGCACGCTGAGCTACGAGCCGAAGTGGGACGGCTTCCGCTGCATCGTCTTCCGCGACGGTGACGAGGTCTACCTGGGCAGCCGCAACGAGCGGCCGTTCACGCGCTACTTCCCCGAGCTGGTCGAGGCGGTGCGGGCGGAGCTGCCCGACCGGGTGGTGGTCGACGGCGAGATCGTGCTGCCGCGCGGCTCCCACCTCGACTTCGACGCGCTGCAGCAGCGCATCCACCCGGCCGCGTCGCGGGTCAAGATGCTGTCGGAGGCGACACCGGCCTCGTTCGTGGCGTTCGACCTGCTGGCGCTGGGCTCCGAGTCGTACATGGAGGCGCCCTTCTCGGAGCGGCGCGAACGCCTGGAGGGGATCTTCGGCGGCGCCGGCACGTCCATCCGCCTGACGCCGGTCACGCGCGACGACGCGCAGGCGGCCGAGTGGTTCGAGATGTTCGAGGGCGCGGGGCTCGACGGCATCATCGTCAAGCCCGGCGACCAGCCGTACGTGCCCGACAAGCGGACGATGTTCAAGGTCAAGCACGAGCGCACCGCCGACGTGGTGATAGCCGGCTACCGCGAGCACAAGACCGGGCCGATCGTGGGCTCCATCCTGCTCGGCCTCTACGGCCCCGACGGCAGGCTCCACCACGTGGGGGTGGCCGCCTCGTTCCCGATGGCCCGCCGGGCCGAGCTGGTCGAGGAGCTCAAGCCGTACGTCGCCGACCTGGCGGAGCACCCCTGGGGCCACTGGGCCGAGCAGGCGGCCGCCAACGTCGGCCAGCCCGCGGCGGGCCCCGCGAGGGGCGGCCAGCGGGTGCCGGGCGCGGTCTCCCGGTGGAACGCCAAGAAGGATCTGTCGTTCATCCCGCTCCGGCCGGAGCTGGTGATCGAGGTGGCCTACGACCAGATGGAGGGCGACCGGTTCCGGCACACCGCCCAGTGGCGGCGCCTGCGGCCCGACCGCACTCCCGAGTCGTGCACGTACGAGCAGCTCGAGCGGCCGATCTCGTACAACCTCGACGACATCCTCGCCCGCTGACGGCCCGCCGGCGCGGGCGCGCCGGAGTCGTCGCCGCTCTCCTCAGAGCTTGGCGGCGGCCTCGGTCGCCAGTCCGCGGGCGTATTCGTCGTCGCTCTCGGCCAGCACCCGCTCGACCCCCCGCGCCGCCCGCGCGTCACCGCGCTCAGCCAGGCCACGGGCGGCCTCGGCGACCGTGCGGAGGTCCGTGTCGTCCAGGCGGGCGGTCAGGGCCTGGCGGATCTCCGGGGTGTCGGCCGCCAGGGAGGCCAGGCCGGAGGTCGCCCAGTCGCGCACCTCGTCGTCGGCGTCCTCCGTCATCGAGACCAGCAGCGCCAGCCCCTCGGCGTGGTCGGGCGGCAGCACGTCGGCCAGCGCGATCGCGTCCGTCATCGTGCGCCTGTGCCCGGGGCGGCCGACGATGTCGAGGACCTGTGGCAGCCCACGCGGGTCACCCTGGTGGCCGAGCGCCGACAGCACCGAGCGGAGCACCTGCGGGTTGCTCTCGGTGGTGGCCATCCTCTGCAGCAGGGGCAGGGTCCGCTCAAGGTACGGCTTGGCGTCCTCACTCACCCCGAACTGGGCGATCGCGTCCACCCCGAACTCCCGCTCGCGGGCGTCCTCGCTGACGCACAGCCTGGCCAGGGCCTCGTACGTCTCGTCGTCGGCCCGCTTGCCCAGCGAGTCGGCCACGACCCACCACGTCTCGGCGTCCTCGTCGGTGTCGCGGTGCGCCAGAGCCCGCGCCACGAGCCGCTCGACCGGCGAGTAGACGCCGGAAGCGTCCTCCAGCAGCGTGGCGACGGCGGCGTGACCGCGCTGGGCCTGCACCTGCTCGGTCTCCGACCCGTCGGCGGAGCGGCCCGCGACGGTGACCAGTTCGGTGCCGTCCTTGGCGAACTGGCGCGCCACGACGTACTCCCAGCCCTCCTGGCCGATCTGGTCGAGCAGCGCGCTCTCCAGGTGCACGCCCACCCAGTCGGCGGCGATGTCGAGCGGGGTGTCGCCGTCGCCGTCGAACTTCTCCGCGTCGGCGCCGCCCTCCAGGAGCGCCCGCACCGCGCCGAGCGCGCCCCGCCTGGCCGCGAGCGTGAGAGGCGTGTCGCCGTCGTCGGTGGCGGCGTCGGCCTCCGCCCCCGCCCCGAGCAGCAACCTGGCGGTGTCGGCGTGGCCGTTGGTGGCGGCCCAGTGCAGCGCGGTCCAGCCGCCGCTCTCGCGGCCGTTCACGTCCGCACCGGCCGCCAGCAGCGCCTCGGCCACCTCCACGCGGTCCCAGGCGGCGGCGGCGCACAGCGGCAGCCCCTCCTCCTCGCCCTCGCTTACCTGGTTGGGGTCGGCGCCCGCGGCGAGCAACTCGCCGACGTTGTCCGACTCGCCGTTCAACGCGGCCCGGTAGAGCTTGTCCTCATGCATGAAAGGGACACTAGCCTGCTCCGGCACCCCTCCGGACCAGGCGCGGCGACGGCTCAGGAGGAGGGGCAGAACCAGCCGCGGGTCATCGTGTCGGCCGCCTCCTGGACGCGCGGGGTCCAGTCGGTGTTGACCGACAGGACGAGCTGCCGGCCGCCGTCCCCCCTGGACAGCGGCATGGTCGAGACGATTCCGCCCGCCGCTCCGGCGATGGTCGGGTTGAAAGCGGTGGCCCCCCGCAGGCCGCCGCCGGGCGAGGTGGTGTAGCCGAGCGCGTGCGGCGCGGGCAGGCGGACGTCGCTCCGCGGCGGGAGCGCGGGCGGACGAGGCGGCCCG
>NZ_QNFZ01000190.1 GCF_003313395.1 Nonomuraea lactucae | reverse complement strand
CCCCGCACCACCCTCGGAGAAGGCACCACCGCCACGCGCGAAGGCGATGGCGTGCTCGGCCGCCTCGCCGTCCGCCCGCAGCGGCGTGTACGGCGCGGCGCCCCCGAGCCGGCGCCGCAGCCGCAGCGCCTGGGTGGTGACCAGCAGCTTGGCCGCGTCCCACGCCGACTCCGGCGTCCGCGGGTACGTGACGGGCCGCCGGTTGTCCGGGTCGACCAGCGAGAAGTCGGTCGTCTCGTTCCCCTGGTAGACGTCGGGCACCCCGGGCATCATGAGCTGCACGAGCTTGGCCCCGAGCGAGTTGGACATGGCGTACGGGTCGATCCGCTCGGTGAACTCGCCGACGGGCAGCTTGACGGCCGCCTCGGCGAAATCGCGCAGCCTCTGCTCGTAGCCGGGGTCGGGGTTGACCCAGGAGATGGCGGTCTTGGCCTCGCGGGCCGCCTTGAGCAGGTAGCCGGCGAAGCGTTCGGCGGAGATCGGCCAGGCGGCCATGAGGTTCTGCCAGGCGAGGTAGTCGAGGTGCGGGTCGTGACTGACCGCCGCGGACCAGCCGGTGACCGCCTCGGCCCACTCCTCGGGCAGCTCCGCCAGCACCGAGAGCCGGGCGCGCACGTCCTCCGACCGCTTGGTGTCGTGCGTGGACAGCGTGGTCATCGAGTGGGGCGGCATCCCGGCGCAGAACTCGTGGAACTCCTCCACCGGCGTCCCGAACACGTCGGGCTCGCCGCCGACCTCGTTCAGGCAGGACAGCGGGAACCACCGGTAGAGGGCGGTGTCCTCGACGCCCTTGGCCATGACCGGGCCGCACGCCTGCTGGAACCGCGTGACGACCTCCGGCGAGCCGTACAGGACCTGCTCGGCGAGCCGCGGCGCGGCGGGTGAGCATCGGGCGGCGGCCCGCTCGACGATCTCGACCGACCCTGGCGGCGGCGGCTCGCCGGGCACCACGTACGCCCGGTAGACCGGCATGGCGGCGAGCAGTTCGGCCACCGTCTCCGGGTCGCACGACGCCGCCCGGGCCAGCCGCCCGACCTCGGCACCGAAGAACAGGTCGAGCACCTCCCGCTTGGCCCGCGCCACCACCGGGTGGTAGTCGCCGGGCTCGCCGGTCAGCCGGGTGAACAGCTCGACCAGCGGCTCCTTGCCCGCCGGGTCGACGAACAGGCCGTTGACGCGGTTGAGGACCTCGTATCCGGTGGTGCCGTCGCAGGCCCAGTCGCCGGGCAGGCGCTCGTCACCGATGAGGATCTTCTCCACCACCGTCCACGCGCCGCCCGTGCGGGCGCGCAGCCGTTCGAGGTAGTCGCGCGGGTTGGCGAGCCCGTCGGGGTGGTCTACGCGCAGCCCGTCGATCAGGCCCTCGTCCAGCAGCCAGAGGACGACCTCGTGTGTGGCGTCGAACACCGCCGGGTCCTCGACGCGCAGCCCGATCAGCGTGGAGACGTCGAAGAAGCGCCGGTAGCCGGGCCCTTCGCGCCAGTCGACGAGCCGGTAGTGGCCGGGGTGCGGGAACGTGTGCTCGTGGTAGCGCAGCACGTCGCCGTCCACGACGGGCTCGGCGTCGTCGCCGAGGACCGGCAGCGCCACCTTGCCGCCGTCCCACTCGATGTCGAACCAGCCCGCGTACGGCGAGCCGGGGCCGTCCTTCAGCACCGTCCAGAAGGCGGGGTTGGTGGTGTTCATGTGGTTGGGCACGATGTCGACCACCACGCCCAGATCGTGGGCGGTGAGGTGCTCGACCATGTCGCGGAACCCCTTGGCGCCGCCGAACTCGTCGCGGATGCGGGAGTGGTCGGTCACGTCGTAGCCGTGGCGCGATGCGGGGGTCGACTGCAGGATCGGCGACAGGTAGACGTGGCTGACCCCGAGGTCGCGCAGGTAGCCGGCGATCTCGGCCACCCGGGCGAAGCCGAAGTCGGGCGTGAGCTGGAGGCGGTAGGTCGAGAATGGCCTAGACACGGCGCAGCACCCGCACGCTACGTCCCGGCACGGCCACGGCCTCCCCGGCCCGGCAGAGGCGGATGTCCACGCTGATGGGCATCGCCGTGTCGATCTCGGTCTGCCACATGTCTCCGTAGTCCTTGGGGATCGTGAACTTGATCGTGTCATTGTGGGCGTTGAACAGCAGCAGGAACGAGTCGTCCCGGATGGGCCTGCCGCGCCGGTCCGGCTCGGTGATGGCGTCGCCGTTGAGGAAGACGGCCAGCGACTTGGCGTATCCGACGTTCCAGTCCGCGTCGATCATCTCCTCCCCCGAGGGGGTCAGCCAGGCGATGTCGCTCAGGCCGCGGACCGGCTTGCCGTAGAAGAACCTCCTGCGTCTGAAGACCGGATGTCTCTTGCGCAGCTCGGCCAGTCTCTGGGTGAACTCCAGCAGCAGCCAGTTCTCGCGCACGTCCGACCAGTCGACCCAGGTCAGCTCGTTGTCCTGGCAGTAGCCGTTGTTGTTGCCCTGCTGGGTGCGGCCGAGCTCGTCGCCGTGCGACAGCATCGGGACGCCCTGCGACAGGAAGAGCGTGGTGAGGAAGTTGCGCTTCTGCTGCTCGCGCAGCGACTCGATGGGCAGGTCGGCGGGGCCCTCCGCGCCGCAGTTCCAGGAGCGGTTGTCGTCGGTGCCGTCGCGGTTGCCCTCCTTGTTGGCCTCGTTGTGCTTGTGGTCGTAGGAGACGAGGTCCTGCAGCGTGAATCCGTCGTGGCAGGTGACGAAGTTGATGGAGGCGGCGGGGCGGCGGTTGTCGTCCTGGTAGAGGTCGCTGGAGCCGGTGAACCGGGAGCCGAACTCCGGCAGCGTGGCCGGCTGCCCCCGCCACAGGTCGCGGATGGTGTCGCGGTAGCGGCCGTTCCACTCGGTCCAGCGGGAGGGGAAGTTGCCCACCTGGTAGCCGCCGGGCCCCACGTCCCACGGCTCGGCGATGAGCTTGACCTGCGACAGCACGGGGTCCTGCTGCACCAGGTCGAAGAACGCGCTCAGCCGGTCGACCTCGTGCAGTTCGCGCGCCAGCGTCGAGGCCAGGTCGAAGCGGAAGCCGTCGACGTGCATCTCGATGACCCAGTAGCGGAGCGAGTCCATGATCAGCTGGAGTACGTGCGGCGAGCGCATGAGCAGGCTGTTGCCGGTGCCCGTGGTGTCCATGTAGTGGCGCGGGTCGCCGTCGACCAGCCGGTAGTAGTCGAGGTTGTCGATCCCCTTGAACCCGAGCGTGGGCCCGAGATGGTTGCCCTCGGCTGTGTGGTTGTAGACCACGTCCAGGATGACCTCGATGCCCGCCTCGTGCAGGGCGCGCACCATCGCCTTGAACTCCAGCACCTGGCCGCCGCGCTGCCCCTGGCTGGAGTAGCGGTTGTGCGGGGCGAAGAAGCCGATCGAGTTGTAGCCCCAGTAGTTGGTCAGCCCGCGCTGCTCCAGGATGTGGTCGGTGACGAACTGGTGCACGGGCATCAGTTCGAGGGCGGTGACGCCGAGCTTGGTCAGGTGGTCGAGGATCTCCGGGTGGCCGAGGGCGGCGAACGTGCCGCGCAGGTGGTCGGGGATCTTGGGGTGGCGGATCGTGAGCCCGCGCACGTGCGCCTCGTAGATGACCGTGTCGTGGTACGGCGTGGCGGGCGGCCGGTCGTGGCCCCAGCCGAAGAACGGGTTGACCACGATGGACCGCGGCATGTACGGGGCGGAGTCCAGGTCGTTGCGCGAGTCGGGCTGGCCGAAGCGGTAGCCGTAGACGGCCTCGTTCCAGGTGACGCCGCCCTCGATGGCCGTGGCGTACGGGTCGAGCAGCAGCTTGGCCGGGTTGCACCGCATGCCGCGGGCCGGCTCGTACGGGCCGTGCACGCGGTAGCCGTACCTCTGGCCGGGGCCGATGCCGGGCAGGTAGCCGTGCCAGATGAAGCCGTCGACCTCGGTGAGCGCCACCCTGGACTCTCTGTTGCCGTCGTCGAACAGGCAGAGCTCGACCTTGTCCGCGACCTCGGTGTAGAGGGAGAAGTTGGTGCCGGCGCCGTCGTAGGTCGCCCCGAGGGGATAGGGGTCTCCCGGCCACACTTCGATCATCGAGGCTCCCTTGCCGTTCTTCCCCATGTTCCGTTCCCCTGCTTCACTGGACAAGCCCGGCCCTCCCTGGACCGATCAGGTTCTTCCCCGATCGGGGCGGCTTAGCCCGGCGGTTTCGCATGTGGGAGGTGCCCCAGGTTTGACCCTCTTCCGCCCGGTCACTTACCGACGCCATGGGCGGTTTCAAGAAATTTCTGTTACGCGGCAACATCGTCGAGCTGGCCGTCGCGGTCATCGTCGGGGCCACGTTCAGCGGGCTGGTGCAGGCTCTGGTGGCCGACCTGATAACGCCGCTGATCGGGGCCATCACGGGCGGCAGGCAGCCGGACTTCGCCGACTACTCGTTCACGGTCAACGGCAGCCAGTTCAAGTACGGCGACTTCCTCAACCACCTGATCACCTTCCTGATCATCGCGGCGGTCGTCTACTGGCTGGTCGTCATGCCGATGACGCGGCTGATCAGCCTGTTCGACCGGGACGAGGCGGCCACGACCAAGCAGTGCCCGGAGTGTCTCAGCGACATTCCGGCGGAGGCGCGCCGGTGCGCCCACTGCACCGTGGAGCTGGTGCCCGACTCGGAGAAGCCCCTCGCTTAGGCGCCTGGATCGCCTGCCGTACCGGTGATGGGGGGTTTTGGCAGGTTGTGGGCTTCAAGGCGACCAATCGTTGGGCAGGATTGGCCGGGTGAGTGTTGAGTTGATGGTCTGGGACGAGCCCGCGCCGATCACGAGGGATGAGGCGCGGGCCACCTATCTGGCGGTCAGGAAGAGCGAGCCCGTCGGCGGCGCGGTGCCGGAGGTGGCCAAGGAGCTGCCGGGGCAGGTCACCGTGTTCCCCGGGCACGTGCTGGTGACGATGGACCTGGAGTCCATGGACGAGATGTCCGCCCAGGTGTTCGCGGTGGCCCGGGCGCGCGGGCTCGTCTGCTACGACCCGCAGCGCGATCTGGTGCACAACGTGGGACCGCTCGGCGTCCACCAGGGCATGCAGCTCCACACCGGCGACGGGATGATCGTGTACGACCCGGACCTGGGGCTCGTGCACGACGTGCTGGGCACCCTCTCCGCGCAGAACCCGTTCGCCGCGCTGGTCAACTTCGGGAGCCACTTCCTCCAGGTCTCCCCCGTCGGGGAGCCGGGCTACGAGGTGGAGTACAAGGAGGGCACCATGGTGAGCGCCCTGGTGCCCGACCTGGACGACGTGCGGCGCGCCTTCCACGAGTACGCCACCGGCGACCGGTCGTTCCTGTCGCGGCACGAGTGGTCATGACCGCCCGCGCCGGTCAGCGGGAGCGTCGCCGCCCGATCGCGCGCTCGTACAGCTCCAGGTAGCGATCGGCCATGACGGACGGCGAGAAGCGGCGGCGCGCCTCCCGGCGGCACTCCTCGGGGTCGATCTCGTCCACCCGCAGCAGCCACTCCGCCAGCTCCTCCTCGGTGTCGGCGAGGAAGCCGGTGCGGCCGTGGTCGACGAGCTCCGGCAGGCAGCCCCGGCGCAGCCCCACCGGCGGCACCCCGAGGGCCAGCGCCTCCACGACCGCGGTGCCGCCGGGCTCGTCCCACTGGATCGGGAACAGCGCGGCCCGGGAGGAGGCGTAGAGCTCGTCGCGCTCCTGCCCGCCCACCCCGCCGACCCATCTGACCAGGTCGCCGTCGAGGTAGGGCGAGACCACGTCCAGGTGGTAGCGGACGTCGGGATGGGTGTGCAGCGCGTGGTAGGGATCCTGGGCCACGACGTCCAGCTCCGCGAGCGTGTTGAGGCCGCTCACGGGGCCGGCGAGGACGAGCGGCAGGCCCAGCTTCTGGCAGATCCGCGCGGCGACGTGCTGGCCCTTGAGGCGGCAGACGCGGCCCATCACCAGGAGGTGCTCGCCCCGTTCGGGCCGCAGGTCGCGCTCGGCCAGCGGGGTCGCCAGGTGAATGGCGCCCAGGGACGCCTTCCGCAGCGCCTCGGGCGCGCGCCCGAGCTGCGACTCCGATACCCCGTTGACCGAGATCGCGCCGGGGAAGTCCCCGTAGAAGGCGGGGTGCTTGCGCAGGTCCCAGTGGAGGGTGTGCAGGACGGGCGGGCCGTCCAGCGCCGCCAGCACGGCCGGGCCGACGACCTCCAGGTGGTCGTGCACCAGGTCCACGTCGTCGCGGCCGCTCAGCTCGCGGGCGACCCGCGTCTGGTGCGCGAGCGCGATGCCCATCACCTGGTTGTACGGCTTCTGCAGGTCGGCGAACTGGCCGGTGTCGAAGACGCTGATCAGCTCGTCCACCTCCAGGGTGCTGTCCCCGACCGAGGCCAGGACCACCCGCACCCCCCGCTCCCGCAGCGCGGGCACCAGCGTGGCCACCACGTTCTCGATCCCGCCGTAGCCGGGTGGCGGGACCTGCAGCCAGGGACCTGCGTTCACCAGCACTTTCATGCGACGTCCTCCTCCAGCAGGAGAGAGGCGAGCGGCGGTCGCTCGGCCACGACCACGTCCACCAGGTCGGCCCGCCCGTCCAGCCCGAACTGCAGCAGCGTGCGGGCCGGCGGCTCCGAGGACAGCACGCGGCCCTGCCGCTCCAGCCGCGACCAGGCGGTGAGCAGGATCTGCCCCGACATGCGGCCGAGCGCGACCGTCGACTGGTGGGAGTGGGTACGGGTGCCCAGGTCCACCTGGGCCATGGCGTCCAGTCCGATGAGCTCCAGGAGGTCCACCAGCATCCCGAACTCGACGCCGTACTCGGTGACGAACGGCACCTGTGAGAGGACCTCGCGGCGCCCGGCGTACTCGCCGCCGAGCGGCTGCTCGAACCCGGCCAGCTCGGGCCAGAACAGGTTGATGAGGGGCCTGGCCACCAGCTCGGTCACCCGCCCGCCGCCGCCCCGCCGCGCCACTCCGTCCGCTTCTACGAAGGGCCGTTCGTAGGTGCCCTTCACGAAGTGGATGTCACGGTCGGCGAGCAGCGGCCCGAGGAGGCCGGTCACGAAGTGCGCGCCGAAGTCGCGCAGGTCGGAGTCGACGAACACGACGATGTCCCCGCTGGAGGCGGCCAGCCCCTTCCACAGGGCCTCACCCTTGCCGGTCAGGGGCGGCAGGTGCGGGAGCACGGCGTTCTGCGCCACCACACGGGCGCCCGCGGCGGCGGCCTTGGCCGCGGTCGAGTCGGTGGAGTTGGAGTCGACGACGATGATCTCGTCCACGAGCGGCGTGCGCTCGACGAGTTCACGGCGGATCACGGTCACGATGTCTCCGACTGTCAGCTCCTCGTCGCGAGCCGGCAGCACGACGCTCACCGTGGTCGTCCCCTTGGCCAGGAGCAGGGCGTCGGGAGGCCACTCGGTGGCTGTGCTCGAGTGGGGGCCGTACCATTCCCTCGCCCTGGCCAAGGCCCGCAGATCTGTCTCCATGCATTCCCCGATCCCACGACGTCACGGTCGGCGACATATTCCCTGACGAGGCGAGTTCGAACATCCTTGTTTGAGAGACCACTCTCGTGGGATATGCCGGACTGTGTCCCCAATCATCCGTGTCGGCATCATCGGTGCCGGTAATGTCGCCGCTCGCCATGCAGACGTATTGTCCGGTTTTCCCGACGTGACGATCGCTGGGATCGCCGACACAGATCTTCGTAGGGCCGAGGCCCTCGCCTCACGGCACGGCACCCCCGCGTATGGCGGCCATGCCGATCTTCTGGATGTCGGCGGTCTGGACGCTGTCTACGTATGTGTGCCACCATTCGCGCACGGTAAACCGGAACTTGACGTACTATCCTGCAATCTCCCGATATTTGTCGAAAAGCCACTGTCGCTTACCCTCGAAGCCGCAAAAAACATCGCGTCCGAAATCGAACGGCGTGGATTGCTCTCCGCCGTCGGCCACCACTGGCGCTACCTGGACATCGTGGAGCGGGCCAGGGAACTGCTGGCCGGCCGCCCGGTACGGCTCGCGCTCGGCCACTGGCTCGACAAGGTGCCGCCGGTCGGGTGGTGGCTGGATCCCGCCCTGTCCGGCGGCCAGGTCGTCGAGCAGGCGGTCCACGTCCTGGACCTGGCGCGGCTGTTGGTGGGCGAGGTGGAGATGGTGCACGCCGTGCCCGCCTCGCCTGATGGGACGGCAGTGGAAGGAGCCGTGGACGGCGAGGTCGACCGGGCCCTGGCCGCGGTGCTCCGCTTCGAGGGGGGCGCGGCCGGGATGCTCGCCACCACGTGCCTGCTCCGCCACAAGCACCGGGTGGGGCTGGAGGTGCACGCCGACGGCATCGCGCTCGATCTGACCGAGACCCGGCTGACCGTGGACGGAGAGACGATCGTCCAGGACGACGGCCAGGCGAAGGTCCGGGTGGACCGCGCGTTCATCGACGCCGTGCGGGGTAGGGACGGCGACGTGCGCGTGCCGTACGGCGAGGCGTTGCGGACGCACCGGCTGGCGCTGGCGGTGGCGCGGTCGGCGATCGAGCGGAGGCCCATAGTGCTGGACGGCGAGACGCCAGACGAACGGGGAGGTCGATGATCGAGGTCCTCAGCATCGAGGCGCCCGGCGAGGTGGCCCTCGTGGAGGAGCCGCTGCCGGAGGTGCCCAAGGGCGGCTTCCAGGTGGCGACCACGCACAGCGGGATCTCCGCCGGCACCGAGCTGACCTACGTCAAGGGCGACAACCCCTACCTGAACGCCTCCTGGGACCAGTCGCTCGGCCTGTTCGTGCCGGGCAGGCCGTCGGTGGCCTACCCCGTGCGCGGCATCGGCTACATGCAGGTGGGCATGGTGGTCGAGACCCGCACGAAGGCCGTGCGCGAGGGCGCGCTGGTGGCGATGACGTACGGGCACCGCACCGGCTACGTCGCCGACCCGATGTCGGATCGCTTCGTGGAGCTGCCCGACGACCTCGACCCGGTGCTGGGCGTCTACGTGGCGCACATGGGGCCGATCTGCGCCAACGGGCTGCTGCACGCCGCCGCCGACCTGCACGGGCCGGCGGTCCGCGACCTTGGCGACGGCGTTCGGGGGCGGCGCGTCGTGGTGGTGGGCGCCGGCGTGGTCGGGCTGCTGGTGGCCTCGTTCGCCCTCCAGTACGGCGCGGCGGAGGTCGTCGTGGTGGACGAGACCCCGTCGAGGCTGCGCGTCGCCGAGGCCCTCGGCGCCGGGACGCTGGAGTTCGAGGACGATCCGGCGGTCACGCTGAAGCGGCGCTGGCGGCACGCGCCGAACGACCGGGGGGCGGACGTGGTGTTCCAGTGCCGGGGGCAGACGCGGGCCCTGGCGCTGGCCCTGCGAGTGCTCCGGCCACAGGGCACCGTGGTGGACCTCGCCTTCTACACCAAGGGCGCCGACGAGGTCCGGCTGGGCGAGGAGTTCCACCACAACGGGCTGACGCTGCGCTGCGCGCAGATCGGCAGGGTGCCGCGCGGCCTGGCCCACGCCTGGGACCGCGAGCGGCTCTCGCACGAGACCGTCTCGCTGCTCAGGCGGCGCGGCACGCTGCTACGTGAGCACGTGGTCACCGACGTCGTCGGCTTCTCCGAGGCCCCCGAGCTCTTCGCCGACCTCGCCGCCCGCAGGCGGCACGCCGTCCAGGCCGTGCTCTGCGACCACGTCGAGGATCAGGGCGGCTGACCAGCTGAAGTCGCGGCAGCCGTGCCCCTCCAGCGTGAACGGGTCGAAGTACTCGCGGAAGCCCGACTCGGCGACCGCCCTGATCATGCCCTCGGCGAGCGGCCCGGCCAGGTCGGGACGGCGGCGGCGCAGCCCCTGCCAGATCAGCCAGCTCAGGTTGATCCAGGCCGGGCCGCGCCAGTAGCGGGCCGGGTCGAACTCGGGCGCGGCCGGCGCGAAGCTGGGCACCACGCCGTCCTTGAGCCCGAACCGGTCGAGCGCGGTGCCGATCAGCTCGTTGACGATGTCGCGCGGCAGGCCGGGCAGCATGAGCGGCACCAGGCCGGCGGCGCTGTTGGAGCGGACGAGGCAGCCGGTCAGCACGTCGCGGGCGTGGAAGAGGCCGTCCTCGTAGAGGTGCTCGACCATCGCGGTGGTGATCGCGGCGGCCTCGCGCAGGTGCGGCTCCGGGTCCAGCCCGCAGACCTTCGCGATCTTGGCCAGGACGGTCTCGGCGACGCCGTACGCGGCGTTGAACAGGGGGTCCTCGACGCAGAACGCGCCGGCGCGGCGGTAGCCGGTGTCGCGGTAGGCGCGGGCGAGCGCGGCGTAGCGCGCGTAGTCGCGGTCGGTGGGCCGCTCGTCGGCGCTGACGTGGGTGAGGTCCCTCCGCCTGACCTCGGGCGGCCCGACTTCGACGGCACCCAGCGGCGCGTCCCAGGCCGGGCTGTTGTCCATGCCCGACTCCCAGGGGTGCACGATCGAGATCAGGCCCTCGGCCGAGCGCCGGGCGCCGCGCAGGAACTCCTGCTGCGCGACCAGGCGGGGATAGATCCTGCGCAGGAACGCCGGGTCCGGCTCGGCCAGGTGGACCCGCCAGGCGGCCAGGGCGTGCACCGGCGGCTGCACGATGCCCGAGGTGGCCGAGCCGGAGGGGGCCCGCACCTCCCAGAACTCCGGGCCGGGGAAGTAGGCGCGGTCGGGCACCTGCGGGTTGAACACGATGTGCGGCACGCGGCCGTCGCGCCACTGGGCCCCGAACAGCGTCAGCAGCTCGGCCCTGGCCCGGCGCGGCGACCACTGGGCGTTGCCGATCGCGACGAAGGCGGAGTCCCAGCTCCACTGATGCGGGTAGAGCCTGCGGGAGGGCACGGTGTAGCTGCCGTCCCAGTTCGCGACCAGGACGCGCACGGCATCGCGGAGGATCATAGGAATTTCCTGATGAAGGCAGCGGTCTGGGGCAGGACGATCTCGGGCTCGCCGCGCAGGCGGCATTCGAGCGCGAGGTAGCCGTCGTACCCGGCGGCGTCGAGCGCGGCCAGCTGGGCGCCCCAGTCGAGGTGGCCGGTGCCGGGCTGGTTGCGGTTGGACTCGCTGATCTGCATGTGCGCGAGGTACGGCGCCGCGTCGAGCAGCGAGCGGCAGGGATCGTCCTCCTCGATGTTCATGTGGTAGGTGTCGCCCGCCACCCTGATCGAGTCCATGGCGCAGTAGGACACGGCCTCGGCCAGGGTGTTGACCATGTGGTTCTCGTACCGGTTGAGCGGCTCCAGCATGATCAGCACGCCGTTGCGCTGGGCGTGCTCGCCGAGCACGCCGAGGGCCTCGGTCAGCACCTCGCGGTCCTCATCGGGGCTGCGCGGCGGCTCGAACGGCGGCAGCCTGCGGGAGAACTGACCCCAGGAGGCGGGGGTCATCACGCCGATCCCGCCGAGCTCGGCGATGACGCTGAGCTGGGACCTGAGCTGCTGGACGGCGTCCATGCGCCTGGCCGCGTCGAAGTCGCCGATGAAGTGGGGCATGTCCACGCACACGGTCGGCATGACCACGCCGTCGGCCAGCGCCCGCTTGAGCTCCGTCAGGCGGCCGGCGAAGTGGAAGTCGCCCTTGCCGCGCAGTTCGATGGCGTCGAACCCGGCCTCGACCGCGAAGGCGAACTTCTCCTGCAGCGTGCGACCGGGCAGAAGCTGCTCCTGGACGGAAAGCTTCACGTGTCACTCCTCGAATCGGAAGACCAGCTGGAGTACATCTGACGGGTGCTTGTCGAGCAGCTCGTAGGCCGCGGCGGCCTCGGGGGCGGGGACGACGTGGGTGACGAGGTCGTGGACGGCGACCTCGCCGCGGTGCACCAGCTCCATGAAGGTGCGCTGCATGCGCTCGACGTCCCAGCGGTGGGAGAGCCAGGACGCGACGCCGCCGATCTGGGAGGAGACGAGCTGCACCTGGTTGTGGTGGAACTCCTCGCCGAGGCGCAGCCCGATGCCGTCGCCCTGGTAGAAGCCGGCGGCGACGACCCGGCCGCCCTTGCGCACCGTCCTGATCGCCTCGTGCAGGCCCTGGTGGCTGCCGCTCAGCTCGATGGCGGCGTCGGCGCCCTCGACCCGCTTGCGCATGAACTCCGCCACCGAGCCCGACCGCACGTCGACCGTCTCGGCCGCGCCGTAGCCGCGGGCCAGCTCCAGGCGGGCCGGGATGGCGTCGGCGGCTACCACCCTGGCGCCGCTGAGCACCGCCAGGCGGGTGGCCAGCAGGCCGATGACGCCCTGCCCGAAGATCGCGATCTGGTCGCCGAGGTGCAGGTCGGCGGCGTGGACGGCGTTGAGCGCGATCGCGCCGACGCGGGCGAAGACCGCGTCCAGCGGGTCGGCGCCGGGCGGCAGCACGTGGCCAGTGAGCTTGGCGGCCGGCACGACCGCCTCGGCGCGGTGGCCCCAGACACCCCAGACGAGGCTGCCGACGGGCGGGTCCGCGACGTCGGGGGCCGCCTCCACCACCTCGCCGACCTCCTGGTAGCCCCAGCCGGCGAGCGGGTAGGCATGAGTCTGCCCCTCTACGAAGAGCCGGCGCTCGGTGTCCCACTTGCGGCTGAGGTAGGGGTTGGTGCCGCGGTAGGCGGTGAGCTCGGTGCCCGCGGAGACGCCTGAGTAGAGCGTGCGGACCCGCACACTGCCCGGCTCCAGGGAGACGGGCGGCTCCAGACCCACGCGGACCAGGCCTGGCTCTTCGAAGGTGATGACGTGCATACCCCACACTTACGCTTTTTGATCAAACTAAAGACAAGAATTTAGTACCTGTTTGCAAACCATAGTTGCTCTAAGAACACTCATAAGTCTACGACTTCGTCGGAGGTACCAATGAAACTCGGGCTTTTGACCGCTTGTCTCCCCGGAGAAGACCTCGCCGACATCGCCCGATGGGCCGCCGACCAGGGCTTCGAGGCTCTGGAGGTGGCCGGATGGCCCTCCCCCGACGACCGAAATCACATCAGAGTAGATTCTTTTGACCAAGCCGAAAGTGATCGGGTCGGGCGAATCTTCGCAGAGACCGGACTCACCCTTTCCTCGATCGCCTACTACGAGAACAATCTGCACCCTCGCGCAGGGGAGCAGGTGAACGCCCACCTGCGCAAATGCGTCGACGCCGCCGCCGCGCTGGGGTGCCCGACGGTCGGCACGTTCGTCGGCCGCGATCCCGGGCTCCCGGTCCGCGACAACCTCCAGCACGCCGCCAAGGTGTTCCGCCCCCTGGTCGGGTACGCCAGGGATCACGGCGTGGACGTCGTCATCGAGAACTGCGTCATGAAGAGCTGGCACCCCGACGGCTATCCGGGCAACCTGGCCTACTCCCCCGAGCTGTGGGAGTGGATGTTCACGCTCGGGCTGAGGCTCAACTACGACCCCTCGCACCTGGTGGCGCTGGGGATCGACCCGGTGGCGGCGGCGGCGCCGTACGTGTCGCAGATCTCACATGTGCAGGCGAAGGACACCGAGGTCCTTCCCGGCACCATCAACCGCTTCGGCTTCTACGGTCCGATCACCGGCGAGAAGGGCTGGTACCGGTTCCGCGTGCCGGGGCTGGGCCAGATCGAGTGGTCGATGGTGATCGAGGCGCTGCGCAGGGGTGGCTACGACGGCGTCGTCTCGGTCGAGCACGAGGACCCCGTGTGGAGCGGGAGCACGGAGAGGGTACAGACCGGTCTCGGTATCGCTTACCGCACGTTGCGACACCTTGTCAGGGGGTAAGTGCGGCATATCCCCTCCTGGAGGAGCGTGCCATGCCGAAGAAGGTAGCAGCCGTCCTCTCCGCCGCACTGCTGGCCGCGGCCACCCTGGCCGCCTGCGGCGACGGTGGCAGGACGGCCGCCGACGAGATCACCGTCTGGACCGAGGAGAACCTCGAGGACCGGATGGCCGTGCAGAAACAGATCGCCGCGGAGTTCACGCGGAAGACCGGGATCAAGGTCAACCTGGTCGGGGTGGCCGAGGACCAGTTCAGCCAGATCATCACCTCGGCCGCCGCGGCCGGCAGGCTGCCCGACGTGATCGGCGCCCTGCCGCTGGCGGCGGTCCGCGAGCTGGAGGCCAACGACCTGCTCGACACCGAGACGCCCGCCAAGATCGTCGAACAGCTGGGCGGCCCCGGCACGTTCTCCAAGCGTGCGCTGGCCCTCAACACCTCCGAAGGCAAGCTGCTGGCCGTGCCCAGCGACGCGTGGGCGCAACTGGTCCTCTACCGCAAGGACCTGTTCGCGAAGGCCGGGCTGAAGCCGCCGGACACGTACGAGGCCATGGAGGCGGCGGCCAGGAAGCTCAACGCCGGCGGGACGGCGGGCATCACCCTCGCCATCGCGGCCAAGGACACGTTCACGGCGCAGAGCTTCGAGCACGTGGCGCTGGCAAACGGGTGCGCGCTCGTCGACGGCTCCGGGAACGTCACCATCGACTCGCCGCTGTGCGTCAAGGCCTTCCAGCTCTACACCGACCTCGCGCGGAACTATTCGGTCAAGGGCAAGCAGGACGTCGACTCCACCCGCGCCACCTACTTCGCCGGTAAGGCGGCGATGACCATCTGGTCGTCGTTCATCCTCGACGAGATGGCCGGGCTGCGCAAGGACGCGCTGCCCAGCTGCCAGGAGTGCCGCCAGGACCCCGAGTGGCTGGCCAGGAACACCGGGGTGGTCACGGCGCTGAAGGGGCCCGACTGGACCGCGCCCGCGCAGTACGGGGAGATCGTCTCGTGGGTGGTGACCCGCGACGCGGCCAAGGACGCCGCCGCCAGGTTCGTGTCGTACCTCATGAACGAGGGCTACGAGCGGTGGATCGGGATGGCGCCCGAGGGCAAGTTCCCGACGCGCAAGGGCTTCGAGGACAAGTGGAACGAGCTGCCCGCCGGGGTCGACACCAAGAAGCCGCTCTCCGACGTCTACCCGGCCGACGTGCTCGCCGCGCTGCGCGCCAGCCCCGACACCTTCGCCCGGTGGGGCATCGAGCAGGGCCAGGGCAAGCTGGTGGGGGCCACCATGGGCGAGCTGCCGGTGCCGAAGGCGCTGAGCCAGGCCGTGGAGGGCACGCTCACGCCGCAGCAGGCGGCCGAGCAGGCCAAGGCCGATGTGGAGACGATCAAGCGCGGGATCCGGCAGTGAGAGGGCCGGGCCGCGGCGCCTCCCACGGGGGTGCCCGGTGACCCGGAGCCGGACGCTGCGCGAGCAGGAGGGCAGGGCCGGGCTGACGCTGATCGCGCCCACCCTGGTCATCACTCTGGTCGTGGTCGTGCTGCCGCTGCTCTGGGCGATCATGCTGGCGTTCCAGGACGTACGGCTGATCAACATCCGCAGCGCGGGCCTCTTCGGGCGCTTCACGCTGGAGAACTTCGCCTACGTGATGTCCGAGCCGGGCTTCTGGACGGCGCTGGTCAACACGCTCGTCTACACGGTGGCGGGCACCGCGCTGTCCATCGCGATCGGGCTGGTGGCCGCGCTGGCGCTGCGCGCGAGGTTCAGAGGGCGGACGCTGGTCAGGGCCTCGATCCTGGTGCCGTACGTCGCGCCGGTGGTGGCCGTGGCGTTCCTGTGGGAGACGATGCTCAACCCCCAGTACGGCATCGTCAACACCTGGCTCGACCAGCCGATCGCCTTCCTCACCCAGGCCAAGGGGACGTTACTCGGCATCGAGGTGCCGGTGGCGCTGCTGACCGTGATCGCGTTCGAGGCGTGGCGCTACTTCCCGTTCGCCTTCCTGTTCATCCTGGCGCGGCTCCAGGCGCTGCCGGCGGACCTGGAGGAGGCGGCCGTGGTGGACGGGGCGACGCCGACGCAGCGCTTCCGTTACGTGATCCTGCCGCAGCTGTGGCGGATCATCGCGCTGCTGGCGGTGCTGCGCTTCGTGTTCACCTTCACCAAGTTCGACGACGTCTACCTGCTCACCGGCGGCGGGGCGGGCACCGAGGTGGTGAGCGTGCGGGTCTACAACTTCCTGACCGCGCGCGACGACATCGGCGCCTCGGCCGCGCAGGCCCTCGTCCTCGCGCTGGTGCTGGTGGTCTTCCTGGTCGTCTACCTCAGGTTCTTCGGGGGAGGCGAGCGTGCCGAACAGGGATAGGGTCGAGCGCGGGCTGCTGCGGGTGCTCAAGCCGCTGGTGATCGCCTTGTTCGTGCTGTTCACCGCGGCGCCGTTCGTCTACATGGTGATGCTGTCGGTCCGCGACATCCAGGAGCTCATCCTCGACCCCGGCTCCATCTGGCCCGACAGGCTCACGCTCGACACCTACGTGAACGTGCTCACCAGGCAGGGGTTCCTCACCTTCATGCGCAACAGCGCCATCGTGGCGGTGGCGTCGGTGGCGGCCACGCTGCTGATCTCGATCCCGGGCGCGTACGCGGTGGCCCGGCTGGGCTTCTTCGGACGGCGGCAGGTGCACTTCCTGTTCCTCGCCGTCTACCTGTTCCCGGCGATCGTGCTGGCCATCCCGCTGTTCGTGCTCTTCACCATGCTGGGCCTGCGGGGATCCCTGGGCGGCCTGATCCTGGTCTACATCGCGCAGACCGTGCCGGTCACGGTGTACATGCTCCGCAACTACTTCGAGACCGTGCCGCGGAGCGTGGAGGAGGCGGCGGCGATCGACGGCTGCTCCCGCCTGTCGACCATCTGGCGGGTCGTGCTGCCGCTGTCGAAGCCCGCGCTCATGGCCACCGGCCTCTACGCGTTCATGATCGCTTGGAACGAGTTCCTGTTCGCCCTGCTCTTCCTCGTCGAGAGACGGGAGAGCTGGACGGTCTCGCTGGGACTGTCACAGCTGGCGGGCAGTATCGAGATCCCGACCACTGTTCTCATGGCAGGATCGGTGATTCTGACACTACCCATCGTGTTCCTCTTCTTCGCCGGCGAGCGGCTGCTGACGGAGGGGCTCACGGCGGGAGCGGAGAAAGGCTAGACGATGCTGACGGCAGGGCACATCCTCCAACTCATCCGCGATGGCTCCTGCCGCACCCGCAAGGAACTCATCGACCACACCGGCCTGTCCCGCTCGACGATCACCGATCGGGTGGACAGGCTGATCGAGGCGGGATACATCCACGAGTCCGGCGTCGCGAGCTCCGGGGGCGGGCGACCGCCCTCGGTGCTCGACATCGACGCCGCCAACCGCCTGGTGCTGGTGGCCGACCTGGGCGCCGGCCACGCACACGTGGCGCTGACCGACCTCGCCGCCCGGCCGCTGGCCGAGGAGCGCGTCGAGATGCGCATCGAGCTCGGCCCCGAGGCCGTCCTGTCGTGGGTGCGGCAGGCGTTCCAGCGGCTCCTCGACCGGACCGGCCGGCCGCGCAGCCAGGTGTGCGGCGTCGGCGTCGACCTGCCCGGCTCGGTGGACCACACCTCCGGCAAGGTGATCAGGTCGTTCCTGATGCCCGGCTGGGACGACCACCTCATCGGCGAGGCCCTGCGGTCCGACTACGACGTGCCGATCCTCGTGGAGAACGACGCCAACGCGATGGCGCTCGGCGAGTGGTGGTCGTCCTGGCGCCGGACCCGCGCCCTGATCCTCGTCAAGGTGTCCACGGGCATCGGGACCGGCGTCATCCTGGACGGCGGGATCTACCGGGGCGCCGAGGAGGCCGCCGGCAACATCGGGCACGTCCGGCTGCGCGAGAGTGACGACCGGGTCTGCACGTGCGGCTCGCGCGGCTGCGTCGCCTCCCTGGCCAGCGGGCACGCGCTAGCCACCGACCTGGGGCAGCGGAGCAGCCGCGACGTGGTGCGCCTCGTGCACGCCGGCGACCCCACGGCCATCGCCCGCACCCAGGAGGCGGGACGTACGCTCGGGATCCTGCTTGCGACCGCGGTCAGCCTGCTCAACCCCGGCGTCCTGGTGCTGGCCGGGGACATGGCGGAGACCGGGGAGCACTACCTGACGGGCATCCGGGAGAGCGTCTACAGCCGCAGCCTGCCGTACACCACCCGCAATCTGGAGATCGCCACCAGCTCGCTGGGCAGCCGCGCGGGGATCGTGGGGACCGCCGTGATCGTCATGGAGCACGTCCTCAGCCCCGAGGCCGTCGATGCCGCGCTCGCCGCCGGTCCCCAGTCAAGGAGAGGCCCGTCGGGCGCGGGCGCGCGGCTCACCGCCCGGCCCACGACGGACGCGACCGCCTGACCGGAGAGCTCAGCCGGCGAGGGCGCTCTCCAGGCGGGCGCGCGCCTCGACGAGCGAGGGCCCGTACCAGGTCAGGTCGCGCCCGCTGACCAGGACGGAGCGCAGGCCGGGGAAGCACTCGGGGCCGTCCGTCGCGGTGAAGGCGTAGGGCTCGTCCGGCAGCACCACCAGGTCGGGCGAGCGCTCGACCAGCTCGGCCGGCGGCACCTTCGGGTAGCGGTCGGGGTGGCCGGCGTACAGGTTGTCCACGCCGAGCCGCCGCAGCACGTCGCCGGTGAACGTGTCGCGCCCCACCACCATCCAGGGCCGCCGCCAGATCGGGATGACCGCCGAGCGGCGCGGTCCCCCGGCCGGCACACGCCACACCTCCTCGGCCCGGTCGAGCCAGGCGGGCCGCGCGGTCCGGCAGGCGTGCCTGAACATCCGGTCGAGGGAGGCGAACGCCTCGTCCAGCGTCTCGATCCGCGTGACCCAGACGGCCAGGCCCGCGTCGCGCAGGGCGGCGAGGTCCGGCTCGCGGTTCTCCTCGGCGTTGGCCAGCACCACGTCCGGGGCGAGCCGCCCGATCGCGTCGAGGTCGGGGTTCTTGGTGCCCCGCACCCGGGCGACGTCCAGACCGGCGGGGTGCGAGCACCAGTCTGTCGCCCCCACCAGGGCCCCGGGCAGCGTCAGTGCCACCGACTCCGTCAGCGACGGTACGAGCGACACGATCCGCGTCACGGTCTCGGGCACGCGCACCGGGACCCCCGCGTCATCCTTCACACCAGACACACTATGATCCACCTGCACCCCCGTGGCGTCCGGGCCCCTTCCGGACGACGGCCGAAACGAACGAAGTTCCGGCCGAATCCATAGGGACTCCACAAATGGGCTGACGAATCCGTAGACTCTCAGCAAAAGATCGTCACTGTCTGATCGGGGGATCGCTGATTGGAGCGAGAACCACTGGGTTTCGATCCGAACACGCCGAACATCGCCCGGCTCTACGACTACTTCCTCGGGGGCAAGGACCATCTGGCCGTGGACCGGGAGGCGGCCGAGGAGCTGCTGCGGGTCGCTCCTGAGGTGCGCGCGGCCGCGCGGGCCAACAGGGCGTTCCTGCGGCGCGCCGTGCGACGGCTGGCCGCCGCAGGGCTGCGCCAGTTCCTCGACGTCGGCACCGGGCTGCCCGCCTACGGCAGCGTGCACGAGGTGGCCCGGGAGGTCGCGCCGGAGGCGCGCGTGGCCTACGTCGACCGGGACCCCGTCGTGCTCACCCACGTCCGGGCGCTGCCGGTCGACCCGGACACCACGGCCGTGGTCGAGGGCGACCTGCGCCATCCCGAGACCATCCTGAAGCACCCCGACGTGCTGCGCGTCATCGACTTCAGCGAGCCCGTCGGCGTCCTACTCGTCGGGGTCATGCACCACATCGCCGACGGCGACGACCCCGGGGGCATCGTCGCCACGTTCCGCGACGCGATGGCCCCCGGCAGCCACCTGGCCATCTCGCACGGCTCCAGCGACGCCCGCAGCGCCGTCGTGGACAAGGCGGTCGAGGTCTACGGCCGGACGGGAGTTCCCCTGTCCATGCGCGGCCGGGAGCGGGTCGCCGAGCTGTTCACGGGGTTCGAGCTGGTCGAGCCGGGCCTGGTGTGGCTGTCGCAGTGGCATCCCGAGGAGGCCGACGCGATCGACTTCGCCGACGACCCGGCATCGTCGCTGGCGGTGTGCGGCGTCGGCAGGAGGACCTGACAGGCGACGCCGCCCGTACGGCACGAGCCGGAGCCGAACGGTCAGACGTTCCGCCTGTACTGGCCGCCCGCCTCGAACAGCGCGTCGGTGATCTGGCCGAGCGAGCAGACCCTGGCCGTCTCCATCAGCACCTCGAAGGCGTTGCCGTCGGCCATGGCGACCTCCCGCAGCCGGGCCAGCGCGGCCGGCGCCTCGCCCTGGTTGCGCTCGTGGAAGCCGTGCAGGCGGTCGAGCTGCGACCTCTTCTCCTCCTCGGTGCCCCTGGCGAGCTCCAGCTGCTGCGGCTGCGGCTCGTCGCCGCGCGGGTTGCGGAAGGTGTTGACGCCGATGATCGGCAGCGAGCCGTCGTGCTTGCGCGTCTCGTACAGCATCGACTCGTCCTGGATCCGGCCGCGCTGATAGCCCGTCTCCATCGCGCCCAGCACGCCGCCCCGGTCCGACAGCCGCTCGAACTCCCGCAGCACCGCCTCCTCCACCAGGTCCGTCAGCTCGTCGATGATGTAAGAGCCCTGCAGCGGGTTCTCGTTGCGCGCCAGGCCCCACTCGCGGTTGATGATCAGCTGGATGGCCATGGCCCGGCGCACCGAGTCGGCCGACGGGGTCGTCACGGCCTCGTCGAAGGCGTTGGTGTGCAGGCTGTTGCAGTTGTCGTAGATCGCGATCAGGGCCTGCAGGGTGGTGCGGATGTCGTTGAAGTCCATCTCCTGGGCGTGCAGGGAGCGGCCCGAGGTCTGGATGTGGTACTTGAGCTTCTGCGACCGCTCGGCGGCGCCGTACCTCTCGCGCATCGCGACCGCCCAGATGCGGCGGGCGACGCGCCCGAGCACGCTGTACTCGGGGTCCATGCCGTTGGAGAAGAAGAACGACAGGTTGGGCGCGAAGTCGTCGATCCTCATCCCGCGGGCCAGGTACGCCTCGACGTAGGTGAAGCCGTTGGCGAGCGTGAAGGCGAGCTGGCTGATGGGGTTCGCGCCGGCCTCGGCGATGTGGTAGCCGGAGATCGAGACCGAGTAGAAGTTGCGGACCCCGTTGGCGATGAACCACTCCTGGATGTCGGCCATCATCCTGAGCGAGAACTCGGTGGAGAAGATGCAGGTGTTCTGGCCCTGGTCCTCCTTGAGGATGTCGGCCTGGACCGTGCCCCTCACCGTGGCGAGGGTCCGCGCCCGGAGCTGCCGGGCCTCCTCCTCGCTCGGCTCCCGCCCGTGCTCGGCCCGGAACCTGCCGGTCACCTGGTCGACGGCGGCGTTGAGGTAGAAGGCGAGAATCGTCGGGGCGGGGCCGTTGATCGTCATCGACACCGACGTGTTGGGCGCGATCAGGTCGAACCCGTCGTAGAGCGCCTTCATGTCGTCGAGCGTCGCGATGGAGACGCCGGACGTGCCGACCTTCCCGTAGATGTCCGGCCGCGGGTCGGGGTCGTGGCCGTACAGGGTGACCGAGTCGAACGCCGTGGACAGGCGGGTCGCGGGCTGCCCTTCGGAGAGCAGCTTGAAGCGCCGGTTGGTGCGGAACGGGTCGCCCTCGCCGGCGAACATCCGGGTCGGGTCCTCGTCGTCCCGCTTGAAGGGGAACACGCCCGCGGTGAACGGGAACACGCCGGGCAGGTTCTCGCTCCGGAGGAACCTGAGGAGCTCGCCGTGGTCGGTGTGACGGGGCAGGGCCACCCGGGGGATGCGGTTGCCGGACAGCGTCTCGCGCCAGAGCGGCGTGTGGATCTCCCGGTCGCGTACGCGCACGACCAACTCGTCGGCGGTGTACTGCTCGCGCATGGCGGGCCAGGCATCGAGCAGCGCCCGGCTCTCCTCGCTCAGCCCCCGCTCGGCCCGGTCCGCCAGCGCCGCCAGCCGGTCGTCGTCGCTGCCGCCCGTGCCGCCCTCCTCCAGCATCGACCGCACGGCGGCGAGCTGCTGGCGGCGGCGGGCCGCCTCCGCCTGGGCGAGCGTCTCGGCGTGGTAGTCGCGGACCGTCTCGGCGATCTCGGCGAGGTAGCGGACGCGGGCGGGCGGGACGACCGCGGCCGACGCCTGGGAGGTGCGGCCCTGGACCGGCTCAAGGAGCCCGGGCCCGGCCTGCATGCCCTTGTCCAGCAGGAGATCCTTGAGGTGGTGGTAGAGGGCGGTCACCCCGGCGTCGTTGTAGCGGGCGGCGATCGTGCCGAACACCGGCATCTCCTCCGGCGGCACGCCGAACGCCTCGCGGTTGCGCAGCAACTGGCGGCGCACGTCGCGCAGGGCGTCCTCGGCCCCACGCCGCTCGTACTTGTTGATCACCACGGCCTCGGCGAAGTCGAGCATGTCGATCTTCTCCAGCTGGGAGGCCGCGCCGAACTCGGGGGTCATGACGTAGACGGGCACGTCCACGTGCGGCACGATGCCGGCGTCGCCCTGGCCGATGCCCGGGGTCTCCACGACGACCAGGTCGTAGCCGGCGGAGCGGCAGGCGGTGACCACGTCGTCGAGGCAGGCGGGCACCTCGCTGGCGGCGCCCCTGGTGGCCAGCGAGCGGAAGTAGGTCTGGGGGCCCAGGCTGTTCATGCGGATCCGGTCGCCCAGCAGGGCGCCGCCGCCGCGGCGGCGGGTGGGGTCGATGGCGATGACCGCGATGCGCAGCTTGTCGTCGTTGTCCACCCGGAGCCGGCGCACCAGCTCGTCGGTGAGCGACGACTTGCCGGACCCGCCGGTGCCCGTGATGCCGAGCACGGGCGCCCGACGCGGCGCCCGGCCGCCGGCCGCGCGCAGGGCCTCCAGGAGGTCGTCGGGGGCGCGCCCGGACTCGATCAGGGTGATCGCCCTGGCCAGGGCGGCCTGGTCGCCGGAGACGACGGCCTCGGCCGCGGGAGCGCCCGGCAGCTCGACGTCGCACTCCTCGATCAGCTTGTTGATCATGCCGGGCAGGCCGAGGCGCTGGCCGTCCTCGGGCGAGAAGATGCGGGTGACGCCGCGGGAGTGGAGGAGGTCGATCTCCTCCCGCACGATGACGCCGCCGCCTCCGCCGTACACCTTGATGTGCTCGGCGCCGCGCTCGCGCAGCAGGTCGACGAGGTACGTGAAGAACTCCACGTGCCCGCCCTGGTAGGAGCTGATCGCGACTCCCTGGACGTCCTCCTGGATGGCGGCGGTGACGATCTCGTCCACGGACCTGTTGTGGCCGAGGTGGATGACCTCGGCGCCCTGAGACTGGAGGATGCGCCGCATGATGTTGATCGCCGCGTCATGACCGTCGAACAGGGCCGCGGCCGTCACGAATCGGACTGGGTGAACCGGAACGTGCACGGCAGAACACTCCTTTGTGAGGGGTCTCTCCACCAAGATACTAGGACGTCCTACTATTTCCCACCGGCCGCGCCCTCGTTCAGGGCTTCGGCTCGTACGGCCTGCGGCGGGTGGCGGTGGGGTGGCGACCGTGGCTCGCTTCCAGGTGGCTCGCTTCCGGGTGGCTCGCTTCCAAGTGACCCGCTTCCAGGGAGACGCGGGCCCTGGGGACCCGGCCACCGGACGGGGCCGCGGCGGGCGGGCACTTCAGGTCCACGGCTCGCGACGGGGCCAGCGTCCGGGACGGAGCGGGGCGGCGGGGTGCGGGGGGTGGTGCGTTCCAAGGTCGCGCGAAGCGGCGGTGGTTGCCGCGGCGGCGGCTCGTGAAGCGCAGGGAGAGCACGACGGTCATCAGCACCATCGCGGCGAGCAGCGCCTGCGGCGTGCCTAAGACGTCGAACGGCGACTCCGGCGCCGCCTGCCTGGGCGCGGACGCGAACGGAAGCTCGGTGCTGCGGATCTCGGTCAGCGTGGCGTTGGTCTTGACCGCGCGGGGCAGGCCGTACCCGACGACCTTGTCCGTCTCGCGGACCTTGCGCTTGAGCCAGACTCGGTCGACGTTGGCCTCGATCGTGTGGATCTTCTTGCCGGAGACGCGCTCGACGATGCCGACGTGGTCGACGCCCTTGTAGCTCTTGCCGCCCTTCCAGTCGAAGAAGACGAGCGCCCCGGGCTCCGGTTCGGCGCTCCACGCGCCCTGCTTGATGAACCACACGGCGTGGGACGGCGTCCAGGCGAACTGCCCGACGTAGTCGGCGACCCCGGCCCTGTCGGCCGCCCAGGCGATGAACATGTCGCACCACGGGGCGTTGCGGTACTGGGAGTCCTGGACGCGGTCGGCGTACCAGTGGCCGAACTTGGTGTGCTGTCCGCCCTTCTCCCGGTAGCCGAGCTCCTGACGGACCTCTCTCAGCAGCGCTTCCGCGATCTGGTCCAGTGCCACTCCTCCCAGAAAATCGGGCAGATCACGATGGACTGTAATGGCGACATCGTGATCGCGCGCCGCACACCGGAAAAGTGGCTAGCCATGAGGCGAAATGGCACTCGAGTGACAGAAGCGACCGCCGGGCTCGGGCTAGGCTCCGGCGCCGACCCGGTAGACCTGCTCGTCACCGGTGCCCGGCGCGACCACGTCGGCCACGATCACGGTCACGTTGTCGGGCGAGCCGCCCTCGTTCGCGAGGTCGATGAGCCTCTGGACGGCCAGGGCCGGGTCTGCCACCGTGGTCAGCACCTCGTGCAGGGTCTCGGGCCCGAGCACCGTCGTGAGCCCGTCGGAGCAGAGGAGGTAGCGGTCATCAGGCTCGGCTTCGCGCAGCGCCATGTCCGGCTCCGCCCTGCCTTCGCTGCCCAGCACGCGCAGGACCATGGAACGCCGGGGATGCACCGCGGCCTGATCCTCCGTTATCCGTCCTTCGTCCACCATCGACTGCACAAGTGTGTGATCCTTGGTCATCTGGTAAAGAGCACCGTCGCGAAGCAGGTATCCGCGGGAGTCACCGAGATGAGCCAGGGCGAACTGGTAGCCGTCCCACAGCACGGCGGTCACCGTGGTGCCCATACCCCTGCGCGCGGGGTCGATCTCGGCCAGCTCGACGAGCCTGCGCGCCGCTTCGTGCACGGCGCCCTCCAGCGCGGCCTCCAAGTCGGCGCCCGTCTCGGGAAGCGTGGCATCCAGCTCGCGCATGACGGCGATCGCCGCCGAGCTCGCCAGCTCGCCGGCCGCGTGTCCACCCATCCCGTCAGCCACCACGAGCAACCGGCCGCTCGCGTAGCCGGAGTCCTCGTTCTGCTCCCGGCGGCGGCCCACATCTGATCCGGCGGCATAGCGGATGTTGTGCTTCATACCTGCAGTAAATCATTGGTTGAAAGACTTCACAAGCAGATGCGCTGAAGACTCTTGTGAACTACTGTGGGCGACATGAGCCACGACCCCACCGTGAACGCCGGGGACATCGCCCGGCTCGCCGGGGTCGGGCGGGCCGCGGTGAGCAACTGGCGCCGCCGCCATGACGACTTCCCCCGTCCCGTCGGAGGAACCGCGAATCAGCCGTTGTTCTCGCTGCCCGAGGTCGAGTCGTGGCTGCGCCGCTACGGGAAGTCCTACCAGGTCTCGCTGGGAGATCGGGTGTGGCAACGCCTGAGGGCGGCCGGAGATCTGCGCCTGGGCGAGCTGGTGGCGCGGGCGGGCGCGCTGCTGACGACCGGTCGCGGCGCGCTCGACCCCGAGCTGGCGGAGCTGGTCTCCGAGCTGGCCGGGCGGCACGACCCGCTCACCGCGTACGAGTTCCTGTGCGAGCGCTACCTGGAGTCCCACTCCCGGCAGCTCTCGGTGACCCGTGAGGAGACCGCCGAGCTGATGGTCGCCCTGGTGGGCGCAGAGGGCGGCACCGTCCTCGACCCCGCCTGCGGCGTCGGCACGCTGCTGCTCGCGCCCCGGGCCGGCCGGGTGCTCGGGCAGGACCTCAGCGGCACCTCGGCCCGCATCGCGGCGGCCCGGCTG